>NZ_JAQGLC010000264.1 GCF_028293085.1 Sphingomonas bacterium
GCCGGCCAGCACATGGGCGGCGGCGGGAAAGGCCCTGCTCAAGCCGACCGCGGCGGGCGAATGGCTGTGCAGCACCGCGCCGGCCTCCGGAAAGTCGCGATAGAGGGCGAGGTGAAGCGCCGTCTCGGCCGAGGGCTTCTTGCCGTCGAGCGAGCGGCCGGCGGAATCGACGCGCATCACATCGTCCTCGGTCAGCCGCCCCTTGTGCCTGCCCGACACCGTCACCGCGAAGGCGCCGTCGTCGAGACGCATCGAATAATTGCCGGCGGTGGCCGGGGCCCAGCCCTTGCCGTCGAGCCAGCGCCCGACCGCGACGATCGCGGCCCTCGCCTCGGCAAGCGTGGTGGCGGCCATAGGATGCTGATCCCGCGCGGGTTAATTTTGGAGCGGGTAGCGGGAATCGAACCCGCGTATTCAGCTTGGAAGGCTGCTGCACTACCATTGTGCTATACCCGCGCTGAGGGGCGAATTACCGGCAAGCGCCCGCACACGCAAGCGCATCATCCTTCACGGCTTGCTTACCATTATCGCGCTATCCCCAGGCCGATGTTCCACGACAAATCCCTCGCCCAGGCGGCCAAGGCCGATCCGCGCCCCAAATCGGCGGTCAGTACCGGCGTCGGCATGGCCGGGCTGGCCGGGCTGCTCGCCTGGGTCGCGGTGGCACGCTGGTTCGGCATGGACGGGCCCTATGCGGCGTTGATGAATGTCGCGGCCTGCGGTGTGCCGATGATCATCTGGTCGGTGTTCGTCGACAAGGTCCACCGCAATCCGAGCACCGGCCTCGACTGGGCGAATGCGAAGCCGTGGCGCGAAACGATCGATATCAGCCTGACCAAGCTTGCCGGGCTGTGGCTCACATGGGGCGGCATCGCGCTGATCTACGGCACCGGGCGCTTCTATTGGGAGGGTAATTTCGCCTTCGCCATGTGGTGCTTCGAAGCCGCGGCGCCCGTGCTGTTCGTCGCCTCGATCCCGTACATCATCCTGCTCGATCGTTATGCGGTGGAGCCGAAGGACGGCTGCTGGTCGCTCGGCGCCTGGCTGATGGGCCTGAAGGAACCGGTCGACCGCGAGGCGATCTACAATCATCTGCGCAGCTGGGGTGTGAAGGGCTTCTTTACCGCCTTCATGGTCTCGATCGTGCCCGGCGGCTTTGGCGATTTCATCCGTGGCGATGTCAGCCAGGTGCTGCACAATCCGGTCGCGCTCGCCAACTGGCTGATCACCTTCATGTTCGTGCTCGACGTGGCCTTCGCGACCGTCGGCTATATCGTGGCGATGCGGCCGCTCGATTCGCATATCCGCACCGCCAATCCCTATGCGGCGGGCTGGATGGCGGCGCTGATCTGCTATCCGCCCTTCATCCTGATGAGCAATGGCGGCCCGCTCGACTATACCGCCGGCACGGCCGACTGGACTCACTGGTTCGACGGTCACCCGATCCTGCTGGCATTGGTCGGCGTGGTGCTGGTCGGGCTGACCGCGATCTATGCCTGGGCGACGATCGCCTTCGGCTTCCGCTTCTCGAACCTGACGCACCGCGGCATCCTGACTCACGGGCCCTATGCCTTTTCGCGCCACCCGGCCTATCTGTCGAAGAATCTGTTCTGGTGGATTTCGACCATCCCGTTCCTGTCGACCGGGAGCTTCGTTGACGCCGGCCGGGCAACGATCCTGATTTCGGTGGTGAGCGGCGTCTATTACTGGCGCGCCAGGACCGAGGAGCGGCACCTGAAGGCCGATCCGGCTTACCGGGAATATTGGGACTGGATGGAGCGCAACGGCGTGGTGCCGCGCTTCTTCGCCGGGGCGCTGGGCAAACCGCGCGCCTGACCGAGCGCGGCGGCGCGCTCCTCCATCAGCTTTTTCTCCCGATCGCTACGTGCAAGGGCCGCGGCCTGGAGCAGCGCGCCGCGTGCCTCGTCGGTACGACCCAGTCGGGTGAGGAACTCGCCGCGAACGCTATGGGCGAGATGATAGGTGTCGAGCGTGCCGTCGGCGAGAATCTCGTCGACCAGTTCAAGGCCGACGGCCGGCCCGAACGCCATCGCCTTCGCGACCGCGCGGTTGAGGTCCACCACCGGAGAGGGCAGCGCGCGATACAGGCTGTCATAGAGCGAGGCGATCCTCGCCCAGTCGGTCGCTTCCGCTGTCAGGGCGCGGGCATGGCAGGCGGCGATGGCCGCCTGCAGCGTATAAGGGCCTGACGGGGCAAGGTTTTCCGCGACCGACAGGGCTTTCAGGCCATGCTGGATCAGGATGCGGTCCCAGCGCGACCGGTCCTGATCGAGCAGGAGAATCGGCACGCCGTCCGGCCCGGCGCGGGTGGGGAGGCGCGACGCCTGCAATTCCATCAGGGCAAGCAGCCCGTAGACCTCCGCCTCATCCGGCGCGAGACCGGCGAGGACCCTGCCGAGCCGCATCGCCTCGTCGCACAGGCCCGGCCTGGTCCAGGCGTCCTCGGCTGCCGGTGCATAGCCCTCGCCGAAGATGAGGTAGAGGACTTCGAGCACGGAGGAGAGGCGGGCCTCGCGCTTGGCCCCGCGCGGCACCTCATAAGCCACTCCCGCTTTGGCAAGCGCCTTTTTGGCGCGGACGATACGCTGGGCGATCGTCGCCTCGGAGGTGAGGAAGGCGCTGGCGATCTCCTCGGTCGACAGGCCCCCGATCAACCGCAAGGTGAGCGCGACGCGCGCTTCGGTCGAGAGTACCGGGTGGCAGGCGGTGAAGATCAGGGCGAGCAGCTCGTCTCCGATCTCGTCGTCGATCGCCGCTTCGATTTCCGCCTCGGCCGAGGAGTCCGTCGGATCGAGGTCGATTGCCAGTTCCAGATGCTTGCGCTCGATCATGCGCGATCGGCGGAAGCCGTCGATCGCCCGGCGCTTGCCCGCCGCCATCAGCCAGGCGCCGGGGTTGCGCGGCACGCCCTCCGCCGGCCATTGCCGCAGCGCCGCCTCGAGCGCTTCCTGTGCGAGCTCCTCGGCCAGCGAGAGGTCGTGCGTCAGGCGAGCCAGGCCCGCGATCAGCCTGGCGGATTCGATCCGCCAGACCGTCTCGACCGCACGCAAGGTTTCCGCCGTTCCCACGCCGCCATTCTAGGCATGGGAACGGCAGGAACAACTATGCCTGGGATTCGCCGTAATGGCCGGTCTGCGCGCGCATCGCCTCTTCGCGCTCCTGCAGCTCGGGCGTGAAGGCCTCGCCGAAATCGGACGCGTCGAAGACCTGGCGGATTTCGATCTCGTGATGCGCACCGTCGGTGTTGGGCACGCGGCGGATCCATTCGATCGCCTCGTCCATCGATTTGACCTGGAGCAGCCAGAAGCCGGCGATCAGCTCCTTGGTCTCCGCGAAGGGTCCGTTGAGCACGCTGGTCGTGTTGCCCTCGAACCGGACGCGGGCACCTTTGGAGGAGGGGTGCAGCCCTTCGCCGGCCAGCATGATGCCCGCCTTCACCAGTTCCTCGTTATAGGCGGTCATATCCGTCAGCAGCTGTTCGCTTGGCATGATGCCCGCTTCGGACTCCGGGCTCGCCTTCATGATCACCATTACGCGCATGTCATTCTCCTTCATCGGGAGCGACCCCCGGGATGCTCCATCCCGTCGAAGATACACTCTGATGACACGTCGAACGAGCGGCGCGGGATTCGACAGGTCGCGTAAATTTTTTTTGGGGGGCTGGTCGCCGGGCTAGAAGCGCATCTCGTCATACACCTTCGAAACGTCGCCGCCCCAGACGCCGTGATATTTGTCGAGCAGCACCTGCGCGGGCACCTTGCCCGATCGCACGATCTCGCGCAGCGGATCGAGGAAGCCGGTCTCGTTGCTGCCCGACGCGTCGAACCGCGCCCGCGCGGCGAGCCCGGCATTGGCGATGTCGAGTATCTCGCCGGCGATGTCGCGCAGTCTGCCGCCGCCCGGGATCGGCGCATCGAGCGCCAGCCTCGGCACCGCATCGCGCAACGCCTGGCGTTCCCCGATCGTCCAGTGCTTCACCACGTCCCAGGCCGCATCGAGCGCAGTGCCGTCATAGAGCAATCCGACCCAAAAGGCCGGCAGCGCGCAGATCCGCCCCCAGGGCCCGCCGTCCGCGCCGCGCATCTCGAGAAAGGTCTTGAGCCGCACCTCGGGAAAGGCGGTCGAGAGGTGATCGTTCCAGTCGTCGAGCGTGGGCAGTTCGCCCGGCAGCACCGACAATTCGCCCCGCAGGAAATCGCGGAAGCTCAGCCCCGCCGCATCGATATAGCGGCCCTCGCGATAGACGAAGTACATCGGCACATCGAGCGCATATTCGGTGTAGCGATCATAGCCGAAGCCGTCCTCGAACACGAAGGGCAGCATGCCGGTGCGCGCCGGATCGGTGTCCGACCAGATATGGCTGCGATAGGAGAGCATGCCGTTGGGCTTGCCCTCGGTGAAGGGCGAATTGGCGAACAGCGCGGTCGCCAGCGGCTGCAGCGCGAGCCCGACCCGGAACTTCTTCGCCATATCCGCTTCGGTCTCGTAATCGAGATTGACCTGGATCGTGCAGGTGCGGAGCATCATGTCGAGGCCCATGGTCCCGACCCGCGGCATGTGCCGCAGCATGATCGCATAGCGGCCCTTGGGCATGATCGGCAGCTCGGCCCGGGTCTTGTCCGGCCACATGCCGAGGCCTAGAAAGCCGATCCCGAACTTGTCGCCGATCGCCTTGACCTGCTCCAGATGCCGGCCGGTCTCGGCGCAGGTCTCGTGGAGACTGTCGAGCGGTGCACCCGAAAGCTCGAACTGCCCGGCCGGCTCGAGGCTGATCGCACCATCGGTGCCGGCGAGCGCGATCACCTTGCCTCCCTCTTCGACTGGCCTCCAGCCGTACTCGGTCAGCGCCATCAGCAGGTCCCGGATGCCGCCGGGCTCGTCATAGCTCGGCGCGTGATGATCGGAGAGGGAATAGACGAACTTTTCGTGTTCGGTGCCGATCCGCCAGCGGTCGATCGGCTTCTCGCCTTTGGCGAAGCTCTGGACGAGCTGGTCGCGGTTCTCGATGACCGCTACGTTGCTCTTTGAAACGGTCTTCGTGCTCATGGCGCGCATGTAGCGACGTGGCGCGCCCCGCGCTAGATGTCACCAATCGCCGGCTGCGGCCATCCAGACGCTCACGGCCGCCGCGGCTGCGGTATCGGCGCGCAGGATGCGAGGGCCCAGGCCGATTCCGACCGCGCCCGTCACGGCGCGAATCGCGTCACGCTCCTCGGTGTCGAAGCCGCCCTCGGGCCCGATCAGGATCGCGGCGGCACCCTTTGCCGCCCGCATCGCCTCCAGCGCCGGCGCGCCGCCGGTCTCGTCGGCGAAGAACAGGGTTCGCCCGTCGGGCCATTGCTTCAGCAGCGCCGCCAGCTTCACCGGCTCGGCCAGCTCCGGCACCGCGGTCCGCCCGCATTGCTCGGCCGCCTCGATCATGTGCGCACGCAGGCGATCGAGGTTGAGCCGGTCGACCATTGTCCGCCGCGTGAGCACCGGCACGAGGCGGGCGACCCCCAGTTCGCACGCTTTCTCCGCCATCCAGTCGATTCGCCCCTTTTTGAGCGGCGCGACGCACAGCCACAGATCGGGCACCGCCTCGCGTTCGCGCAGGCGCGCCGTCACGTCGAGCACCAGGTCCCGCTTGCCGATCGCCGCGGCGATGCCCAGCCATTCGCCGCTCTCGCCATCGAACAGCTTGACCGGGTCGCCCGGCTTCGTCCGCATTACGGAGAGGAGATAGTGCGCCTGCGCGCCCTCGACGCGCAGCTGCGCGCCTTCGCGGAGCGGCGTCTCGACAAAAAGCCGGGGTGTCGATTGCGGCGGCCAGGCGGGGGTAGCGGGCATGGTCGACTGTTAGCGCGTCAGCACCGCTCTTGTCGAAGCCTGTCGGCTGGACTTCACGATCTGTATACAAATTGATCTAAGTTACTGAGATTGCGCCGTCGTCAGTACCTCACTCTTAACCTGTGCCGGTGCATTCTCGGTATCGACATGGGGAATGTCATTAATCGTGCCGACCGCGGGGGGAGGAGAAATGCTGCATAAGGTGCGATCCGATCAGGCGCGGCCAGGCATGTTCGTCCACGAACTCGGCGGATCGTGGCTCGATCATCCGTTCCTGCGGTCGCGCTTCCTGCTCACGCCGCGCAAACTGCAGATGCTGCTGGACAGCGATATCGAGACGGTCGTCATCGATGACGAGCGGGGCATCGGTCCGCCGTCCCCTCCCGTGTCGGCGGTCCCGTCAGCGCCCGAATCGAGTCCGGAGCCGGTGACGGCGCCCGCTGCTCAAGAAACCCCGCCAGCGCCGCAGCACCATAATGGCCCGCATCGCGCCGTTCCGTTGTCGCTCGAGCCGGCGAGCATGGCCGAGGAACGCAAGCGCGCAGTCAAAATCGTCGCGCGATCGAAGGCCGCGATCATGCGCACTTTCCACGACATCCGCCTCGGCAATCTGGTGCAGGTCAGCCAGCTCACGCCGCTGGTGGACGAGATCGCGGCATCGATCGCGCGCAACCCGTTCGCGCTGACGAGCGTGACTCAGCTCAAGGAGCGTCACGAATATACCTATCTGCATTCGGTCGCGGTCTGCGCGCTGATGATCAGCCTCGGGCGTCGGCTCAAGCTCGACGAGTCGCTGATCCCCGATCTCGGTCTGGCCGGGCTCCTCCACGATATGGGCAAGGCCGCGATACCGCAGCATCTGCTCGACAAGCCGGGCGCGCTCACCGAGGCGGAATTCGCGGTCGTTCGCTCGCACGCCGAACGCGGCCATGCCATGCTGCTGACGTGCGGCGGCGTTCCGGAGATCGCGCTCGACGTGTGCCGTCACCATCATGAACAGGTTGGCGGTGCCGGTTATCCGGATCGGCTCGGTGGCGCAGCGCTCAGCATCCCTGCGCGGATGGGGGCGATCTGCGACGTGTACGACGCGGTCACCTCGGCCCGTCCTTACAAGGAGCCGTGGTCGCCGGGCGAAGCGCTGCGCTGGATGCAGAATTCGGTCCGCCATTTCGACCAGGATATGCTCGAGGCCTTTGCCGGCTGTATCGGCATCTATCCGATCGGCGGACTCGTCCGCCTGCGCAGCGATCGCCTCGCGGTCGTGCTCGACAGCAACGCGGCGGATCCGATGTCGCCGCCGGTCCGCGTCTTTTTCTGCGCGATCGAGCGGCGCTGGCTGACACCGGAACATTGCCCGCCGGGGCGCGACGAGATCATCGGCATCGAGCGCCCCGAACGATGGGGCTTCGACGATTGGGCCGGTCTTCGCGCCGAAATGATGGCGGCCTGATCGCGTTCGAATCCGGATGTTTCAATTCCCACTGTTATGATATGTTTTATCGATAACGGGTGGAGAGAGAGCATGAGGGTTTCGCGACATATCGCGCTCCTGCTGGTGGTGGCGCTTGGCGGCTGCAACAAGACAAGCGCCCTGGACGAATCCACCCCGGGTCATCACGGCCGTTATACGGGTATCGGCATTTATTCGGCCGACCGGCTCTGGACGAAGATGACCGGGGCCGACAAGCCCAAGGATCCCGCGGCCGCCACGACAGAGGACGATCAGACCATCATCGTGGTGGTCGACAGCGAAACCGGCGAGGTGCGTCAGTGCGGCAACATGTCGGGCCATTGCATCGGCATGAATCCATGGGCCGGGCCGCTGGCCAGGCTTCGCAACGCCCCGGTGAGCTTGACGAAGCACGCCGCCGAACTGGGTCGCGAGGAAGCGGAGGCGGCGAACGATACTGCCCCGGCTGTGGAGGCTCCTCCGCGCCGCTAGAAAGACGCATTGCCGCGACCGATCATCCGGCTACAGACGGGGCATGACCGCGCCCGAGATCGTCCCCGACACAGAGCATCGCGGCCTGGTCGGCCTGCTGCCCGCCGCCGTGCGGCCCTTCGCGCTGCTCGCCCGGTTCGATCGCCCGATCGGCTGGTGGCTGCTCTACTGGCCCTGCGCCTGGGGCGTGGCACTGTCGGGCAATACGCAAGGCGACTGGTGGCTGCTCCTCTGGCTGCTCGCCGGCGCGATCGCGATGCGCGGTGCGGGCTGCGTTTATAACGACATCGCCGACCGCGAGCTCGACGCAAGCGTGGAGCGCACCCGCAACCGCCCGCTCCCCAGTGGGCAGGTGTCGGTCCGCGCGGCGTGGATCTGGCTGTTCTGCCTCGTCGCGATCGGCTTCGCGGTGTGGTGGCATATCAACCCCTACGCCAAGGGACTGGCGCTGCTCACTTTGCCGCTGGTAGCAATCTACCCTTTCATGAAGCGGATCACCTGGTGGCCGCAGCTCTGGCTCGGGCTGGTGTTCGGGTCGGGCGCGGTGGTCGGCTTCGCCGCCGCCGACGGCACGATGTTCGAGTCCGGCTGGTGGAACCTCCTCTATTCGATGGTGCTGCTCTACGCCGGCTCGATCGCCTGGGTGGTCGGCTACGACACCATTTATGCGTTGCAGGACCGCGAGGACGATGCGCTGGTCGGCATCCGCTCTTCGGCGCGTCGGCTGGGCGGCCAGGTACGTTCCGGCGTCGCGATCTTCTACCTGATCGCGCTCGGCTTCTGGGGAATGGCCTTCTGGCAGGTCCGCCCCGACCCACTCGCGCTGGTGGCGCTGTTGCCGCTCGCACTCCATCTTGGCTGGCAGGTCGCGACGCTGGTACCCGATGACGGCGACAATGCGCTCGCCCGCTTCCGCTCGAACCGCTTCGCTGGTTTCCTGATGTTTATGGCGTGCGTTGTCGTCGGCGTTTCATCGGCGCTTTGACCTTCCGGGCGCGCATCCCTAAGTCCGCGCCATGCTGACGATCGATCAGGCGCGGGATCGCGCTCAGGATATTGTGGCCCGGGCCAAGGCCGCGGGCGCCGACGCCGCCGATGCGGTGTTCGCCGACGATACCTCGCTGGAGGTCTCGGTGCGCCTCGGCGCGCTCGAGGATGTCGGGCGCTCGGAGAATGCGGAGCTCGGCCTGCGCGTGTTCGTCGGGCGCCGCTCGGCCAGCGTCTCCACCTCGCATCTGTCGACCGACGCGATGACCGAACTGGTCGAGCGTGCGATCGCGATGGCGCGCGAGGCGCCCGAGGACGCCTGGGCCGGCCTCGCGCCTGAGGATCGCCTGCTTCACGGGGCGCCGCCGCAGCTCGATCTCGACGATGGCGGGCAGGTTTCGCCCGAAGCACTCAGGGAAGCCGCGCTCGCCGCCGAGGACGCGGCCCGTGCGGTGCCCGGCGTGTCGAACAGCGAAGGCGGCGGGGCGAGCGCCTCGCGTTCGGTCTTCGCGCTTGCCACCAGCCATGGTTTCGCCGGCGCCTATGCCGCGACCGGATACGGCCTGTCGGCCAGCGTGCTCGCCGGGTCGGGCGGATCGATGGTGCGCGATTACGGGCATCATTCCGCGCGGCACCGCCACAAGCTCGAGGATGCCGCGACGATCGGCACCCGCGCCGGCGACCGCGCGGTGGCGCGGCTCAACCCGGGCCGGCTCGCGAGCGGCGCGATGCCGGTCGTGTTCGATCCGCGCGTCGGCTCCAGCCTGCTCGGCCATCTGATCGGCGCGATCTCGGGTCAGGCGATCTCGCGCAAGACCAGCTTCCTGCTCGACGCGCTCGGCACGCGGGTCTTCGCCAGCGGCGTCACCATCTGCGACGATCCGCACCGCCCCCAGGGCCTGCGCTCGCGTCCGTTCGACGGCGAGGGCCTGCCCGTCTCGCCGACCGAATTCGTCTCGCACGGCATGCTGGAAACCTGGCTGCTCGACAGCGCCTCGGCCCGCCAGCTCGGGCTCGAGCCGACCGGCCATGCCGCGCGCGGCGGCGCGGGCAGCCCGGGCGTCTCGACCAGCAACCTGTATATGGCAGCGGGCATGGTGCCACCCAAGACGTTGATCGCCGATATCGCGCGCGGCGTGTTCGTGACCGAGTTGATCGGCATGGGCGTCAACGGCGTGACCGGCGATTACAGCCGTGGCGCCGCCGGCTTCCTGATCGAGAATGGTGCAATCACCACGCCGGTCGCGGAATTCACCATCGCGGGCAATCTGAAGGACATGTTCCTCAACCTGACCCCCGCCAATGATCTCGAATTCCGCTATGGCAGCAACGCCCCGACGCTGCGCGTCGAGGGCATGACGGTGGCGAGTGGCTGAGGGGCTGGCCGACGCTGTCGCCGCCATCGCCGCCGAGGCTGGCGCGGTGGCCATGGCGAAATGGCGCACCGAATTCCGGCAATGGGAGAAGAGCCCGGGCAATCCGGTGTGCGAGGTCGACCTCGAAGTTGACGATCTGCTCCACCGGCGCCTGTCCGCTTTGGTGCCCGATGCTGGCTGGCTGTCCGAGGAGACCGTCGACAATGCCGATCGCCTGTCGCAATCGCGCCTGTGGGTGGTCGATCCGATCGACGGCACCCGCGATTATGTCCGCGGCCGCCCGGGCTGGGCGGTCTCGATCGCTTTGGTCGAGGACGGGCAGCCGCTGATCGGCGTGCTCGACGCACCGGCGCGCGGCGAGATCTGGCGCGCCGAACTGGGCAAGGGCGCGACGCGGAACGGCGCCCCGATCCGCACTGGCGACCGCATCATCTTCGCTGGCGCGCGCGTGCCGACCGACAGCCTGCCCAGAGTCGACAGCGATCTCGTCGCGGTCGATCGGCCCAATTCGATCGCGCTCCGCATCGCCATGGTCGCCGCGGGAGAGGCCGATCTCGTCGCGACGCTGCGCTGGGGCTATGAGTGGGACATCGCCGCCGCCGTCCTGATCGCCAGCGAAGCGGGCGCGTCGGTAAGCGATGCGTTCGGCCAGCCGCTCTTCTTCAACACCCCGAGCGCCCAGGCCTTTGGCGTGCTGGCGACGACGCCCGGCATCCACGCCGCGGCGATAGACCGGCTGGCCGACCGCGCGAAGACCCTGGCCGTACGGTAATCCGTCCGCGGATCGAGGGCACGCGCGGCTTGATTCAATCGCGATCCGAATCGTCGCATTGTGCATATTGACGGGGCGCATCAAAGCCATGGAAGGTTGCGCGCGCCATCGTCTGACCGTTGAGGATCAGTACGACCTCATTGGCGCCGGCACATGTCCTTGAGCGCGGGCACGTCCGCTTCGCGTCTCATCTTGGCGGCGGCGGGGGCGGCGCTGGTGCCGTGGCGAAGGTGCAATCGATCTTGTTGCGGGCGGCGAACCGGAAAACGCGGCCGAAATAGACCATGTCGCCTTTCAGCTGCAGGTTCACCCCATATCCGATCACTGTACAGCGATCGGTACCCACCGGCTGCTTCGGGCAAATCCAGCCTATCCCGTCGGAGGACTGAAAATGCTCGCCCTTCGTGAATATGTCGGTCACGACGCAGTCGCGCACGGCATCGAGAAATTGGTCGCGCGAGATACCCTTGATCGGGCCGGGCGCGCCGCCATCGGGGGTCAGTATCGTGTCGCGATCTTCGCTGATCGCTTTCAGTTTGATCCAGTTTCCGGCCTTGAAGGCATCGCCGATTTCTTGCGGGGTCAACGGTCGAGGCTCCGCCGCGCCGACTGCGCTGGCGATGCCTGTCGCTGCAAGGACCGTCAGCCAGTTCCTCACCTCGCCTCGCCAGGCTTCACAGCCTAATTCTCGCCCAGCGTGTCGTCCCGATACTTGATCTCCAGGAACCGGCCGCGCGTGGCGAGCAGGTTCAAATCGCCCTCGGCCAGTTGCGCGGACATCTCGCCGATCTCCTGCTCGATCAGCTTCAGCCCTTCGGCGAGCTGCGCGTCCGGCGTCTTGCCGTTGCGCTCCACCCCGCGCAGCGGCTGGGGCACTTTCGCATAATCCTTGATCAGCTCGGGCAGTTGCTCGCCGACCAGCTTGCGCACTTCGGCGGCGGCCGGCTCGCGTTCGTCGAGCGCGGCGAGCTGGGGCGCGAGTGTCTCCAGCCGCACGCCGATGCCGTCGAGCAGGGTTTGTGCCGGGGCGGGGAGGGCAGGGCGCTGGGTCTCCAGCCATTGCTCGGTCTTGAGCGGCAAGGCCTTCAGCGGCACCTCGACCAGCTTCTCGGGCGTCACCGGCGCTTCCAGCGACACGAAGGCGAGCAGCAATGTCGTGATCAC
>NZ_JAQGLC010000286.1 GCF_028293085.1 Sphingomonas bacterium
GCCAAAACACGGAACCTCATGAATCAGACATCCACTCGCTTGGGAATCCTAAATGTCGATCCGTCCTAGGCGATCGCCTCGACCAATCTGGCCCAGGCCGCGATCTCGTCGTCGAAATGACGCGCCACGATCAGATCGCCCGCCAGGCCGCGCGCCGCATCGACTTCGGCCGCCCCCTCCCATTCGAAGGTCGCATTGCCCGACAGGCGGACCATGCCGTCGCTTTCGGCCTGGGCGCGGACGAGGCCGCCGCGGTTGAAGACGGTCAGCTCCTCGCCGAAGTCGGCGCGGCCGGTCAGGCAGGCGGCGAAAGTTGAGGCGGCCATCGCGCTGCCGCAACTGTCGGTGAGGCCGACGCCGCGTTCGAAGGTGCGCACGAACAGGGCGTCGGGTCGCACCTCGACATAGGAGACATTGGCGCGGTTGGGCAGCCAGTCGGGCGCCGCCTCGCACACCTCGCCCACCCGAACCAGCTCGGCCTCGTCGACCTTTTCGACAAAGCTGACCAGATGCGGGTTGGGCATCGCAACCGCGGTGAAAGGCCGATCGGTCGGCAGCATTGCGATCGGCTGCTGCACATTCTGGTGCAGCTCGATGGCCAGCGGCCAGTGCGTCACGTCGAGATCGGCCGGGCCCGCCGTCTCGCGGATCGTCGCCACGCCCGGGGCGATCGCCGCATCGCGCGCAGCCTCGGCGGCGCTGGTCTTCAGCCGCACCAGAGCGCGATCCATCCCGAGCGCCTCGAATCCCAGCCGCGCGACGCAGCGCAGGCCATTGAGGCAGGTTTCCGCCTCGCTGCCGTCCGGATTGAACATGCGCATGCCGAAGGCGTGGATCTTGTCGCCGGGCGTCAGCAGCAACAGTCCGTCGCCCCCGACCGGCCCGCGCCGGTCCGCCAGCGCGCGCGCCACGCCGGCCCAGACCATATCGTCGAGCTGGATCTCGCGCGCGTCGATCAGGGGGAAATCATTGCCCGAACCGTGGCATTTGATGAAATCGAACCGCATGAGCGCGCTTCTACTCCAGCCGCACCCGTCCCGTCACCCCGTGCGCGCGACGAACGCCTGTTCCGCCGCCACGATCGGTGCGAAGCTCGGCCGGGCGAGGATGCCGCGCACATAGCTTGCCGTTTTCGGCCAGCGCGCGGCGTCGATCGGGCATTCGACATGCGCGAGATTCACGAACGGGCTGGCGACCGCGATGTCGGCGAGCGTGATGCGGTCCTCGACGAGGAAGCCGCTGGGCGGGATCACCCCTTCCAGATAATCGAGCAGTGGCGGCAGCTCGGTCGCGACCGCGGCATCCGCGACGGCGTCGTCGCCCGGCTGCTGGAGCACCCTGGGCGCGACGAAGCGATTGAAGAAGACCTTGCCCATCATCGCGAACAGGATCGTATCGGTGAATTCCTCGAACCAGATCGTCCGTGCCCGCGCGATCGGATCGGCCGGAATCATGTTCGGCTCCGGGAATTTCGCCTCGAGATAGGTGATGATCGCGGTCGAATCGGAGATGCAGAAATCGCGGCCCTTATCGGCGCCGGGATCGCGGAAACCGGGCATCTTGCCGAACGGGCTGCATTCCTCGAACGCCGGCCCGCCGCGGCCCATGCCGGCGGGCGACAATTCCAGCGCGATGCCCTTCTCCACCCCGAACGCCAGCACCTTGCGGACGAACGGCGAGAAGCTCGATCCATAGACGATCATTGCGGCTCTCCCCTTTTTGGTCGTTGGCGCAATCCTAGCGAGATCAGTTGCATCTCGCAACTTGTGGGCCAGGATGGGCAGACACGGCCCCCTCGCTATGCCAGTCTGCGCCGGGCACCGGGGAATCGCATGTGACGTTCATTCTATTCATTGCGGTGATCGTGCTGGGGGTGGTGCTGTCGCAATTCTCCAGCCGTATCCGGCTATCGGAACGGCGTATCATCGCGCTGAACGAGCGACTGATCGAGCTCGAGTTCCGGCTGCGCGCGGCCGCGCCGGAAAGCCGCTACGCCGCCGCGGCTCCCGAGGAGATCGCACCCGACGAGCCCGGTACCCTCGAGCCTGAACCGCGGACGCACGAGCAGGTCTTTGTCGCATCGCCCCCGCCAGCGATCGACATGCCGGCGATCGACGAAACCGAAGCCGTGGCGATGACACCCGCAGCCGAAGACGCCGCGGCGCCCGAACGGGGTGAGCGCGAGCCGATCCGGATCGGGTTCGAATCCATCGTCGGCGGCAAGCTGCCGATCTGGATCGGCGGTGCCGCGCTCGTCCTCGCCGCCTTCTTCCTGGTCCGTTATTCGATCGAGAACGGCCTGCTCGGCCCCAAAGCGCGGACGATCATCGCCGGACTGTTCGGCCTCGTGCTGGTCGCGGCGAGTGAAGTCGCCCGGCGGCTGCCCGCGACGCGCGATGATCCGCGCATCGGCCAGGCGCTGGCCGGCGCCGGCGTGGCGAGCCTGTACGGCACGCTCTATATCGCGGCCGAAATCTACCATCTGATCGGCGCGGGAAGCGCGTTCGCGATCATGGTGGCGGTGACGGTCGGGGGGCTCGGCCTCGCGCTGCGGCATGGGCCGCCGACCGCGATCATGGCGCTGATCGGCGGCTTTGCGGCGCCGATCGTCTCCGGCTTCGACGCGGCCAATGTCGGGCCGCTGCTGGTCTATCTCGGGCTGCTGGTCGCCGCCTTGTTCGGGCTGGCGATCCGGCGCGGCTGGGTGTGGCTCGCGCTGGCGGCGTGCGGCGGCGGTTTCGCCTGGGCGAACATACTGGTGGCGGCGGTGTCGGGAGAGGGGCTGGCCGGCGTCGGCGGGTTCGTCGTGCTGATGGCGATCGGCGCGACGCTGGCGCTGCCGCGCACGGGGACGGCGCAGCCGTTGCTCCGTTTGCTGCCGATGGTCGCGGGGCTGGTCCAGCTGCTGGTGCTGGCGCCGGCGCTCGATTTCGGACCGCTCGCCTGGGGGTTGTATCTGCTGCTCAGCGCCGCCGCCTTGTGGCTGGCGTGGCGCGACGAGGCGCTCGCGCCCGGTGCCGCCGCCGCGCTGGTGCTGGTGCTTGGCCTGCTCGGCGTCGCGCTCGATACCGGCGAGCGAGTCAGTGCGCCGCTGGCCGCGATCGCGATCACGGCCCTGTTCGGCGCGTCCGGGCATCTCTTCGCGCGGCGCGGGCCGATCTGGGCGGGGATGGCGATCGGCGCCACCGCCGGGCCGGTGATCCTGACGCTCGCGCTGGCGCATGGCCTGTTGCCGGCGGCGGGATGGGCAGGGCTGCTGGCGCTGGCCGCACTGGCCGCCGCGGCGCTCAGCTGGCGTGAGCGCGACCTGGCGAGCGACGAGATCCGGCTGTCGGTCGGGCTGGCCGGCGGCGCGGCCGCCGCGGCATTGCTGTTCGGGCTGGCCGAGGTGGAGCTGATCGCGGAGCCATGGCGCTGGCCGGCCTGGCTCGTGCTGGGCGTGGCGCTCGCGGCCTGGTCGCGGCGGATGCGCGATGCGGCGCTGGGTCATCTCGCGCTTGTGCCCATCGCGGTGACGGGCGGGGCGATGGCGATCGGGTTCGGGCAGCTCGAAGCTTATCTGCGCAGCATCGCGCTGGCCGCACCGATGCCGGCCTTGGCCGACCTGGCGGCAATCGGGCTGCTGCCGGCGCTGCTGATCGCGGCGACGGCGTGGCTGCTCGCGCCGGGACAGGGACGCACCGCGCTGGACTGGATCGCGCTTGGCCTTGGCCTGGCCTTCATTCCGGCCCTGCTGCCCGCGCCATGGCATACGCCCGGGCTGGCGCTCGCGACCGCGGGGCTGATCCAGTACCGGCGGGCTCCGCGACTCTGGGCGGTCGCGGCCGGGCTCACTACATTGGCCTTCGCCGTGCCGCTCTTCGCCGAGCTGCTGATATTGATGGGCGGGTCGCTGGCCGGCAACCGGCTGCCCTGGCTCGACCTGCCGCCGCTCGTGACGATCCTGCGCGAGCTGACTCTGTCCGCCGCGCTGATCGGGGCGGCGCTGTTCCACAGCCGGGCGCTGCCGGGGCGGTGGCGATCCCGCGCCATCTTCGTGCTGGCGGGCGTGGCGACGATCACCGTCTATGCGCTCGCCAAAGCGCCGCTCGCGATCGCCACGCTGCCGCGCTTCGAGACCCTCGGCTTGCTCGAGCGCGTGGCGATCACGCAACTCCTCTTTGCCGCCGCCTGGGCGGCCGCGCGCTGGCGGCCCGATATCGGCCGGGTGCTGCTGATCCTCGCGCTTGGCCGATTCGTGTGGTTCGACCTGCTGATCCTCGACCCGGTGATCGTGCCGCAATCGGTGGGGCCGTTGCCGCTGCTCAACCTCGCGACGCTCGATGCCGCGCTCGTCGCCGCCTGGCTATGGCGGTGGCGCGGCGATCGCCTGTGGCGCGCGGCGATGCTCGCCGCCGTCTTCATCGCGGTGGCGGCGACGGTGCGCCAGGCGGTGCACGGCGATCTGCTGACCGGCGGGATCGGGCGGACCGAGAACTGGCTCTATTCGGCGGCGTTCCTGGGGCTTTCGCTGGTCTGGCTCGCGCACGGCATCCGCACCGGGCTGGGCGATCTGCGCATCGCCGGGCTCGGCCTGCTCACCGCGGTCACGCTGAAGGTGTTCCTGATCGATGCCGCAGCACTGGAGGGCATCTTGCGCATCCTCTCCTTCCTCGGGCTTGGCCTTGCCCTGATCGGGATCGGCTGGGCCTATGGCCGGATCGCCGCGCCGGCTCAGAGCCGGAGCACATAGCCCATGCCGGGCGAGGCCCGCCCGGCGAGTTGCTCGCGCCACACGCGCTGCAATGCTTCAGCCCCGTCGCTCCGCTCGACCGTGACCCACCCCTCGGCCTCGGCGACGAAGCCCGCCCAGCGCTCGGCGAGCGCGGCGTTGAACGCGTCCGGCCCGATCTCGCCGATCAGCGCGGTCGCCGCATCGGGCGCGAAGAACCAGATTGGCGCGGGGCCCGGCAGCGCGCCGGTCTCGCCGCGCTCGTCATGGTGCGTCACGCCGACGCGCAGGACATAGGCCAGCTGGCCCGGCAGTTGCTCGTAGAGAGTGCGGAGCAGATCGGTGCTGCCGGCAAAGTCCACCAACACCGCGCTGCCCTCGACCTCGAGCGAGTCGATCGCGTCATAGGCGACAACCGCGTCATACAGGCCGGTCGCCTCGACGAAGGCGATATTGGCCATGGCGGTCAGCCCGATCCGGCGGACGCCGGGGCTGTCGGCGCGCGCGACATAGGCCGCGGCGAGCGCCGTCTTGCTCGAAGCGCTGGTGACGATCAACGTCGCCGCGCCGTGCCAGCCCGCGCGGCGCAGCTGATCGCCGATCAGGAAGCTGGTGGTGAACAGGGGCGCGAACAGCATGCGCGCATCCTCGCGCGCCGGATCATGCGCCGGATCCGCGGCGAGGCGGCGATACTGGTTGTAGATCGCGCTCATCGGCTGGCGGTGCGCCGCCATGTCGCGAAAGCCGTCGGCCACGACCTTGCCCGGCTGGACGATCAGATGCGACGCCATCGGCAGATAACCATAGACGCGCTCGCCGACCGCGATGTCGGGGTGGCGCGAGGCCGTCACCCTGGCATGGCCCCAGACCGGCACGATCCCCCAGCTCTCCGGCGCCGGGAAGAAATCCCAGTAAGCGAGCTGGTCGCCAACCACCGCATAGGTGACATTGTTGGCGGTGACCGCGAAGGCCTCGATCTCGAGCAGCGCCTCGCCGTCCTTCGGCTCGGCGACGAGCGTTTCGTTGACCGCGGTCTGCGACAGATCGTCCCGCCGCACCATCAGTTCGCGCTTGATCGGCATCCGCTCTCCCCGCCCCGCGCCGACGGGCGCGCTTGATGTGCATCATGATTGCTGCGCTCACCGAATGCCAGCCCCGGCCTGTCGCATTGCCGTCGAATCCGGCGACACTTGCCATAAAGGCGAATTGATAGGACAATGAGCAACCGATCCGGTTAGGAAACGGTCATGATCACCGCCATTCGCGAAGTCCGCCGCGCCAAGGGGCTTACGCTCGACGATGTCGCGCGCCGCTGCACGCCGCCGACCACCGCGCAGACGATCGGCCGGCTCGAGACGGGGGCGCGTACCGTTTCGGTGGGCTGGCTCAACCGCATCGCCGCCGCTTTGGGCGTGGCCGCCGCCGATCTCGTCAAGCTGCCCGAGCGGGTGGAGATCGCGGTGGCGGCGATTCTCGACGCGAGCGGCGCGCATGCCCCCAAGCGCTCCGCGACGATCGCGCCGCCGACCCCGGCTCCCGGGCTGATCGCGGTCACCATCGCCACGGGAATCGGCGACTATCGCGCGGGCGACGAACTATGGTGCGAGACGCTGGAGCCCGAGGCCTTTACCCGCGCGCTCAACCGCGACGTGCTGGTGCCGCGCCCGGCCGGGCGTTTCCTGTTCGGGCGGCTGATCGGGCGGGACGAAGGCAAGCTTCAGGTCCTGCCGCTGGGCCCCGGTGCGCGGCAGCAGGTGGTGGCCGACCCGGCCTGGATCGCGCGCGCCGTGCGGTTGTTGCGCGCGCTGTAGATGTCGCGGGCTTGTGACAAATTCGGCCAGAATAGGCTTGTCACCGGGATGAGGGTGGTGGGCGATGACGGGCTCGAACCGCCGACATTCTCGGTGTAAACGAGACGCTCTACCAACTGAGCTAATCGCCCTCGCGCTCCCGTTGCCAGCACCGGGCGCGATCGGCAAGCCTCAAGCGGGGTTCAGGCGACGATGATCCCGGCGCGTTTCATCGCGACGAAATAGCCGCGCATCCCGTCGCGGGCGCCGGGCGACAGCTCCATGAAGGCGCGGCGCTTGTCGAACGGATCGGCCTGGCGGATGAACAGGCCTGCCTCGGTCATCTTCGCGATCCAGCGCAGCGCCGTGGTCGGGGCCACCGCCGCGGCGATGCACAGGCTCGACACCGACACCTGGGCGCGTTCCAGTTCGGCGGCGTAGAGATCGAGCAACATGTCCCAGGCCGGATCCTCGAACAGCCCGCGCTCGAAAAACTGGTCGCGCAGCCGTCGGACACGGATCGTCTCGCGCACGTCGCGCGCGGTGATCGAGCGCGGATCGATCTCGGGCAGATCGTCATCGGCCGCCTCGTCGGGTGACGCGACCGGATCGGCCATCTCCACATCCGGATCGTCGCGCGTCAGCCGGGCGAGAAGCTTCGCGATTCGCGCGACTTCCTCGTTGAGCCGTTTCAGCCGCATCGATTCGGTGGTGCGCGCCGAATCATGCAGGCGCTCGTCCACACGCGGCACCATCGCGAGCGCGGCGGCGGCGGCTCGGTCGGCGACCGAGGGCATACACAGCAATTCGGCCGGACCGCCGAGCAGATGCGCCGCGACCAGATCGATCTGGCGATCGGCCAGCGCGATCACGATGCGCGCGTCGGTTGCGCGCGCCAGCGCGTCGATGTCGGGCAACAGGGCCTCGATCAGCGCGTCGTCGACATCTTCGGCCTCGACCATCATCAGGCCGAGCGCACCCTGTAGTTCGAGTCGCTCGGCCGCCCCGGCCCAGTCGACCCGGACCGCGCGGCCCCCAGCGAGCGCGACCGCCTCGACCGCAGCAGCGCCGCCTGGACCTTCGTCCGCAATGATCAGCGCCGGGAGAGTCCCGGCGTAGATCGATCCCGTCGCGGCACGCGTCATTGCTTCACCATCGCCATCCGGTTGCCCCCTCGGCCCGGATATCCGCAAAAATACGCTTTCCCCGGGAATGGGTTAGCCATTTATTGCTCCATAATGAATGTTTACGCCCGCGAATTCGGCGCTGACGTCCGGGCAAGGCGCGACGATTACAGTCAAAATGGATGCAACGACAAGATTGACGACCCGTCACTCGAAAGCGGCGGCGACGCCTTCACCCTCCTCCTCGAGCAGCGCCGCGGTCGCGGTCGCAATGCCGCCCGACCAGAAGGCGATGCCGATCCCCGCCAGGATCGCGATCCCGACCGCACCCAGGATCAGCATGAAGCCGAAGCCACCCAGGCTGGCAAAATTGCCCTGCTGGATCGCCGCCAGCGTGTCCATGCCGAGGGTACCACGGGTGAAGTCGCCGATGAACGGCGCGAACACGGCGAAGAGGATGGCGAGATAGCCGGCACCCAGGATCAGCCCGAGCACGAGGAATCCGCCGAACATGGTCCAGAAATGGCCGCGCGAGAGCCGCCAGGCTTCGCCGATGATGATCTTCTGCCGGATCATCGTCAGCGCGATGGTCGGCGACAGGCGGACCTGCAGCCAGAAGAGCAAGGCATAGAAACCAAGCATCAGCGCATAGACCGCCCAGGAGATTCGGCCGAACGGCGAGCCTTCGGCCGGGGCATAACCGCCGGACATCGCCCCGGTTGCGCCAAGGACGATCGCAAAGAGGATGGCGAAGGCGATCGACAGCACCATGAAGCCGACCAGGAAGATCAGCATCAGCCCGAACAGCCGCAGCTCGTCCATGCCCAGCCGGATGAAAGCAAACCCACTCTCCTCCGGCCTGAGCACGGCCCGCAGGCCGGCGGCCATCAGGACCATCAGCAGGAAGAGGATGCCGAAATCGAACAGATAGACGACGCCCATCATCGCCAGCGGGTTCGGCGGGCCGGCCTCGCCGCCCCCCATCATGCCGGCCTGCATCGCGAACAGCGGCCCCAGCACGAGAATGAACCCGGCGATCGCCCCGGCCATGTAGATCAGGCCCCATATCGCGACCGAAAAAGGCCGTTCGCGCACGAGCCGAAACCCGCCATTCACGATCGTTCCTACCGTCAGCATGTCGCATCCCCCCTCTTTTTTTGTCGGTCGGTTATCCCGCGCGGCGCGAGATCGTGAAGGGGACCCTGGTTTTCCCTAATCCAGAGACTTCACGATCTCCTCGACCATCTTCTTCGCGTCGGCGAGCAGCATCATCGTATTGTCCATGTAGAAGACGTCATTGTCGACGCCGGCATAGCCGACCCCACCCATCGAGCGCTTCACGAACAACACGGTCTTGGCCTTCTCCACGTCGAGCACTGGCATGCCGTAGATCGGCGACGTCTTGTCGGTCTTCGCCGCCGGATTGGTGACGTCGTTGGCGCCGATCACGAAGGCGACATCGGTCTGGGCGAACTCGCTGTTGATGTCCTCCAGCTCGAACACCTCGTCATAGGGCACGTTCGCCTCGGCGAGCAGCACGTTCATATGCCCGGGCATGCGCCCCGCGACCGGATGGATCGCATATTTCACCCGGACGCCGTGCGCCTTCAGCTTGTCGGCCATCTCGCGCAGCGCATGCTGGGCCTGGGCGACCGCCATGCCGTAACCGGGGACGATGATGACCTGTTCGGCCTGCTGCATCAGGAAGGCCGCGTCCTCGGCCGAGCCGCGCTTCCACGGCCGGTCAGTCGCGGCCGCCGCAGCGCCGGCGCCGCTGTCGCCGCCGAAACCGCCCGCGATCACGCTGATGAAGCTGCGGTTCATCGCGCGGCACATGATGTAGCTGAGGATGGCGCCCGACGAGCCGACCAGCGCGCCGGTGATGATCATCGCGGTGTTGTGGAGCGTGAAGCCCATCGCCGCAGCAGCCCAGCCCGAATAGGAATTGAGCATCGAGACGACGACCGGCATGTCCGCGCCGCCGATCGGGATGATCAGCAGAAAGCCGATCGCGAAGCTGAGCGCGGTGACGGTCCAGAAGATCCAGGGGCTCTGATCCTGGGTGAAATAGGCGATCAGGCCGAGGATACCGGCCAGCACCGCCAGGTTGATGACGTGCCGGCCCGGCAGCATGATCGGCTTGCCGCCCATATTGCCGTTGAGTTTCAGGAAGGCGATCACCGATCCGGAGAAGGTGATCGCACCGATCGCGACGCCGAGGCCCATCTCGATCCGGCTGACCGTGAGGATCTCGCCGTCAGCCACCATGATCCCGAAGGCACCCGGATTGAGGAACGCGGCGACGCCGACCAGCACCGCCGCCATGCCGACCAGCGAGTGGAAGGCGGCAACGAGCTGCGGCATGTCGGTCATCGCAATCTTCCGCGCGGTGACGAGGCCGATCGCGGCGCCGATACCGATCGCGACGACGATCTCGATCAAGGTTACGGTGTCGAGATGAGCAATGAAACCGTATTCGCCAAGGTCCTGAACGTCGCGTAGAGGCACATGGACAATCAGCGTCGTCGCCACCGCGATCGCCATGCCGATCATGCCGAACCGGTTGCCGCGCTGTGAGCTCGCCGGCGACGAAAGGCCCCTGAGCGCCAGGATGAAGCAGGCACCCGCGATCAGATAGGCCAGCGCCGCCCACGGATTGACCGTTACCGAATGCTCCATCTGTTATTCCCCGTCATGCCGACCAAGGTCGGCATCTTCCTGTTGTTTGCGCGCCGCGCATGCCCCCTGCGACCCCCGGCCTTCGCCGGGCTGACGGCAGTTAATTGGCCGCCGGCCGTTCCTTCTTCTTGTACATCGCCAGCATCCGCGCGGTGACCGCAAAGCCCCCAAAGATGTTGACGCTCGCGAACACGACCGCCAGCAGGCCAAGCCATTTGGACGAAGCCGAGCCGCCCGCGGCCGCCGAACTCGCAATCAGCGCCCCGACGATGATCACGCTCGAGATCGCGTTGGTCACCGCCATCAGGGGCGTGTGCAATGCGGGCGTGACCGACCAGACGACATAATAGCCGACGAAACAGGCCATGACGAAGATCGAGAGGATTGCGACGAAGTCCATGTCTCTTCCTTATTCCTTCCCGAGAGCGGGGAGGATCATGCGAGCAGCCTCGCGTTGACGACCTTGCCGTCCCTGGTCAGCCGGATCGCGTCGCCGATCTCCTCGTCGAGCACCGGCTTGCCCGCTTCCTTGTCCCAGAAGGCGCTGAGGAAGTTGAACAGGTTGCGCGAGAACAGGGCCGACGTATCCGCGGCGAGGCGGCTCGGCACGTTGCGGTGGCCGACGATCTTCACGCCCGAGACCGTCACGACCTCGCCCGCGACAGCGCCCTCGACATTGCCGCCCTGCTCGACCGCGAGATCGACGATCACGCTGCCGGGCTTCATCGAGGCAACCTGCGCCGCCGAGATCAGCCGCGGCGCCGGGCGCCCCGGGATCAGCGCGGTGGTGATGACGATATCCTGCTTGGCGATATGGCCCGAGACCAGTTCGGCCTGCGCCGCCTGATATTCGGGGCTCATCTCGCCGGCATAGCCGCCCGAGCCCTCGCCCTCGATGCCGGCGACATTCTCGACGAAGATCGGCTTGGCGCCGAGCGACTGGATCTGCTCTTTCGTCGCCGAGCGCACATCGGTCGCCGAAACCTGCGCGCCGAGGCGGCGTGCGGTGGCGATCGCCTGGAGGCCCGCAACGCCGACGCCCATCACGAAGACGCGCGCGGCGGAGACGGTGCCTGCCGCCGTCATCATCATCGGAAAGGCGCGGCCATATTCGGCCGCCGCGTCGAGCACCGCCTTGTAGCCCGACAGGTTCGACTGGGAGGACAAGATGTCCATGGACTGAGCGCGCGTGATGCGCGGCATGAATTCCATCGCCAGCGCCTCGATGCCCGCCTTGGCATAGCCATCGACCCGGGCGCGCTCCCCGAACGGATTGAGGCTCGCCACCAGCCATGCACCGGCTGCCGCGCCCTTCAGGCTCGCCGCATCGGGGCCCTGCACGCCGAGGATGATGTCGGCGCCCTTGAGCGTCGCCGCGCGCGTCCCGACGGTCGCGCCGGCCGCGGCATAATCGGCATCGGCACAGGACGCCGCCTCGCCGGCGCCGGCCTCGATCGCCATTTCGGCGCCGAGTCCGATGAACTTCTTGACCGTTTCAGGGGTCGCGGCGACCCGGCGCTCGCCGGCGGCTTGCTCCCGAAGGACGGCGATTTTCACTTGGTGGGGTGAATCAGCCAGATCACCAGCATGGCGATCAGGAAACAGGCGACTGCGCCCCATTTCAGCATCGCGATCACCTTGTGATAGGTGGTCTCGTGAACCTTGATCTCGCCGTCTCCGGCCATCGCCTTCATCCCTGTATCCACGCCTGGTGACGCTGCTTAGCGGGCGCGACGCTGTCCCTCAAGTCCTGCCTTGGGACGTTTAAGGCCGCTTTTACACCTAAGCCTTATGGTTATCGCTTGAACCGGGACGATTGGACAAGCGGGATGACGCGCAACGGACAGCGGCTGTTGATGCTGATCGATGATGAACCGGCGCAGCGGCGCCTTGTTGCGGCGCTCGCCGCGCGGCGCGGCTGGCGCGCGGTGTTCGCCAATGACGGCGAGATGGCGATCGCGATGCTCGGCACGCAGGACGGGATGCAGCTCGATGCGATCCTGCTCGACCACTGGGCGCCCGAGGCCGACGCCACCGCCCTGATCACCGAAATCCGGGAGCGCCGCCCGGCGCTTCCCCTGCTGATGCTCACCGCAAACGGATCCGTGGCGCACGCCGTCGCGGCCATGCGCGCCGGTGCGAGCGACTTCCT
The DNA here is from genome assembly GCF_028293085.1 of Sphingomonas bacterium. GTDB lineage: Bacteria > Pseudomonadota > Alphaproteobacteria > Sphingomonadales > Sphingomonadaceae > Sphingomonas. The sequence goes on from NZ_JAQGLC010000286.1 coordinate 12,457, forward strand.
GGTGAAGCCGCTCGCACCGGAACGCCTGCTCTGCGCACTCGATGCCGCCGTCGCCGGCAAGGCCGCGGGCGAGCTCCGCCCGCTGACCGAAAAGATCCCCGCTTTGCTCGCGTTCGACGAGATCGTCGGCTCTGCGCCCGATTTCCGCGCCGCGCTCGCCATTGCCGCCAAGGCGGCCCGGGCGCGCGTGCCGGTGCTGATCGAAGGCGAAAGCGGCGTCGGCAAGGAAGTGGTAGCCGAGGCGATCCATGCCGCCTCGCCGCGCGGCAAGAAGCCGATGATCGCGGTCAATTGCGGGGCGATCCCCGCCAACCTCGTCGAATCCGAGCTGTTCGGGCACGAAAAGGGCGCCTTCACCGGCGCGTTCGAGCGCAAGATCGGCCGCTTCCAGGAAGCCGATGGCGGCACGTTGTTTCTCGACGAGATCGGCGAGATGCCGCTCGAGGCGCAGGTCAAACTGCTCCGCGTGCTGCAATCGGGCGAGATCCAGCCGATCGGTGCGCGGCATACCCGCGAAGTCGATGTCCGGGTGATCGCGGCGACCAACAAGCGGCTGATCGAAGAAGTCGAAGCCGACCGCTTCCGCGAGGATCTCTATTACCGGCTGAACGTCGTCCAGGTGACGATCCCGCCGCTGCGCGAGCGCACCGGCGACATTCCGGCACTCGCCCGCCATCTGCTCGCGCGGATCGCCGAGCAGCCGGGGCTGCGCCAGCTTGGCATCACTGACGATGCGCTCGCGCTGCTCGGCAAATATGACTGGCCGGGCAATGTCCGCCAGCTGCAGAACGCGCTGTTCCGCGCCGCCGTGCTGTGCGACGGCGCGGCGCTGACCCAGCTCGATTTCCCGCAGATCGCGGCATTGGGCGCACAGCGTCACAGCGTGCCCGGCCCCTCGCCGATGGCGACCAGCGGCGGAGTCACGCTGTTCCACGCCGACGGCAATCTGCGCGCGCTGGAGGAAATCGAGGCCGATGTCATCCGTCTCGCCATCGGCCATTATCGCGGCCGCATGACCGAGGTCGCACGGCGGCTCGGGATCGGGCGGTCGACCTTGTATCGCAAGCTCGGCGAGCTCGGCATCGACAACGCCGCTGCCTGATCTGCGCGGATAGCTTCCCCCGGGTGCCGGGCGATCTCGTTACCGGTACCATCAGACGCATCACATGCTATAGGATCGCCACGGCCCGCGGCAACGACCGCGCGAAGCCGGAGGAGACCCGCATGCCGAATCCCATTTCGCGCCGCACCCTGATCGAACTCGGCCTTGCCGGCGCCTCCGCCGCGATCGGCGGAACCGCCATCGCCCGGCCGGTCGTCCAGCCCGAACCGCAGGGGCCGGCGCCGCTGCCCGACAGCGATAAGATCGGCTTCGCGGTGGTCGGCCTGGGCAAGCTCGCGCTGGGCCAGATCATCCCCGGCCTGAAGACTGCGACTGGTGCGAAACTGGTCGCGGTGGTCAGCGGCCATCCCGAAGGCCCGCCGCGTCGCCGCGGAGAACGGCCTGCCCGCCGACGCGATCTACGGTTACGACGATTACGACCGCATCGCGAAGGACCGGCGCATCCAGGTGGTCTACATCGTGCTGCCCAATTCGATGCACGCCGAGTTCACGATCCGGGCGCTCAAGGCCGGCAAGCATGTGCTGTGCGAAAAGCCGATGGCGACGAGCATCGCCGATTGCGAGGCGATGATCGCGGCCGCGAAAGCCGCGAAGCGCCAGCTGATGATCGCCTATCGCTGCCATTACGAGCCGCTCAATTTGGAGGTGATGCGCCGCGTGCGCTCCGGCGCGCTGGGCAAGCCGCGGCTGGTCGTCACCAATATGGGCCGGC
>NZ_JAQGLC010000293.1 GCF_028293085.1 Sphingomonas bacterium
GCGAGAAGATGTCGGTGAGCTTGTGCGCGAGGATCCGGCTCTTGGGCGTCAGCTCCAGGCCGTTGCCGAGCCGTTTGAACAAGGGCACGCCGAAATAATCCTCCAGCGTCTTCACCGCGCGGCTGATCGCGCCCTGCGTCACGCATAATTCGTCGGCGGCGATGGTGAAGCTCATGTGGCGCGCGGCGACTTCGAAGGCGCGCAAGGGGTTGAGCGGACCCGTGCGGCGAACCGTGCGTCGGACGATGGACATTCTCTCATCCTCTCATGGTTATATTTTGTTTGAATGCGGTTCTAACAGCATTCTATACGAATATCCAGCATGCAACCCGACATTCAGCACAGAGTGACGGGGAAGACACAGTATCCCATGACGGGAAGTCATGAGGTGGGAGGGCCGGATGGAGCGGTTGAGCGGACGGGTGGCGATGGTGACGGGCGGTGCCAACGGCATCGGCCGCGGCTGCGCGTTACGGCTGGCGTCCGAAGGCGCGACGCTCGCAGTGATCGACCGCGAGGAAGACACGCTGGCCGAGCTGCGGGCCGAGGTGGAAGGCGCCGGCGGCACGATCCTGGTGCGGGCGGCGGACTGCACCGATCCGCAGGCGGCGCGCGATTTCGTCGCGGAGGCGGAGAGCCGGTTCGGCAAGATCGACGTCCTGATCAACAATGTCGGTCAGGGCGCGCGCGAGCGCAAATCGCGCTTCCTCGTTTCCGAGGAGGAGGTTTGGCGCTTCGTGATCGAGCTCAACCTTTTCACCACGATGCGCTTCTCGCGGCTGGTCGCGCCGGGCATGGTCGCGCGCAAATATGGCCGCATCATCAACATGGCGTCGGAGGCGGCGCTGACCGGCCCGATCGGCAGCCATGATTACAGCGCGGCCAAGGCGGGCATCATCGGTTTTACCCGCGCGGTGGCGCGCGAACTGGCGCCCGACGGGGTGACGGTCAATGCGCTCTGCCCGGGCCCGATCCTGACGCGCGCGTTGACCACCAGCACCGATCCGGTCGTCGCGGAGACGATGGCGCAGGTGCCGGTCGGGTTCGTCGGCGAACCCTCGGACATCGCCGCGATGGCGGCGCTCCTTGCCAGTGATGAGGGGCGGTTCATCACCGGCCAGTCGATCGTGGTGAATGGCGGGCGCTGGTGGCTCTGACATGATGCTGCTCGAACATGATGCGAAGACATTGCTGGCGGAGCTCGGCCTGCCGGTGCCGCCGGGCCAGCTGGTGCGTACTGGCGATACGGTCGCGGCTACGTCCGGCGCGATCAAGGCGCAGGTGCCGGTTGGCGGGCGCGGCAAAGCGGGCGGCGTCAGGGTCGCGCGCGATGCGGCGGCGGCGCGCGCGGGGCTCGACGCGATCCTCGGCATGACGATCAAGGGGCACAAGGTGATGGCGTGCCGGGTCGAGGATTTGGTCGACTATCGATACGAGGCCTATCTCAGTTTCGCGCTCGATGCCGGCCCGGCGATGGTACGCGTAATGATGTCGCCCCAAGGCGGCGTCGATATCGAAGAGGCGCATGACGATCTGATCGGCGAGAGCGTCGCGCTCGACCCCGCGGCGATGCGCGACGCGGTGGAGCGACTGTCGGCGACTTTGCCCGAGACTGTCCGTGCCGCCATGCGCGAGGCGGGCGAGGCGCTGATCGCAGCCTTTTTCGAATACGAAGCGATACTGCTCGAGATCAACCCGCTCTTCGTCCGCGCCGACGGCAGCTGGATCATCGGCGACACCAAATTGTCGATCGACGAGAATGCGCTCGAGCGCCGCCCGCGGCTGGTGCGCGTGATCGAGGAGAATGCCGATCTGTACCCCGAGGCCGCGCTGAAGCTCGCCCTGGGATTCGATTTCGTGCGGCTCGATCCGCAGGGCGATATCGGCCTGATCACCACCGGCGCTGGCCTCAGCATGCAGTTGATCGACGAGCTGGTCGCGCGCGGGCGCAGCCCGTTCAATTTCTGCGATATCCGCACCGGCCAGTTCAAGGGCGACCCGGCCCGGCTGATCCAGGTGATGGAATGGATCGCCGAGGGACCGAACATCCGGTCGGTGCTGATAAATTTCTTCGCCGGCCACACCCATCTCGGCGAGATCGCGCGGCTGTTGCTCCAGGCGATGGCGGCGGTGCCGCAACTGAAGGCGCCGATCACCGCCCGCTTCATCGGAAACGGTCTGGAGGAGGCATGCGCGATCATCGCCGCGGCGGGCAACCCGATTGCGATCGAGACCGATCTCGAACGCGCGATCGATCTCGCCATCGAGCGCACCCGCGCGGAAGCCGTGCATGCCTGAGACCTTCCTCCGCGCCGACGCGCCGGTGATCGTCCAGGGTATGACCGGGCGTGCCGGGCGCACTCACACGCTCTCGATGCGGGCCTATGGCACCAACATCGTCGGCGGGGTCAGCCCACGCGACGAGGATGTCGGCGGCATCCCGGTGTTCCGCACCTGCGCCGAAGCGATCGCGGCGACGGGGGCGGTGGCGAGCGTCGCGATCGTGCCGCCGCTCGCGGTGCTGCCGGCGATCCTCGACGCGATCGCGGCGGGCATCCGCACAATCGTGACCATCACCGAGGGCATGCCGATCCACGACGCGGTCAAGGGGAAGCACGCGGTCGCGGCGGCCGGCGCCCAGTGGATCGGAGCCTCCACGCCAGGGATCGCGATCCCTGGCCGCATGAAGATGGGCTTCCTTCCCGATGTCTCGCTCGCGCCGGGCCGTCTCGGCGTCATGGCGAAGAGCGGGACGCTGTCCTACGAGGTCTGTCATCGCCTGGTCGCGCGCGGCCTGGGCCAGAGCCTGTGGGTCGGCGTCGGCGGCGATCCGGTCAAGGGCACGCGCTTCGCCGACATGCTGCCGCACTTCGCGCAGGATGCCGGCACTGACGCCCTCGTCATCATCGGCGAGATCGGCGGTAACGAGGAAGAGGAACTCGCGGCAGCCATCCGCGAACAACGCTTCGCCAAGCCCGTCTACGCGCTGGTCGCGGGACAGGCCGCGCGCGAGGGCGTGACGATGGGGCATGCCGGTGCGCTGATCCACGGCGCGACGGGCACGGTGGACAGCAAGAGCGCTGCGCTGCGCCATGCAGGCGCGCAGGTGTTCACGCGGATACAGGATCTGGTGGAGGCCGTGGCGGGGGCATAGCGGACGGAACCGCTCGCGCCTTGCGGACGTTCTCGCCGCGCCCTTCGCGGGCGTGTTGCGTAACAATTCGAGAGGTCATCATGAAGAAGCTTCTTGCAGTCGCCCTTGCTGCGGGCGTTGCCGTCGTCGCCATGTCGCCGGCCGAGGCCAGGCAGGGTTGCGGGCCGGGTTATCATCGCGGGCCGGCGGGTCATTGCCGCCCCAATGGCGGCCCCGCCCTCGTCGTCGCGCCGGGACGCCTCGTGATCGGCAATTTCTACAATGGCCGCGGCTATTGGGATGGCAGTCGCTACTGGCAGCACCGTTATCGGTCGCACAATCGCTGGCGCTATCGCTGAGGCCGCGCGAGCGCATATTTGAACGCATGATGGTTCGACGATCGGGCGCCCGTTCAGACGCGTCCGATCGTCAGCCATCCGGAATCAGCAATACCTTGGACGTCTCGCCGGCCCGGCACAGATCGAATGCCTCGATCGCCCGCGACAGCGGCATGCGGTGCGTGACGAGCGGCGCGAACGCTTCGGGACGCTTCGCCATCAAATCGATCACCACCGGCCAGATGCGTGGGGGAATGCGGGAGACGCCCCGGATCTGAAGGCGCTTGCGGACCAGCAGCCCGACATCGAGCGCGCCCGTTGCCTCGCCCATGCCAGCCATCGCCAGCACCCCCAACGGCCTCAACAGCGTCAGCGCCTGACCGATCACGCTCGCCACGCCGGCGGCTTCGATCGCGATGTCGAAGCCCTCGCCGGCAAAGACGATGAGGCGCTCAGCCGCGTCGGGCTCGCTCAGGTCGAACAGATGGTCGAAGCCGAGCGTGCGCAGCGTGGCGAAGCGTGCCGAGTCGGACAGGCCGACCACCGCCACCTCGGCGGCACCCATCTCGCGCGCCAGCACCGCAACACCCTGGCCGATCGGGCCGGGACCATAGACCAGCACGCGATCGCCTGGCTTGAAGCCGGCGACGTCGAGTGCATAGGCGCCGACGCTGAGCGGTTCGACCAAAGCGCCGAGCTCGACCGGGATAGTCGGGGGGAGGCGATAGACATAGGTATCGGGTACGTTGAGCAATCGGGCGAAGGCCCCGTCCATCACCATCCCGACCGGCCGGCGATCGAGGCAGCCGACCGGATCGCCCGCCTTGCACCGCGCACATTCCCCGCAGGCGACCGCCGGGTTCACCACCACGACATCGCCGATCGCGACCGACGTGACGCCCTGGCCCAGGGCGGTTACGCGCCCGACCGTCTCATGGCCGAGCGTGACGGGGAGCGCCCTGGCCATCATCGCCCGGTAGCCCGCGGCCCATTTCTGGATGCCCAGATCGGTGCCGCAAATGCCCGTTGCGGCGACCTCGATCCGCACCTCGCCCGGGCCGGGCGGCGGCGGCTCGGCCACCTCGCGCAGTTCGAGACCCTGGTCGTCGCGCGTCTTCTGCAGCGCAAGCATTCGTCACTCCCGGCCCCAAGCCTTTGCGTGGAAAATATCACCTAACCCGGAACGCCGCCCGGATTTAATCTCATGTCGGCATGACGCTGGCCCCGCGCTCGATGAAGTTGCGCACCATCGGCCGCTCGTCGTCGATCCGCCGTGCGGCGCAGATGATCGATCGGATCGGCGATTCGATCCGGCGATAGACGATGCCGGGCAGCTTCAGGCTATCGACGCTTTCCGGCAGGATGGTGACGCCCAGCCCCGACCCGACCATCGCGATCGCCGTCTGCCAGCCCGGCACCTCCTGCACCACGCGCGGGGTGAAGCCCGCCTCGACGCAGAGCGCGATCACTGCCTCCATGCTGTGCGAGGCGGGGTTGCGCGGGAAGAGCACGAACGGGTCGCCGGCCATGGCGGCGAGATCGAACGGGACAGCCGGGTCGGCGAGGGGATGGCCCGCGGGGAGCACGGCGACAAAGGGCTCGGTGTGGAGCGTTACCAGTTCGGCGCCCTCGATCGGCCGGGCATCGCGCAGCAGCGCGAGGTCGATCTCGCCCCGGCGCAGGCCCTCGATCAGCGCATCGGGCATCATCTCCGACAGGGCGATCTCGACCCGGGCATAGTCGCCGCGAAAGGCATGGACGATCGCGGGGAGCAGCCGCAGCGCGGTCGTCGGGGTGAAGCCGACAGCGAGACGTCCGGCATCGCCCGTCGCCACCGCCCGGCTCCGTTCGATGCCGAGCGCGAGTTGCTGGAGCACCATGCGCGCGGTCTCGACAAAAGCCTCGCCCGCCGGAGTCAGTGACACGTTGCGCGTGTCGCGGACGAACAGGGGATGGCCGAGCACGCGTTCGATCCGCTTGATCTGCTGGCTGAGCGGCGGCTGGGCGATACCGAGCCGGATCGCGGCGCGGCCGAAATGCAGCTCTTCGGCCACGACGAGGAAGGCGTGGAGATGGCGCAGCTCGACCAGCGGTGGCGGCCGAAGCGTCGTCATAGTCTTTTCTGGCGAGATGGAGGGCAGCTTCGAATCTCCCGACGCGGTAGTCGTCATACCGGAAGCGGCGCCGGGCCGGGTCATGATTTTTGCTCCGTTGACGGTGAGCCCGGAGGGACGGGAGACGTAACCGGTCAGCAGGAGGCGCCGATTTCCCCTTCCCCGGTCTGGTTCGTCACGGGCGCCGCGAGCGGTTTCGGCCGCGAGATCGTGCGGCAGGTCCTCGCGTCGGGTGGGCGAGTCGCGGCGACGGCGCGCGACATCGGCAAGCTCCAAGAGTTTGCGGGGCCGAACGCGCTTCTCCTGCCGCTCGACGTGACCGACGCGGCGGCCGTGGCGGATGCCGTCGGGCAGGCGGAGCGGCATTTCGGCGGGATCGACCGGCTGGTCACCGCCGCCGGCTACGGCCTGATCGCCGCCGTCGAGGAAGCGACCGAGGCGGAGTTGCGCCAGCTGTTCGAGACTCATTTCTTCGGCACGCTCTCTGCGATCCGCGCCGTGCTGCCGGACATGCGGCGGCGGCGGTCCGGGCATATCCTGACTTTCTCGTCCGTTGCCGGCTTTACGGGATCCGCCGGTACCGCGCTCTACGCCGCCGCCAAGTTCGCGGTGGAGGGATTGTCGGAAGGGTTGGCGAAGGAGGTCGCGCCGCTCGGCATCAGGGTGACGATCGTCGAGCCCGGACCGTTCCAGACCGATTTCTTCACCACCTCGCGCCGGATGGGCGAGCGGACGATCCTCGACTATGACGCAACGGCCGGTGCCTATCGCCTCCGCGCGGGAAAGCCCGATCCGTGGTTGCCGGGCGATCCGGCGCGAGGGGCGGCGGCGATCAGGGCGGTGACCGAGATGGAGGCGCCGCCGCTGCGCCTGCTGCTTGGCCGCTTTGCCCATGACATGGCTCTCGCCACTTATGCCGCCCGCCACGCTGAGGCCGAAAAACACGCGAACCTCGCGATCGGCGCCGACCGCCTCGATGCGGAAGGGCGCGAGTGGCCATGAGACCCCGGCATCATCGCCCCATGAGATAAGGTGGTTTTGCTTTTCGGGGGCGCCGGCGATGATCTGGCGATGGAGAGCGCCACCCCACCGATCGCCCCTGCCGGGCGTCTGCGCTCCTGGTACGTGCTCGCGCTGCTGTTCGGCGTCTATGTGATGAACATGGCCGACCGGCAGATCGTCGGCATCCTGGCCGAGGACATCAAGCGCGACCTGCAGCTGAGCGACGGGCAGATCGGGATCATCGCCGGGCCGGCCATCGCCTTTTGCTACGCGATCCTCGGCGTGCCGATGGCCTATGCCGCGGACCGGATCAACCGCGTGCGCTTCATCGCCGCCTGCATCGCCGTGTGGAGCGCGATGACGATGCTCGGCGGCCGCGCCGGCAATCTGGTGGAGCTGGCCGCGACGCGCATCGGCGTGTCGATCGCCGAGGCGGGCGGATCGCCGTCCTCGGTCTCGCTGATCGCCGATCATTTTCCCGCGCGGCAGCGCGCGACGGCGATGGCGATCTGGACCTCGGCGACGACGGTCGGGATATTTGTCGGCTTCGCGATCGGCGGGGTGGTCAATCAGCATCTCGGCTGGCGGGCGACCTTCTTCGCGGCGGGGATACCGGGGCTGGTGCTGGCGCTGCTGCTCGTCACGACCGTGCGCGAGCCGGTGCGCGGCGCGACCGATGCGGTGCCGGCTATCGCCGCCAGGTCCAAAAGCCTGTTCGCGACCTTCGCGCATCTGTGGCGGATCAAGCCGTTCCGGCAGAGCATCTTCGCGGTGGCCTTGTGCAATTTCTGCGTGTTCGCGGTGCTGACCTGGGCGCCCCCTTTTGCGGTGCGTCGGTTTGCGCTGGGCACGGCGGAGGTCGGGGGCGTGATGGGCGCCGGCATCGCGCTGGCGGGTGGCACGATGATGGTGCTTGCCGGGATCGCGACCGATTTTCTGGGGCGGAAAGGCCTGTGGCGACCGCCCGTTGCCGTCGCGGCGATGCTGTTGCTATCGGCGGCCCTGTTCAGCGGCGCCTTCTTCGCAGCCGACTTCCATGTCTTCGCCGTGCTCTTCGTGCTCGGCTACGCGGCGTTGATGACCAACCCGCCGATCAGCTGGGTGATCCTGCAGACCTACAGCCCGCCCGAGATGCGCGGCATGGCGACCGCGGTGCTGCTGCTTGTCATCGCGCTCACCGCAAGCGTGCCGGCGCCGCTGATCGTCGGTTATGCCAGCGAGTTTCTGGAGCCGCGTTTCGGTGCCGCGAGCCTCGGCTACGCGCTGCTTGCCGCGCCGCTCGCGGTGGTCGCGGCTGCCCTCCAGTTCATCCGCGTCGCTCGCACGATCAGGCGCGAGGCTCGACCAATTATGTAAGTTGACGTCTCAATCGGGCGCAAATCGGTATTTGACGGTTCATGCCGCGCGGAGGATCGTCAGGACACGGAAAGACAGGAGAGAGTCATGGCAACCGCACACGCCGCCCGCCCGATCGCCAAGCATGTCGTGACGCCGGCCGAGGCCGATTCCTTTCGCGATCAGGGTTTCGTGCTGCCGGCACAAGGCCTCGACGCCGATGCGACGGCGGCGATGGTCGACGCGATGGAGAATGTCTTCGCGGCCAATCCCGACTGGCATAATCTCGTCCGCATGCCGCACATCCCGCTTCGGCAGGGCGTGCTGGAGGGCGTGATCGGCGGCGAGGAGCTGTTCAAGATCGCGATCCACCCGACGATCATCGCCGCCGCGCGCGACCTGATCGGGCCCAATCTCATCCTGTGGGGCGGGGAAATCTTTGCCAAGCCGGCGGGCATCGGCAAGGCCACCCCGTGGCACCAGGATTGCTACATTCCCTCGGTCAAGGCCGGGCCGGGGCGCAAGGATCCCAAGAGCGTGATGATCTGGATCGCGGTGGACGATGTCGGGGTCGACAATGGCTGCCTCCGCTTCGTGCCGGAATCGGGCAGGAACGGGCGGATCGAGCATATCGTCGGTTCGAACGACAATGCGCTGCTCAATTTCGAGGTCGACAAGACGGTGGTCGATTTCGATCGCGCGGTGAACGCGGTGCGCGCACCCGGGCAGTTCTCCGGCCATGACGTGTTCGTCGTGCACGGTGCCAATGCCAACACGTCGGGGCGGCGGCGGGCGGGCCTGACGTTTCATTATATGGACGCGGCCGACACCTATGATCGCAGCTTCGGCATGGCCAAGGGGACGGGGGCGGCGGGCAAGCCGGCGCCGATCGCCCAGCGGCCGATCTGGCTGGTGCTCGGCGAGAACCACAATCCGCTGAACGACTTCGTCACGGGGCACCAGCATCTCGATGATCTCGACGCGATGGCCGAGGAACAAAGGCTGCGACTGAACGCCGAATGGGGGTGAAGCAGCCCCTCCGCTCCAGCGGGAGGGACGCTCGAGCCAGGGCGGATCGACATTCAACGGGACGATAGTCGAGGGTAAATCGTCCAACAAAAAGCGCGATTTCCGACTGTTCCTGGCTGTTGTTGCGGCGGAATTTTTTGCTGGCTGTTATGTTGGATTTCGAGCCGGAATTTAGACGCGCTTTCAAGCAGTTGAGGCGATGCTGGCTGTTATCGAATAACAGCCAGCTAACAGCGGCATAACAGCCAGGAATAGCCGGGCGGGCTCGCTGTTTGGCCAAAAACGGCCGGCGCGATTTCGTCCAACAGGATTCAACACTGAGAATGAGCGTGGCCGGGTCTGCGCAAGCTCCGTACGATCCTGCGCTGCCATGGTCCGTGGCAATGTTGAATCAAGGCACGACGCTCGCCGGCCCTAAGCCGGCGCGAAGGTTCGATCGAGGTTGATCACCATCTCGTCGGGCGGGATGTGCGCAAAGGGAGAGTCGAAGCTCGTCGGCTCATAGGCGATCTCGATCTCGAGCGCGTCGCGGACGTTGCGGGCGATCTCCTCGTCGCCGGCGGTTGCCAGGTCGGATCCGCTGATCGCGAGCGATGCGAGCACCTCGCCTGCCGGGTTGCGGATCGGCAGTGCGCAGGCGGACTGGTCTTCGCCTCCACCGGCCGATCGTTGCGCAAGGTCGGCCGCCCGGATCACGTCCAGCGACTTTTCCCAATCGCCGCCGGCATCGTCCGGATGCCGTGCCGTGATGAAGGCGCGGTACCCGGCGATCTCGCCCTCGGGCAGGAAGGCCAGGATGCCGAGGCCGGAGATGTTCCGGTGCAAGGGCGTCACCTCGCCGAGGCGGTCGCGGTGGTAGATGTCGTGGCTGCCATATACGCCTGCCAGGCGCAGGCCGTACCAGCCGAGCCGGACGGTGAGCGACGCGGTCTCGCCGGTGCGTTCGGCCAGGGCGCGCAGATGCGGGCGGCTGGCGGCGTGGAGGCGGAAGCGATGGACCAGCGCGCGGTTGAGCAGCTGGGGCATCTGGCCCAGCTCGTAGCGCGGCATGTTCTGGTGGCGGACGAGATAGCCCGATTCCTCGAGCGTGATCAGCGCGCGGTAGACGGTCGAGGCGGGCAGGCCGAGCCGCCGGCTGATCTCCGACACGCCAAGCGGTTCCTCGGTCCGCGCGACGAGGCGCAGCACTTCGAACACATGGATCGCGGAGGAGTTGATCGCGGAGCGGCCGGCGCGCGCCATCAGTTGAGTTCCGATCCGGCATCGTCGGCCGGGAAGAGTCGCGAGCGACGGTTGAGGTCCTCGATGATCTCGATCAGCTCGGGCATCTGCTCGTCGAGCTGGGCCTCGAAGCGCTTCCGCGGGCCGCCGACCGAGATGCTGCCGTGCAGCCGGTTGTCGAGATCCCACACCGGAAAGGCGACCGAGACCATCTGCGGGTTGCTGGCGCGCACGACCCGGGCCTGGCGCTCGCGGCGGATCTTGTCGATTTCCGCGAGCAATCGGGCGGAATCGACCAGCTCGCCGGTGCGCGGATTCCGCAGCGGCTCGTTGCGCGCGATATAGTCGGCGATCGCGGCATCGTCGTCAAAAGCGAGCATCACGCGACCGCTGGCCGGGCCGAACAGCGGGAAGAGCGCGCCGACCCGAACGCGCCAGACGCCGTGCTTGCGTGTCTCGACGCCGTCGATCAGCACGCAATAATCGCCGCCCCGCACGGCGAGGCCGACCGATTCGCCAGTCAGCGCGTTGATCCGCCGGACATAGGGGGCGCTCAGCGTGCGGAAATCGGGTTCGACCGCGAGCGGGTTCTGCAGTTCGAGCACGCGGTAGCCGAGCTGATAGCGCGATCCGTCCTTCTCGCGGACGAGATAGCCCTGCTCGACCAGGGTGGTCAGCGCGCGATAGGTCATGTTCTTGGTCATGCCGAGCAACAGGCTGAGCTCGGTCACGCCGTAGCCCGACACGTCGGACGCGAAGTTGGAGAGGACCTCGAGGACGCGGACGGTCGCCTTGTTGAGCTCGCGCTCGCCCCCCGCGGCTTCGGTCTTCGTGGCCACCATCCTGTCTCCCTATGGCATTGGCCTTTGCCGCGCAATTTGTCCGGCAACATGCCCGCGCAATGACGTAAGCTGGAGGCGGAATGAGATTTTATAGCTTCGTCGCCGACCTCGACCGTTCCAGACAGGCAGCGAGGAGAGCGACGATGAGCGGGACAATGCGCGCCTATCAACTGGTTCGTGCCGGGGTGGCCGAGGTGGTGGAATTGCCCGTTCCCGAGCCCGGCCCCGGGCAAGTCCGGCTCAGGATGGCGGGGGCGGGGCTTTGCCATAGCGACCTGCTGGTGATGCATGCCGATCCGTCCTACTTCCCGCTCCCCTCGATCCTGGGTCACGAAACGACTGGCTGGGTCGACAAGCTTGGCCCCGGTGTCGAGGGCGTCGAACTCGGCGCTGCCTATGGCATCTATTTCCCCTGGGGCTGCGGCCAGTGCGCGCCCTGCACGCGCGGCGCCGAGAATGTCTGCGACAAGGCGCCGATGATTCCCGGTTTCGGCTGCGGCGTGGACGGGGGCATGGCGGAATATGTCATTGTCGATGACGTGCGGCACCTGATCCCGCTCGGTACGCTCGATCCGGTCGCGGCGGCGCCGTTGATGTGCGCGGGCATCACCACCTATCACGCCGTGCTCCAGGCGAGCCCGCTGCT
>NZ_JAQGLC010000242.1 GCF_028293085.1 Sphingomonas bacterium
CCACGCCGCACGCGCCCGGTCGCCGGGTGACGGCAAGGCTCGCCGCCGCGTTTCCGGCGACCCCGCGCATCGCACGGGCCATCCCGCGCACCGGCGCCACCCCGCCGGCGCACGGGCCGCACAGGACGCCAGACCAATTCGTTCACCTCGCGCCCGGCACCGCGCGAACACCGCAAGGCGCCATGACCCATTCTCATAAATCGGCAACTACAGATGAACACCTCGATCCCCGCCATGCGCAACGAGGACTGCGCCATTTTCCGCTCCACGCGCCCGCGCAACCGTTATTCTGTCGCTCGTCTTGCACCCTCAGGCCACCCTCCGCAAAAAAAACGGGTCGACGTTGCCTCGCATAATAACTGCTTTACTGTCGCGTTTTCGGTCGCGCCGCCCCGTTTTACTTCGTTTTTCTTGCGTCACCGGGAAGGGTGCAAAACCTCCTGTCTTAAGGCGGCCATCCTCGCACCGCCCCCTTCAGTCAGTCGCGCGCGAACCACGGGCACTGGCGTCGGCGAGCACGGGCACGGGCCGTTTGATTCAACATGCTGCCGCGCCGTGGCAGCGTCGCGTTCATGAACAGTCCCGCCAGAACCAAATCCATCGCGCCAGCCCAGGGGCCTCCCTCTCGTTGGGCGCGCCGCCCTGGTATCTCGAACACGCCGCCCTGTTCCGCCCCTGTCATCGCCCTCGGGCCGGGTTCGGCTCTTTCGGATCGTGGATATGCCGACGCGGGTTTTCGAAAAGCCGGTACGGAGCGGAATTCCCTGTTATTTCCCTGTTACGTGAGGCGTCGCTCGTGCTGCAAATCGCGCAAGTGCCTGATTCACGGGAAGAACATGCCAGGGCGAACAGCTTCAAAATGTCGGGGAAAAAATAAATTCCCTGTTCCCGCGACAGGAACAGGGAATTTCCAGCGGCCAAAATGCTTGGCCCGCCCTGAGGCGAATATGGCCGGCGCCGTAAATAGGCCGGGGCGTTGAAAGATTTTTCACCAGCGGCCGCTAATGCTTGGCGGCAATGACCACCCCTGTCTTCCTTACCGTCGATACCGAGCTGATGTGGCGCCACCATATCGACGGGCTCGATCGCGCGGCGATCTATGATCGCTCGATGGAGCCGGCCGGGGTCGGGATCAGCTATCAGCTCGACACGCTCGCCCGCCACGGCCTCAAGGGCTGCTTCTTCGTCGATCCGATGCCGGCGTTGCTGTTCGGGCTTGAGCCGACCAGGCGCGTGGTCGGGACGATCCTTGACGCGGGGCAGGAGGTGCAGCTTCATCTCCATCCCAATTGGACCGGTGCGAAGCTCGGCGATGGCGGTGCGCGCTATGGCCGGTTCGAGATGATGGACTATTCGCTCGACGAGCAACGCGACCTCATCGCGGGTGCCACCGATCTGCTGATGGCCGCCGGCGCCGCGCGGCCGATCGCCTTTCGTGCCGGCAGCTACAGCGCCAACGACGATACGCTGCGCGCGCTCTCCGCGCTTGGCTTCGCCTATGACAGCAGCCACAATGGCGCCGAGCAGCCCTGGCCGAGCGCGATCGGATTGCCGACCACGCATATCGCCCCGGTGCCGCGCGAGGGGTTGATCGAGGTGCCGGTGACGTTGATCGAGGATCGTCCGGGACCGCTGCGCAATTTCCAGATCTGCGCGCTGTCGGCCGGCGAGATGCGCGCCGCGCTCGAACATGCCGTGATCGAGAATCACGCCGCGGTGACGATCGTCAGCCACGGCTTCGAGCTCGCCAACCGCTCGGGCACGCGCGCGAACGCCGTGCATGTCCGCCGCTTCGATGCGCTGTGCACCCTGCTCGGCGAATGGGCCGAGATCCTGCCGACCGTGCATTTCGCCGATCGCCCGGAATTGCGTATCGGCCAGGCCGACGCACCGCTCGGCCCCAATTCGCTGCGCACCCGCTGGCGTCAGGCCGAGCAGCTCTGGTCGAACATGGTCGAGGAACGCGCGGCGTGAGTGCGGCGCCGATGCCGCTGCGCTTCCAGATCGGCGCGCGCACGCTCGCCTCGATCCAGCGCCAGCTCGTCCGCGTGCCGCTTTCGCTCGAGGAGGCGCTGGAAGGCCGCCTCCCGGTGCTGCCGACGCTCGATCGCACGGCGCACGGCTATCAGATCACCTCGCTGCCCGAGGATCGCCGCGACGCCATGGCCTTTGCGGGCGGCGGCATGATCGCCTTCGTGCGGCAACGCTATACCCGCCGCTATGCCGATCTCACGATCGGTTATGACGGCTATCTGGAGACGATGTCCGCCAACGCGCGGTCCAGCCTGCGCCGCAAGGCCAAGAAGGTCGCCACCGTTTCGGGGGGCCAACTCGACATCCGCCGCTTCCGCACGCCCGACGAGATGACTGCGTTCCATGACGTCGCGCGGCGCATCTCGCTGCGCACCTATCAGGAAAAACTGCTCGGCAATGGCTTGCCCGATGATTCCGGTTTCCTGCGCCACATGTACCAGCTCGCGGCGGCGGATTCGGTGCGCGGCTGGCTGCTCTACATCGCCGGCGAGCCGGCAGCCTATCTCTATTGCCCGATCGAGGGCGGCACGGTGCGCTACGATCATGTCGGCCACGATCCCGCCTTTTCCGATCTCTCGCCCGGCGGCGTGCTCCAGATGGAGGCGATGCGCGACCTGTTCGAGGATGGCGGACTGCAGCGCTTCGACTTCACCGAGGGCGACGGCCAGCACAAGCGCCAGTTCGCCACGGGCGGCGTGCCATGCATCGACATGCTCCTGCTCCGCGCCAGCCTCGCCAACCGGCTGACGACGGTCGCGCTGGGCACGTTCGACAGGACGGCGGCGCTGGGCAAGGCCGCGACGCAGAAACTGGGCCTCGAAAAGATCGCGAAGAAATTCCGCCGCTGACCTCCGGCATAGGCAGATATGAGCAACCCTTGCGGGCATGACGGGTTTACGGCTCCGGAGCATGTCGGTGGCCCTGGGCATCTCCCGCGCGATACAGGGCGGCAGGAGTTTTCCATGATCGACCGGCGCACCTTCTCGGCAACGCTGATGGCCGCCCTCGCCTCGTCCCTTCTTCCCGGTTCGGCTCTCGCTCAGGCGTCGTCCCGGCGAATCCGCAACGTCGTGCTGGTGCACGGTGCCTATGCGGACGGCTCCTGCTGGTCGGAGGTGATCGGACGCCTCCAGCGCGCCGGGCTCAACGCCACCGCGGTGCAGAACCCGTTGACCTCGCTCGCCGACGACGTTGCGGCGACCCGCCGTATCCTCGCGTTGCAGGATGGGCCGACCGTGCTCGTCGGCCATAGCTGGGCCGGCACCGTGATCAGCGAGGCCGGGATCGATCCCAGGGTAGCCGCCCTCGTCTATGTCGCCGCTCGCGCGCCTGATGCCGGCGAGGATTATACGGCATTGGCCGCCACCTTCCCGACCCCGCCGGCAAGCGCTGGTCTGGTCAAGGCGGGCGGCTTCGCCCAGCTGAGCGAGGAAGCATTCCTTCGCGACTTCGCCAACGGCGTGGATCCGGCTCGGGCGCGCATCCTCTATGCAGTGCAGGGCAGGATCGCCGACACATTGTTCGCCTCGCGCACCAGCGCCGCCGCCTGGAAGACCAGGCCGAGCTGGTATGCCATCTCAAAGCAGGATCGGACGACCAACCCCGATCTCGAACGCTTCCTCGCCAACCGCATGCACGCAACGGCGATAGAGGTGGATTCCGGACATCTGTCGCTGATCACCCACCCCAAAGAGATAACCGACCTCATCCTGGAGGCCGCCCGCGTTTGAGCGGGGCAAGGACCGTGGCCTTCTCCCACATCGAGCGAGCGGCTAGGGCTGCACCATGCACCTCCGCGCCGAAGCCCTGGTTCTCGCGATCCGCCAGCATGGCGAGCATGGCGCGATCGTGCGGGCGCTCACCGCGGATCACGGCCTGCAGCCCGGTTATGTCCGCGGCGGGCGCTCGCGGCATATCCGCCCGATCCTGCAGCCCGCCAACCTCATCCTCGGCGAATGGCGCGCGCGTACCGACGACCAGCTCGCGGGCCTGACGGTCGAGCTGATCCACAGCCGCGCGCCCCTGTTCGCCGAGCCGCTCCCCGCCGCCGCGCTCGAATGGGTCACTGCGCTCACGGCGACCGCGCTGCCCGAGGCGCAGCCTTATCCGCGCCTCCACGCCGCGCTCGACGGGGTGATCGGCGCGATCGAGGCCGCGCCCGCTGCGCGGGGCTGGGCGGTGGCGCTCGCCCGCTACGAGCTGCTCCTCCTCGCCGAGCTCGGCTATGGCCTCGAGCCCGATCTCCTGCCCGATATCCTGCGCACCGGTGGCGAGGCCGATTGGGCCGATATCCTCGCCGCGTTGCGCATCACTGGCGAGGCGCTTGAGGCTGACATCCTCACTGATCGCCGCGCCGAAACCCTCGCTGCGCGAGCGCGCCTGATCGACCGGCTCAAAAGGGCGGTTGCGTGAAACGCCCCGCCTGAGGCAAGGGCACGCTCAACTCTTCCGTTCGTGCTGCGTAGAGATCGGGCTTGTCCATGGCTCGTGTCGAAGCGCCCGCGACGTACCCAGTTCGAAGGACGTTGAATGTCGTTGATCGCAGTCCTGGCCGGAGACGGCATCGGCCCCGAAGTCACCGCCGAGGCGCGCCGCGTGCTGGAATCGCTCGATCTGGGCCTCAGCTTCGAGGAAGGCCTGGTCGGCGGCACCGCCTATCATCAGACTGGCCACCCGCTTCCGCCCGAAACCCTCGGCCTCGCCAAACGGGCCGACGCCATCCTGTTCGGCTCGGTCGGCGATCCGACCTGCGACAATCTCGAACGCGGCCTGCGCCCCGAACAGGCGATCCTCGGCCTGCGCAAGGAACTCGCCCTCTTCGCCAACCTTCGCCCGGCCAAGCTCTTCCCCGGCCTCGAGGACGCCTCCTCGCTCCGCCCCGAAATCGCCCGCACGATCGACCTGCTGATCATCCGCGAGCTCAACGGCGACGTCTATTTCGGCGAGAAAGGCATGCGCACCACGCCTGCCGGTCTGCGCGAAGGCTATGACCTGATGAGCTATGACGAGGCTGAGGTCTCGCGCATCGCCCATGCCGGCTTCCAGGCCGCCGAGCGGCGCCGCGGCCGGCTCTGCTCGATCGACAAGGCCAATGTGCTCGAGACCTCGCAATTGTGGCGCGATGTCGTGATAGAAACATCGGCGCAATATCCCGGTGTCAGTTTGAGCCATATGTTGGTGGACAATGCAGCGATGCAGCTGGTGCGCGATCCCGGCCAGTTCGACGTGATCGTCACGGGCAATCTGTTCGGCGACATCCTCTCCGATCTGGCGAGCATGTGCGTCGGCTCGATCGGGCTGCTGCCCTCCGCTGCGCTCGATGCGGCGGGCAAGGGCCTGTACGAGCCGATCCACGGCAGCGCGCCCGACATCGCGGGGCAGGGCAAGGCCAACCCGGCGGCTGCGATCCTGTCGGCGGCGCTGATGCTCCGTCACTCGCTCGACATGGCGGACGCGGCCGACCGCATCGACGCCGCCGTCGCAGCGGCGCTGGCGAATGGCGCGCGCACCGCCGATCTCGGCGGCACGCTCTCGACGCGCGGCATGGCCGATGCGGTGCTGGCGGCGATGGTGTGACCGCACCCCTGCTCGATCTTGCAGTCGTCATCCCGACCTTCAACGAGGCCGGCAACGTTCCGCTCATCATCGCCAAGCTCGATGCCGCGCTCCAGGGCCGCAACTGGGAGGCGATCTTCGTCGACGACAACAGCCCGGACGGCACCGCCGCCGTCGCGCGCCAGATTGGCCGGCTCGATCGCCGCGTGCGCGTGATCCAGCGGATCGGCCGGCGCGGGCTGTCGTCCGCCTGTATCGAGGGCATGTGCGCCACCGCGGCACCGATCGTCGCGGTGATCGACGGCGACCTCCAGCAT
>NZ_JAQGLC010000329.1 GCF_028293085.1 Sphingomonas bacterium
CTGCGGTTCGCCTCGATCCATTGCTCCGATTCGTCGAGCAGGAACATGATCTCGTGCGGCTGCAATCCGTCGATGCCGGTCAAATGCCGGTGCGGAAAAACGGCGCTGCCCGGGAGGAGGGTCGCGGGGCGGTGATCGGAGGCTGACATTAAAGGGGTTCGGTAACGGGGGCAGGGGCGGGGCGCAAGGTGGATGGACCGGGAATGGTGCCGACCCTAGACAGGGAGGCGGAGCTGGAGGGTGGCGATGGGTGGATTTTTCGGGACGATCGGGCGCGGGTTGCGCAAGCTCGTGAGCTTTTCGGGCCGCGATACCCTATCGCAATTCTGGTTCTATGCCGGAGCGGTGATCGCGGTGACGATCGCGGCGATGGTGGCGCTGATGGGTCCGATGATGACCTCCAGCATCGCGAAGATGCAGCGATTCGCCGCCGAGCATCCGGATCAGGCCGAGGTCCGGACCGGCCCGGGCTCCTATTCGATCTCGATCCACGGCAATCACCCCGAGCTGATGCCCGATTTAACGGGACTCGCGACGGGCATGTCGGTGATTTCCGGCATCGCCCTCGTCCTGCTGGCGAGCGCGGTGGCGCGGCGGCTGCATGACCGCGGCAAGGGCGGTTATTGGGGGCTGCCGGCGGCGATCTTCCTGGTGATCGGGCTGGTGGCGATGCCGCGCGTCTTCGACGATTTCGCCCATGGCAACGGTAACCCGGACATGCGCCTGTTCGGGTTCATGTTCCTCAACAACCTGCTGTATCTCGCCGCGCTCGCGGTGCTGGTGGTCCAGCTTGTGCTCGACGGCACGCGGGGCCCGAACCGCTTCGGAGACGATCCGCGCCGGTGAGATGACAGGCTGGCGCTATCTGATCGGGCGCACCGCCACGACGCGAAGATAGTCGATCCGGTTCGGGGCCGGGACCGTCATCTGCAGTTGCGACCAGCGGCCGGGCAGCCAGCGGCAGCCATGCGGATCGGCCTGCGGCCCGACCGGGCCGATCTTCACCGGCAGGGCCTTGGTGACCTCATAGGTGACGACCCGGTCGATCTCCGGCTTCCACGCATATTGGACCGCGAGATAGCGGCGGACGTCGCGCACGCTGGCGATATTGTCGAAGGTGCCGAAGCCGCCCGGGCTGGTTTCGGACTGGCCCTTGCCCAGCGCCATCTGGAAGCGCGTGCCGATGGCCAGCTCCTGGCCCGGCGCGATGAACCAGTCGGGCCAGGGATCGGCGCCCCCGGCGATCGCCTGCCAGGCGGCCGTGGCGTCGGCATCGGTGGCGTAACGCCAGCGTTGCTCCGTCCACCAGATCCGGCCGGGCCGCGAATCGATCGATTTCGTATCGCATTGCGCCGCCGATGCGGTCGCAGGGCGATCCATCCCGCCGCTCGCACAGCCGCCGAGCAGGGCCACCGCCAGCGCGACGGACATGAATCGCGCGCTGCGCGCCGGCGATGCGATGATCGGTAACATGCTGGCAGCTCCCCGGTGCTTCGCGCGAAAATCATGATATCCGCTGCGGCGTGCGCCGCCATGGCAACCGTGTCCAGATCGGTCATTTTGCCGGGCGATCATCTTTTGACGGGCCGGTTCGTACAAAGCCTTAGACCCGGACCCGGCGACGTGTAGTATCGCGGCAATTCCGGGGTCGCGGGTGTTGGCGGCGATCGGGTGGGGGACGCGCGTGACGTTGGATCAGGCACGGCCGGACGGCGACCGGACTGCACCGGATGTACGGTTTCATTTGCCGGATCCGGCGCTGCGCGAGCTGATCACGGCCTATATGATCGTCGAGACGGCGGGGCCGCTCATCGATCAGCTCCATCCCGAATGGGCCAATATCCGTTTCCTGCTGTCGGGCAGCTGGGAGGTCGAGGATCTGGCCACCGGCGACATGGTCCCCGCGCTGTCGCCCGCCCTGTTCGGCCCGACCGACCGCACCCGCCGCTTCTCCAGCCCCGGCGGCGCCATGCTCGGCGTCGGCCTGACTCCGCTCGGATGGGTCAGGCTGATCGGTGGCGACGCGAGCGCGATCGCGAACAGGATGATCGATCTGGCCGAGGTCCTCGGCCCGTCCGGCTCCTCGCTGGCGCGGGCGCTGCTTGCCTATGAGGACGATCGGAGCCGGGTGTCCCTGCTGGACATTAGCTTTGCGCGCCGCGCGAAGACCGGGGGAAAGCGCGATGCGCTGGCGGCGCGGGCGCACGGGGTGCTCGTCTCCGGCTCGGCCGGGGATGTCGCGGCGTTCGCGGCGCAGGTCGGGCTGCCGCTCGCCCGTCTCAACCGGCTGTGCCTGGGGGTGTTCGGCTTCACCCCGAAACGGCTGCTGCGTCGGCAGCGCTTCCTGCGCACGCTCGGTGCGGTGCGCGACCTGCTGGATCGGCCGCTGACCGAGCTGATCGATCCGTCTTATTACGACCAGGCGCATTTCAACCGCGATTTCAAGGCGTTCATGGGCACCACCCCGCGCGCCTATTTCAACTCGCCGCGCGAACTGTTGCGCCGCGCCGCGGAGGAACGGATGCGGGTGGTGGGTGCGCCGATGCAGGGGTTGCATCCGTCAAGGGCCCGGTAACGCCGCGAACCAACGGGTCAGGCCGATTCCTCCCGGTGACCGGCAAATTTGCGGATCAGGGCGTCTTTCCAGTTCACGATCATGCCGCCGAAGAGGATCACGTGAAGCGTGATGACAGGTCCGGCTATCTCCGTGAGCGGCAGATCGGTGTAGGACAGCAGCAGGATCAGGAGCGATCCCAGCGAGAACATGATCAGCAGGTACGAAAGCGGGGCAAGGACGTGCATGCCCCAGCCGGGTGCCACCGCCGACAATCGCACGCAGAGCCACTCCCAGAGCCACGTCATGGCATGGAAGAGGATCACGACCACCACGATCATCAGGAACCATCCGACGATTCCGGCCTCGGCCCTGTGGTAGCGATCGCCAAAGGTGAGGAGATTTTCGACCGCCGCGGCGTGCATGTAGACACCGGGGATCGCCCCGTTGATCGGCGACGCGAACTTGTCCGCCGCCTGGGGCAGATTGACGCCGAGCAGCACGATCCTGTCCTTCAGGAAAGCGTCCTGAATGGCCTGGGGGCCCGTATCGGCAGTGCCTCCCGCCGCACCGAAGCGGCGATTGTCGAGCAGGGCAGCGGCGGAAATCGTGTCGATATACACGCATCGGCGATGCGTCGGCTTTCCGAGCCGACGTTCGATCGGACCGAACAGGTGCAGCAGATAGTTTTTCAGCGGATCGAGGCTGCCGCTGTAGAACTGATCGAAACAGGCATCCGTGCCGTTGGCGTTGCGGAAGAATCTGTCCATCGTGCCGCTGAGACCGATGCCCCATCGAAGCGACATTTCCCCGGTTGCCTTGTCATGCAGCTCATAGGACCGCAGTCCGTCCGGCGATGGCGGCGTGTCGGGGATGATGATCGACCGCGCGAGCCGAGCGAAAGCTGGCCGGTCGCAGATATCCCTGGCTGCGGCGGGGCAATTGCGGGCGTAGGCAGCGAAAAGCGCGAGTGCCGGAGAGGCGATATAGCCCTTGCCTTCCTGCCTGAGGCCGCGGCAATTTCCTTCCCCGGTGGTCGCCGGCGCAAGCTGATAGTCCGTGGCGCTTCCTCGCCAGGAGGCGTCGACCACTTCCAGCCTCGCGCCCGGCGTCATTTGGCCGCGGAACAGCCCGTCCAGCAGGCGGCCAGCGATGAGGTTATGGGCGCGGATGCTGCCGCTCGGCACGAAATCGAGGCCGCACGCCAGGTTCGCCTCATCCTCCTCGGAACTCGAGGTGATGCTGTCGCCGAGGAAGATGGGCACGTCGCGGTTGAGCTGGTTCAGGCGAAGGGCGAGGGCGTCGAGCGCCTCGGCCCGCGAATTGCTGCCATTTTCCACGATCTCGCGGGGAGCATCGGGAAAGGCGATGTCGACGAAGACTGCCTTGGGGCCGGCGTCGACGATTCGGCGAATGACGCCCATGGTCAGCATGTCCACGGGCATCGGCCAGATCGGCTTGGCGTTTTGCGGGCGAATCGCGCGGAAATATTCCGGATCTATCAGGACGACGGTCACGGCCCGCTGCCCCGGAGTCTCTCTACCGCCGCCGTAAAAGGGGGCCGTTACCAGTTGCAGCGTCTCCGCGGCGCGTTCCTTGAGGGCGTCCTCCATGCCGAACGGGTTGGCGACCTGGACCACCGCCTCGACAGCCACGACGATGACGAGGATCGCCAGGAAGCGGCGGAATCGCGCAGCGTGGCGCCGCGCGAACGAGCGCGCCCATGGAGGGAGCTTCATTCAAAGATTCCGGTGAGTGACGTCAGCGAGCGGAAGCTCTTCTCGATCCCCTTGGTCGCGAAAGCCTTCTTGCCTTCGGGAGTCCTGGCGGTTTGGCCTTTCGCCATCGGGTCATAACCAAGATTCGCTGCGCATTGGGGATAAAGTTCGCCATTGGCATAGGTCGAGCATTTGGCCGCCGCCACCTCGGCGCCTGCCATGTCCTCCCTCGCCATCGCGGCGGCGACGACCAGATCGAGCACGGGATCGCTCGTCCCGATCAGCTTGGCGTAGCGGGCGATCAAGGCGTCGAGCTCAGCCTGGCTCGGCGCGCCGGAGATGGTGCCGCCCAGGTTGCGCGCCATGTCGACCGAGGCGAAGTCCGAGCGGAGGCCGCGCCGCCAGGCACCCTGGGCGCCTCCGGTGTCGCCATCGACGGCGTACAGCATCCCTTGCATTTCCCATGTGACGGCGGCGCCGTCGGCGCCGAAGTTGGAACCGCCGGCTGGACGGGGCGCAGCCGCGGGGCCTTTTTTGTCGGGCTTCTTTCCGGTCGGCTGAGCCGCCTGCCTGGGGGTCGTCACCCCGGCCTGTTTCAGCGCGGTGCGAAGCTGGTCGGCCTGACTGGTGTCTTCAGTGGCGGGCCTGGTCTGGGTAAGGATATCGCGCACCTCGATGGCGCGCCGCACCTGAGTCAACAGGCCGGCCAAAGCGGTTTCGCGGCAGACGGCATTCATCCCGATCGAGTCGCGGCGCAGCAGTTTTCCGTCCGCGCCGACCTCGGCCTTGGGATAATTCTGCCTGACATATCGGGCGACGAATGCCTTGCGTTCCTCCGGGTCCGGATGCTCCTTGGTCTGGCGGATGATGACCTCGACGATCTGCTCCGACAGCGCCTTGCTGGAAAAGGAGATGAGGTCCTTCACGAGCCCGCCACCGCTGCCGCCCCCGGCCTCCTTGGCGGTCTTCGCGGCGACCTGGTCCATCATGGCGTTGACCACGAATCGCAGCGCCTCCACGCGCCGGCTGCGCCGAAGCGAGTCGTCCGCGTGCTTCGAAACGAAGCGCAGTACCTCGCCCTCGCTCACGACATATCCGGCGCGGCGCGCAAGATCGCCGCCGACGCGGTCGGCCTCCAGCTCGCGTCCGCGGCCGAAACTGGGCGCCAGCAGATCCTGCACGAGGGTGGACGCGGCGAGACCCCCGACCAGGCCCTGCAACATCATCTTCTTGTCGCCTTCGCCTTGCAGCTTGCCGTTGACGAAATGGCTGTCCTTGACCGCGGAATAGGCCATCAGCGCGCTCGCGGAATAGTTGAGCATCCTGCTGATCGTGCGGATCGACTTCTTGCTCTCGAGATGGCCGAGAAGGATGTGCGCGAGCTCATGTCCCAGGAGCAGGGCAAGCTCGTCGGTAGTCGCCGCGCCCTTGGTGTTGTCGGCATTGAAAGTGCCCAGGCGCACGAGGATCATGCCCGATTCCGTCGCATAGG
>NZ_JAQGLC010000330.1 GCF_028293085.1 Sphingomonas bacterium
ACCTTGCTGTTCGATCCGGAGCATGCGCTCGACGACCGGATCACGATGGAGCAATTCATCGCGTAATTCTTTGGGCCCGAACCGCTTGCAATGCGGCAAATCCCGCTGCTATAGGCGCGCCTCTCGCGGGGCTGGGCCCTGCAGGAAACCCGGCATTCCCCGGTAGCTCAGTGGTAGAGCGTTCGACTGTTAATCGAATGGTCGCTGGTTCGAATCCGGCCCGGGGAGCCAGCTTCATTGATTCAAATGAGCTGAAGTAACTGCCTTTCTCTGCCGCAAGCGCGGTGGAGCATTCCCCGTTTTCTTGATCCTGCTTTGAACCTTCGACGCGCGGCGCGGCACTAACCTTCGTCATCGGGGGATTGTGATCGCCCGGAATGCGCCTGCGTTGCTGAGGGAGAAAGCGATGAGAACCACGGCCATCCCGCGAACGCGCGCAACCGACGCGATCGCCTGATCCCGTGCCGGAGATCAGCGGATCGCACAGGGGCAGGATGATATCGTGATCCTCATCGCCCATTCCTTCTTCCTGAAACGCGACCCCAAACAGTTCGAACGCAGCAAACCCTATGCGCCGCTGGCGACGCTGATCGCCGCTGCGATCCTGCGCGATCGCGGCCACCAGGTGGCCCTGTTCGACGCGACGTTCGAGGAATCCGCCGATTCTTTCGAGGCAACGCTCGACCGCATCGACCCGTCGATCGTCCTGCTGGTCGAGGATAATTTCAATTACCTGACCAAGATGTGCACCGAGAATCGCCGGTGCGACGCGCTGCAGATGATCGCCGCAGCGCATCGGCGTGGGTGCAGGGTCGCGGCCAACGGCCCCGACGCGTCCGATCATCCCAAGCTCTATCTCGACGCCGGTGCGGAAGTGGTGCTGGTCGGCGAAGGCGAGTTCGGCGTCGCCGATGTCGTGGCTGCGTTCCAGGGCACGGGCGAGCCGTTGGAGCGGACCACCGGCCTGATCCTCCTCGATGACGCGGGCCAGGTCCGCTACACCACACCACGCCGGCAGGAACGCGATCTCGATTCCCTGCCCTTCCCCGCCTGGGATCTGGCGGATGCCGATGCCTATCGTCGCGTATGGACCAAGGCGCACGGCTATTTCTCGTGGAACGTGGCCGCCTCGCGGGGATGCCCGTACAGTTGCAACTGGTGCGCCAAGCCGACCTTCGGGCGCCGTTATTCGCAGCGCTCGCCCGCTTATGTCGCGGAGGAGATGCGGCTCCTGAAAGCGACGGTCGCGCCCGACCATATCTGGTTCGTCGACGATATCTTCGGGATGACCGAGCACTGGATCGCCGAATTCGCGCGCGAGGTGGTGCGGCGCGGCGCGGTCATTCCTTTCATGATGCAATCGCGCACCAGCCTGATCCACGCCAGGGTCGCCGAGGCGTTGCAAGCCGCCGGTGCCGAAGAGGTCTGGCTCGGAATCGAATCGGGCTCGCAGCGAATTCTCGACGCCATGGACAAGGGCACTCTGGTGGAGGCCGCCCGAACCTCGACCCGGATGCTCAAGAACCAGGCCATTCGCGTCGGCTGGTTCCTGCAGCTGGGCTATCCGTCCGAGGAGTGGGAGGACATCATATTGACCCGCGACCTCGTGCACGACGAGGCGCCGGACGATATCGGCGTCTCGGTCTCCTATCCGCTGCCCGGCACCGTCTTCTACGAACGGGTCGCGGCGGACCTCGGCGCGCGCCGCAACTGGCGTGACACCGACGATCTCGCGATGCTGTTCCAGGGCACCTACGACACCGCCTTCTACCGCATGGTGCGCGACGCGTTGCACGCCGACGCGGCCGCACGCTCGGTCGACCAAGCCGGGTGGAACGATCTGGCGCGCCGCGCCGCCACGCACCGATCGCCCAAGCCGGTCAAGGCCGAGCTTCCGGTCTGATGCAACGCAATCTGACGAGCTTTGGGAGGATCATGAACAATTCATCGAAACGGGAGCCATGGCGATGATTTCATCCTTGCAGGGAACCGCGAGCCGCATCCCCGCGGCCTTCGCGGCGCTCTACCTGCTGGCCGGCGTCGCGCCCGCCTGCGCTCAGACCGCGCCGGCGCCTGCACCCGACGCGGCAGTCACGGACCAGCAAACGCCCACCCCGGAGGCGACCCTGCCGGCGCAGGAAGCCACCCCCAGCGCCGACCAGGGCCCCGAGACCGACATCCTGTCGAAGCGCACGCTCTCGGTGCTGCTCGACGCGCGGCTCGTCCTGGCCAATGGCCACCAGTCCTTCGTCGATGGCGGCCTCGGCAAGACCCGCTTCGACGGCACGGCAAGCGGCGACTTCAAGGCGCGCGCGGTGCCGGTCGAAGCCGATCTGATCTGGGCGCCGCGCTTCACCGGCTCGCTCAGCGCCAACGTCTCGGCGGCATGGCAGCGCGATCAGGAAAATGACGTCGACCTGCTCGAGGCGTTCGTCACCTTCCTGCCGCAGCGCAACGGCAACTGGAACTTCTCTGCCAAGGCCGGGCTCTACTGGCCCGAAATCTCGCTAGAACACGCCACCGGTGGCGCATGGAGCACCGTCTACACCATCACGCCGTCCGCGATTAACAGCTGGGTCGGCGAGGAAGTGAAGGTCGTCGGTGCTGAAGCGACGGTAACCGCCGGGCTCGGCCAGCACGAGATCGCCGCAACCGGCGGCCTGTTCGGCTTCAACGACACCTCGGGGACGTTGCTCTCCTTCCGGGGATGGGCGCTGCAGGACATCAAGGCGACGACTTTCGGCCATTTCCCGCTGCCACCGCTCAACAGCTTCATCGTCCATCTCCAGGAGGGCCAGACCCGCTCGCTGATCGAGATCGATCACCGCGTCGGCTTCTACGGACGGCTGGAATGGCGTCCGCCCTGGCCGTTCGTCCTGAACGCCTATTATTACGACAATCGCGGCAACCCCAAGGCGTTCGAGGCGACCGGCCAATGGGGTTGGCGCACTCGCTTCCTCAATGTCGGCCTCAGCGCCGATATCGCGCCGGGCACCCGCCTGATCGCCCAGGCCATGACCGGATCGACCCATATGGGATTCCAGACTCGCGGGGTGGACTGGGTCCATACCAGCTTCCAGTCGGCCTTCGCGCTGGTGACGCACGAGATTGGCCGTGGCGCGATCACCGGCCGCGCGGAGATATTCAGTACACGCGAGCATGGCAGCCAGATGTCACCCAACGAGAGCGAGGATGGCTGGGCGCTGACCGGCGCGGGACGCCTGG
This sequence comes from Sphingomonas bacterium, assembly GCF_028293085.1. Lineage (GTDB taxonomy): Bacteria > Pseudomonadota > Alphaproteobacteria > Sphingomonadales > Sphingomonadaceae > Sphingomonas. Next base: position 3,226 of record NZ_JAQGLC010000330.1, read on the forward strand.
CCCTGACCAACAGCCTGACCGCGTTCATCGAGGTCCTGCACGTCCGCAGCGACCGCGGCACCCGCGCCAATCTCGGCATCCCCGCCTTCGAGGCCCAGACGGTGATGCAGGCGGCGCTGAGGTTCAGGTGGTGACTATTGCGCGGCGACCGTGAGGGAGCCGCGCATCGCCGCATGATAGATGCAGTAGAATGGGATCGTCCCCGCCTTCTTCACCCTCATGCGCCCGGTCTGGCCCGCCAATACCCGCACGTCGAAGCTCTTGTCCCGCGCGGTCGCGGTGTGTGGCACGGTGTCGCGGTTGACCCAGACGATCGCGTCGCCGACCTTCACCCCGGTCGGCATCTTGCCGAAGCTCATATTGCCCATGGTCACGACGTGCTCGCCCGGCGCATCCGTCGACATCGCGCTCCCCGCCGAGAGGGCCAGCCCCAGCACGGCGCCTCCAAGCAGTGTCGCACGGCGCATCCGTCCCAGGCGAACGTCGAACGATCCGCTCAAGCTTCCAGGCGTCATGTGCAGTCTCCGGGGTTATTGACGGACGTAAGTGCCCGCAAACCGTCCGCCGGTTCAAAGCAGCGGCTTCAGAAGACCCAGGCTGCCCCGACGACGAGCGCCGTCCGATCCCGACGTCGCCCCGCATAATAGTCCGCGCCCGGGCCGCCACCCGATACCGCCGCGTGCACGTCGAAATGGCCGAGCTGCCGCGTCACGCCGAGCCGCCAGTCATAGCTCGTCCGCTGCGTATAGAGCGGGAGCGCGCCGAGACGGGTGAGCGCGCCGACATGCCCGTTCAGCCGCCACTGCGCAGCAGGGTGGATCACCCCCTCCACCTCGCCGTACAGCGTCCGCGCTCCGGTGCGAAAATAGTCCGGCGAGTAATAAGCGCGCGCAGAAAGGCTGCGCCGGGTCAGGCCCAGATACAGCTCCGTATAATGCGCGGCGCGGCCGCCGCTGAAACTCGACAGATATTCGGAGCGGACGACCCCGCCGTCGATCGACAGCGTGGGGCTCAGGCGCCTGGCGTAGCCGATATTACCCTGCAGGCCGATCACCGCGGCACGGTTCAGGTCCGTGACCGCCGAGGCGCCGAGATACAGGCCGGAGGCATGATCGTAGCCCAGGTCGGCGGTCACCACCGGATGCCCGCTGCTCAACGAATATCCCCTGAGCCGATAATCGCTTTCGAGGGCGACGCCTCCCGTAACCTGCGCAGATGCTGGAGCGGACCACCCGACTGCGAGCAGCAGGCTCGCAACACCGCGAACTGCGTTACCGGCGCTTCGGTGACGCCACCTGCCGAGCAACCGCGCAAGAGCAGTCACAAGCCTTGGACGTCCGTACGAGCGTCGCGCACGCGTCGATCTCGCCGCCGGCCGCATGGGTGGCGACCAGCATCGGCCGGGCGCTGACCCCGCGCTGCTGGCGAACGAGAGCGAGCAACCCGCTGACATGGGCCGCCGCATAAGAGCTTCCGTTCACGAAATACCATTTGCCTCCCGGCTGCGTGGTCGGAACATCGCGGCCGGGCGCACCGTACACCGCGAGCGGGATCGACGGCAAAGATTCTTCGGCGACGGCGACCACGCCGGGCTGCGACGCCGGAAAGCCGCCGTTCGGCATGGTCGGATCGAAGGCGGCGACCACCGACGTCTTGCGGGCTACCGCGATATCGATGAGGCTCCCCAGCAGCCGGTCGGGCGGGCCGCTCAGGCTGAGATTGATCACCTGCACGCCGTGATCGATCGCGTAATGAAGCGCTTTGGCGAGACTCAGGCTATCGCACAGGGTGGGCCCTGCCGCTGCGGTGTTGCCGGTCTGCCAGCAGGCCCGCAACGCCATCATCCGCGCGCCCGGCGCGACGCCGGCGATGCCCATGCTGTTACCCGCCTTCGCGCCGATCACGCCGGCGATGCCGGTGCCGTGCTGTTCCGGCAGGTTGGAATGACCCGGGGCGAAGTCCTGGTTGGCGACGAACTGCCCGGCGAGATCGGGGTGACCGACCTCGATCTTGCTGTCGACGATTGCCACGGTGACGCCGCGCCCGGTCGCCACGCGGTGCAGATCGGCCAGACGCCAGGCGCCCGCGCTGGGTTGGACCGCGTAGAGCGGATCGCCCTCCCTCTGCTGCTCACCACGCGCGCGATAGACCTGCATCGGCTCGGCCCAGGCGACCCGGGAATCGCGCGACACGCGATCGACCGCATCCTCGGTACGAACGCCAGCGGCTATCTTCATGACGAAGCAATCGACCCCGATCAGGGGCATCGGCCAACCGTCGACCAGCTCGAAACCGTTTTCGCGCGCGATCCGTTCCGCGATCCGCCGCCGAGCCGCACGCGCGCCGCTATCGCCATAAGCGCCGCCATAACTCGCGTTCGGCCGGAAATGCGCTGGCGTGAGCCGCAGCATCACCAGAATCCGGTTGCTCGAGCCATCATCCGCCTGTTTCTGCTCCTGCGCCTGCGCCGGGCGCGGTACGATCAGCGCGGCCGAAGCCGCGCAGATCGCAAGCAACGCGAGCAGGCCGGCGCGGCGCAGGTTCATGGTTGGGCGCCCGCATCCACCGGCTCGGCCAGCAGCACCTGATGCGTGGCCCGCAAGCGATCCAGAGCGGCGGAGCGGTCCTTCTCCGCGACGCGAAGGATATAGGCACCGCTGGCCGTCGGCCCGTCCACCACCCGAGCGCCGGATCGAACCAGCGCGACGCGCATGTCGCGCCCGCTGATGTCGGGCTGGAACAGGACGACGACATTGCCCGGCGTGCTCACCGGTGCCGACCCGAGCGCGCGATACACCTGCCCGTCCGGCGCCGCGCGCAACGAGAACGCCAGCGCAAGCACCAGCGCCGCCGCCGCAAGCTGGCCTGCAAATGCCCAGCCGATCGCGACGGGCCGACGCAGGAACGAAAGGCCGGCGGCCGGCCGTTGCGGCGGGGCGGCGCTCACCTTCTGGCGCAGGGCGGCCCAGCCCTGCTCGACATCCATCGACAGGCTCGCGACCTGCACGCCCAGGACACGATCCGATTTGAGCTCGGCCCGGCAGTCGGCGCATTCGGCGAGATGCGCCTCGACCATCGCCGCCTCGGCGAGATCGAGCGTGCCGCTGACATACCAGGGCAACAGAGCCTGGGTCTGCTCATGCGGGTCGCCATGCAGGTGAACGATATGGCTCATCTCTCGATCCTATAACCAATCCGCAAGCTCGCCCGCCAACCGGCGTTTCAAATGGCGTCTTGCGTGGAACATACGTGTCTTCACGGTGTCTACCGGGCAATCCATGATCTCGGCGATCTCCCGATACCCGAGTTCGTGGAAATAGGTCAGGTTGAGAACCGCACGATGATCGGGCGAAAGCCCGCTGATGGCATTGGTCAGCAGCGCCTGGATCTTCCGCTGGCCGAATTCCTCGTCCGGGCTCGCATCCAGGCTGACGCGCTCGTCGATATGCCGGTCTTCGACCGCCTCGTCCTGCCGCCGCAGCGCCTTCATCGCCTTGCGATAGGCGATCGCGAAGATCCAGGTGGAGAGCTTGCTTGCGCCGTTGAAACTGTCGGCACGCTCCCACACCACCATCAGCGTGTCGTTCAGCACCTCCTCGACGATCATCGGCCGATGGACGAGGTTGAACAGGAAACGCGTCAGCCGCGGATGATAGATCCGATACAGCTCCTCGAACGCCTGCAGATCCCGGGCGCGGATCAGAGCGAACAGGCGCAGATCCTCCTGCCCGCCCCATGGTCGGGACTGCGCCGCTCGCTCCGTCGCCGTACCCTGCCCGCTCAAGATCCGCTTTCCCTGTCGCTGACCCCCATTAGTGCTCCCAGACCGGGCCAAGGTTCAAGCCGGGCGGTGTTTTCGCACTACGTCGCGGCGCTTTGACACGGGGTGTCGGCGCCGTTGCCATTTCGGGACACAAGCGACGTTTTGATCGTTCCACCACCGACGGCGGTTGCGGACCGTTTCACCGCATGCGCCCGAGATGGAGGAAGACATGAAGTACAAGCGTTTGGCGCGCGGGACAGCGACGGCATTGGTCGCCTCGGGATTGCTGGTGATGGCCGGTTGTGCCACCGAAACTGCCTATCGGCCGGCGACGGGCACCGGCTTCGCCCGCGCCGGCTATAGCGATCGAATGATCGAGGCGAACCGCTACATGGTGAGCTTTGCCGGCAACAGCTACACCGCGCGCGACACGGTCGAGCGCTATCTGCTCTACCGGTCGGCCGAGCTCACGGTGCAGCACGGCTATGATTATTTCATCCTGTCGGACCGCCAGACCGACAAACGAACGCGAACTTATACCTCGCCGGGGCCGGGCGCCTTCGGTCCGGGGCCCTATGGCTATTGGGGTCCGAGCTGGCGCTATCGCGGGCGCGGTTTCGGCTGGCGGAGCTGGGATCCGTTCTGGGGCGACCCCTTCTGGGATCGCGGCATCGACGTGACGACCGTCGACAAATATGAGGCCAATGCCGAAATCGTGCTCGGCCGCGGGCCCAAGCCGGCGAACAATGTCCGTGCCTTCGACGCGCGCGAGGTGATGGCCAACCTCGGCCCGTCGATCGTCACGCCGCAATAGCCGCAACAGGCTCCCCCGCGCACAGGCGGGGGAGCCGATTTTCTCAGACCGCGCCCACTGCTCCGTGGCAGTGCTTGTATTTGCGCCCCGACCCGCACGGGCACGGCGCATTGCGGCTGACCTTGCCTTCCCAATCCGCAGGATCCTCGCCCATATCGACGTTCTCCGGCCGCGGGATCGACAGCGGCGGTAACGTCGTCGTGATCAGGCCGCGTGTGCCGGCGTCGATATCATAGCTGTCGTCATCGCCGCTGAACGGGTCGAAATGGGTGGTGATGAAATCGGGCAGCTCGGGAAGCTGCGGTTGCTCCTGGACCTGGAACTGGGCGTGCGCGATCGTGCGCGTCACGTCCTCGCGGATCGCGCCGAGCATACGCTCGAACAGCGAGAAGGCTTCCTGCTTATATTCGTTGATCGGCGTCTTCTGCGCATAGGCGCGCAGGTGGACGACCTGACGCAGCGCATCCAGCGTCGCCAGATGCTCCTTCCAGTGATGGTCGAGATTCTGCAGCAGGATGGACTTCTCCACCTGGATCCACTGCTCGGGCTCGAGCATGGCGGCCTTTTCGGCGACCATCGCATCGGCCGCCTCGCGCACCCGCTCCTCGACCAGCTCGGGATCGATCGCCTCTTCCTTCAGCCAATCGTCGAGCGGCGGCTCCAGCGCCAGCGTCTCGGCGAGCTTGGCGCGCATGCCCTCGACATCCCATTGCTCGGGATAGGAGTTGGGCGGGCACGCCTCGCCGACGATCGCGTTGACCAGCTCGGTGCGCATGTCCTGCACCACATCGCCGACCGTATCGGCATCCATGATGTCGGCGCGCTGCTCGTAGATCACCTTGCGCTGGTCGTTCATCACGTCGTCATATTCGACGACCTGTTTGCGGATGTCGTAGTTGCGTGCCTCGACCTTCTTCTGCGCTGTCTCGATCGCCTTGGAGAGCCATTTCGAGCCGATCGCCTCGCCATCGCCGATGTTCGACCGCATCATCCGCGCGAACAGTGTGTCGGGCCCGAAGATGCGCAGCAGATCGTCGTCAAGGCTGAGGTAGAAGCGGCTCAGGCCGGGATCGCCCTGACGGCCCGAACGGCCGCGCAGCTGGTTGTCGATGCGCCGGCTCTCATGCCGCACGGTGCCGAGAACGAACAGGCCGCCCGCGGCGAGCACTTCGGCCTTTTCGGCCGCGATCTCCGCCTTGATCGCTTCGATCGCCGCCTCGCGCTCCGGCCCTTCCGGCATCTCGGACAGCTCGTCGTTGACGCGGAATTCCAGGTTGCCGCCGAGCTGGATGTCGGTGCCGCGGCCCGCCATGTTGGTCGCGATAGTGACGACGCTCTTGCGGCCCGCCTGCGCTACGATATGCGCCTCGCGCTCATGCTGGCGCGCGTTGAGCACCTCGTGCTTCACGCCTTCCTTCACCAGGAAGTCCGACAACAGTTCCGACTTCTCGATCGAGACGGTGCCGACCAGCACGGGCTGACCCAGTTCGGCATGGTGCTTGATCTTCTTCGCGATCGCCTGGAACTTGTCGGCGGTATCCTTGTAGAATTCGTCCTCCTCGTCGACGCGCAGCACCGGCACGTTGGTAGGGATGGTGACGACGTTCATCTTGTAGATGTCGTAGAATTCGGCCGCCTCGGTCGCCGCGGTGCCGGTCATGCCCGAGAGCTTGGGGTACATGCGGAAATAATTCTGGAAGGTGATCGAGGCCATGGTCTGGTTCTCGGGCTCGATCTGCACGCCCTCCTTGGCCTCGACCGCTTGGTGCAGGCCGTCCGACCAGCGCCGGCCGTCCATCATGCGGCCGGTGAACTCGTCGATGATGATGACCTTGCCGTCCTTGACGATATAGTCGGTGTCGAGCTTGAACATCATGTTCGCGCGCAACGCCTGGTTCAGGTGATGGACCACCTGGGTGTTTTCGAAATCATAAAGGTTCGCGCCCTCGAGCAGCCCGGCCTTTTCGAGCATGCGCTCGACCTTCTCGGTGCCGTCCTCGGTCAGGATGATCGACTTCTGCTTCTCGTCCTTCTCGTAATCGATCGCGTCCAGCTCCTTCACGACGAGGTCGACGCTACGATACAGGTCGGACTTGTCGTCGGTCGGGCCGGAGATGATCAGCGGCGTCCGCGCCTCGTCGATCAGCACCGAATCGACCTCGTCGACGATCGCGAAGTTGAAGGGGCGCTGCACCATCGAGGCACGCTCATATTTCATATTGTCGCGCAGATAGTCGAAGCCGAACTCGTTGTTCGTACCGTAGGTGATGTCGGCGTTATATGCATCGCGGCGCTGCTGGTCGGTGAGGTTGGGAATGATCACCCCGACCGTCATCCCGAGGAAGCGGTAAACCTGGCCCATCCAGTCGGCGTCGCGCGCCGCGAGATAATCGTTGACCGTGATGACGTGAACACCAGCCGCGGGAAGCGCGTTCAGATAGACCGCGAGCGTCGCGACCAGCGTCTTGCCCTCGCCCGTGCGCATCTCGGCGATCTCGCCGCGGTGGAGGACAATGCCGCCGACCATCTGCACGTCATAATGCCGCTGGCCCAATGTCCGCTTCGCCGCTTCGCGCACCGTGGCAAAGGCCTCGGGGAGCAGATCGTCAAGCTTGGTGCCGTTCGCCAGCCGCTCGCGAAAGACGACAGTCTGATTGGCAAGCTCCGCGTCGGTCATCGCCGAGATGGTCGGCTCGAAGGCCGCGACCTTGGCAACCAGGCCGCCAAGCGATTTGACGTAACGGTCGTTCGAGGAGCCGAAAAGCGATTTGGCAAAGCCGCCGAGCATGGAGAATTCCTGTGGGTTGAACGGTCGCGGCGGAATCGAGTCCGCATCGCGACAGGGTCTGGGGAAAAACGACAAATCAGGCGCGAAAACGCGCCGGCGCGATCAATTGCGCGGCTTGTCCAGATAACGCGGGATGGCCGCGAAAAGTGCCGTCGCGACCGGGAAAGCCGGTACGGCCTTCACGGCACGCGATTCCAGGCCTGGGACAAGCGCGAGGTAGGTGCGGATCGCGCGTGCGGGAACGACCCGAACCGCAGTCGCTGCCTGCACGGCGCCAACAGCGCCGCACACCTGATGGGTCTGCGCTTCCGGCGCTCGCGCGCCCGATATCGCGCCGGTCAGCGCGGTCAGCAGGGCGGAAAGGAAAAGCAACAGTTCCATCGGTGTGCGGGCATGTAATGCGGGCCGGCGCTCTAGTCCACCCGCCCTCGTCATCGGATGAAGCGCCGCATTCGGGACGCGTCCGTCGCGAACCTTTGATTCGCGTCAGTTTCATGACGATCACCGCAACAGGGATGCCGCCGAGCCTGTGTAGCGGGCTCGAGCCGAGGGTGATCAGCCCTAACTCAAGAGGAATTGCACGATGCGTTACGGAACTGGCTTTCGCCTGCGACTATTACTGAGCGGCGCATTGCTGACCACTCTGGCTTCGCCGGCTTTCGCCAAGGGCGAGCCCCAGCCGACTCAGCCCACGCCGGATCAGCCGGCATCGGCCGATCAGCCGGCAGGCAGCCAGATCCCAGACATCGTCGTCACCGCGACCAAGCGCGAAACGAACCTCCAGAAGACGCCGGTCTCGATCTCGGTCCTGAGCACCGAGAATCTGACCGATCGCCACGTGCAGAGCCTGTTCAACCTCGCTGACGGCTCGGTGCCGTCGCTGCGTATCGCGACCTTCGAGGCGCGCCAGTCGGCGCTGACCATCGGCATTCGTGGCATCGTGCCCTATGACCAGAACCAGACCGCGCGCGACGCGGGCGTCGGCGTCTATATCGACGGCGTCTCGATCGGCAAATCGCAGGGCCTGAACGCCGCCCTGTTCGACATCGAGCGCATCGAAGTGCTGAAGGGCCCGCAGGGCACCCTGTTCGGCCGCAACTCTGAAGGCGGCGCGCTGTCCATGGTGACCAAGGCACCTACCGGCGAGTTCGATGGCCGCGTCGTCGCCGGCGTCGGCAATTATGGCAGCCGCAACGCCGAGATCCATCTCGACCTGCCGTCGTGGCAGAATATTTCGCTGAAGTTCGACGGCGTGTACCAGCACCAGGATCCGACCGTGAAGGATCCGCTCCAGGGCTCGACCGGCTGGAACTATTACGACCGCAAGGGCGGCCGGGTTCAGGCACGCTGGCAGCCGTTCGACGGTTTCACCGCCGATGTCGCCTATGACTATGCCAGAGACGACAACACGCCGCAGTACAGCCAGCTGCTGAACTACAACCCGAACGGCTACGCTGTCGGCACCTATACCAACCCGACCACCGGCGTCGTCGGCACCTCGCTGTTCCACGGCGGCGTTGCCTGCAACACGTCGAACGGTGCCGGTGGCGTCAACAATGCCTGTATCGCGCCCAAGGCGCCGCTCGTCGGCGTGCATCCGACCGCGCAGACGATCGCCGATGTCGGCGTGCCGCAGCAGCCGAGCACCGACATCACGCACGGTGTCGCGGTGAACCTGAAATATGACGTGGCCCCCGGCCTCCAGCTGCGCTCGATCACCGCATGGCGCGGTGTCAGCACTGACCAGTGGGACAATTCGGGCGGTCCGGAGCGCGTGACGTTCGTGCCGAACGGTCAGTTCAGCCGCTACAGTCTTTCGTTCCTGCGCCAGCACCAGTTCAGCCAGGAATTCCAGGCGGTCGGCAGCATCCCGCAGTTCGATTATGTGGTCGGCGCCTATTATTATACCGAGCATGCGACGGAATATGCGGCGACACCGTCGAGCAACCTCTGGAACGCGGACGGCACCGCCTATTCGATCCGCAGCCCGATCTTCAACGGCACGGTCAATTCGGGTGGCAATTCGAGCTATCAGCAGTTCGATCCGTCGTGCAACAATCTCCTGTCCACGTCGACCGGATCCGCGTCAGATCTCGACCATCAGTTCACGAACAGCTGCCAGTTCATCAGCCGCGCCAGCGAAGCCTATGACCATAATTACTCGGTGTTCGGCAACGTGACCTACACGCCCGCGGGCTTTGATCGCGTTCACCTCACCCTTGGCGGCCGCTACACCAAGGACAAGCGGCATGGTCAACTTTATGTCGTGAACAACAACTATGTAACGGTCGGCGGCGTCTCCACTTTCCAGCCGGGGTTCACGCCGTTCACCTTCACCAACAATGTCGACCGCTTCGACCCGCTGGTGAACCTCGCGTTCGACGCGAGCCAGGACATCCACCTGTACGCAAAATATGCGACCGGTTTCCGCGCCGGTGGCGCCGACGATCGCTCGCAGAAGTTCGATTCGTTCGGCCCTGAGTCGGTCAAGTCGTACGAGATCGGCGCGAAGATGGACTTCCTCGATCACAAGGTCCGCCTGAACCTGGCGGGCTACCTCATGGATCGCAGGAACACCCAGTTCGATTTCGATCTCTATGATACCGACGCGAACAGCCCGACCTTCAACAGCCATCTCGAAGAAGCGATCAACGCGCAGGGCACCAACCACATCCGTGGGATCGAAGCGGATCTGACCGTGAAGCCGACC
>NZ_JAQGLC010000345.1 GCF_028293085.1 Sphingomonas bacterium
CGGCGTGCCCGATTGGGACTATATCCGGCTCGACCAGGATAGCGGCCGCCTCTTCCTCGCGCGCCATGACGACGGGCTGACCTTGTTCGACATCAACAGCGGCAAGGCGACCGGCACTGTGCCCGAATCGACCGGCGCGAACGGGCCGCTGACGCTGACCGAATTCAACCGCGGCTTCGTGGCGATGACCGACGGCACCGCGATGGTGTTCGACCTGAAGACGCTCGCGCCGATCGCACATATGAAGCTCGATCCGGGCGAGATGAACGGGTCGATCTACGATCCCGCCACCCGCCATGTGATCGTCGCCACCGGCCGCCGCCCCGATCACAGCACCTGGTTCGTCTTCGACGCGGCGAGCGGCAAGCTGCTCGCCAATCATGTGTTCGACAGCAAGAAGATGGACGACGCAGTCGCCGACGGCAAAGGCACGATCTACGCCCCGATGCGCGACAGGAACGTCGTGCTGAAGCTGCGCTCGACCGATCTCGCCGAACAGCAGCGCTATGCGCTCGGCGCCTGCCAGCAGCCCGCCGCGGTCGAATATCGTGCGGATGCCGATCGCGTGCTCGTCGCCTGCCGCGGCGACAAGCCGGTGCTGCAGGTGATAGATCCGGCGACGGGCAGGATCGTCGCCAGCGTGCCGATCGGCCACGGCGTCGATGGGATGGTGATCGACGAGGAGCGCCACCGCATCGTCACCAGCAACGGGATCGACGCGACATTGTCGGTGATCGGCTTTGGCGGCGCGGACGAGTATAAGTTGCTCGGATCGGTCGGGACGGAGCCGGGCGCGCGGACGATGCAGATCGACCACAAGACCGGCCGGCTGTTCCTGGTGACGGCGGATTATACGTTGCCGGCGGGCGGCTCGGCCGATGAGGAAGTGACCGAGCCGGCCTTCCATCCAGGCACGTTCCGCGTGCTCACCTATACGCCGCGCTGAGGCGGGCACCCACATCAACCCACGCCGTCATGCCGGACCTGTTCCGGCATTCATCGTTCCGCAAGCGCCCCGGCGTCTTGGTTTGCGGCGCGATGGACCCCGGAACAAGTCCGGGGTGACGCTGTGGCAAGACGCTCGGACGTCCTACCCCAAGGACGGCAGATCCAGCCCCTTCTCCCGCGCGCAGTCGATCGCGATCTCATAGCCGGCATCGGCATGGCGCATGACGCCCGTCGCCGGATCGTTCCACAACACGCGCTCCAGCCGGCGCGCCGCATCCTCGGTCCCGTCGGCGACGATCACCATGCCGGCATGCTGCGAATAGCCCATGCCCACCCCGCCGCCATGATGCAGCGACACCCAGGTCGCGCCGCTCGCGGTATTGAGCAGCGCGTTGAGCAAGGGCCAGTCGGACACCGCGTCGGAGCCGTCCAGCATCGCCTCGGTCTCGCGATTGGGGCTCGCGACCGAGCCTGAATCGAGATGGTCGCGCCCGATTACGATCGGCGCCTTGAGTTCGCCGCTCGCCACCATCTCGTTGAACGCCATGCCGAGCCGGTGGCGGTCGCCCAGCCCGACCCAGCAGATCCGCGCCGGCAAGCCCTGGAACTTGATCCGCTCGCGCGCCATGTCGAGCCAGGTGTGGAGCGCGGCATTGTCGGGCAGCAATTCCTTCACCTTGGCGTCGGTCCTGTAGATATCCTCGGGATCGCCCGACAGCGCGACCCAGCGGAACGGGCCGATGCCGCGGCAGAAGAGCGGCCGGATATAGGCGGGGACGAAGCCCGGGAAATCGAAGGCATTGGCCACGCCCTCGTCCTTCGCGACCTGGCGGATATTATTGCCGTAATCGACCGTCGGCACACCCGCCGCCTGGAAATCGAGCATCGACCGGACATGGATCGCCATCGATGCCTTGGCGGCGGCGATCACCAATTGCGGGTTGCGCTCGCGGCCCTGTGCCCATTCCTCCAGCGACCAGCCCTTGGGCAGATAGCCGTTGAGCGGATCGTGCGCCGAGGTCTGGTCGGTCAGCAGATCGGGCCGGACGCCGCGCGCATACAGCTCCGGCAACACATCCGCGGCATTGCCGAGTAGCCCGATCGATACTGGCTTGCCCTCGACTTTCGCCGCTTCGAGCAGCGCCAGCGCCTCGTCGATGCTATCCGCCGAACGGTCGAGATAACCGGTGCGCAGCCGCATCTCGATCCGGCTCGGCTGGCATTCCACCGCAACGCACGACGCGCCCGCCATCACCGCGGCAAGCGGCTGTGCGCCGCCCATACCGCCAAGCCCGGCCGTCAGCAGCCAGCGGCCCTTCAGGTCGCCGCCATAATGCTGGCGGCCCATCTCGACGAACGTCTCATAAGTACCCTGAACGATGCCCTGGGTGCCGATGTATATCCACGAGCCGGCGGTCATCTGGCCGTACATCGCCAGGCCCTTGCGATCGAGCTCGTTGAAATGCTCCCAGGTCGCCCAGTGCGGCACCAGATTGGAATTGGCGATCAGCACGCGGGGCGCATCGCGGTGGGTGCGGAACACGCCGACCGGCTTGCCCGACTGGATCAGCAGGGTCTCGTCGTCCTCCAGCCGGGTCAGCGCGGCGACGATCCGGTCATAGCTCTCCCAGTCGCGCGCGGCGCGCCCGATGCCGCCATAGACGACCAGCTCCTCGGGCCGCTCGGCAACATCGGGGTGGAGATTGTTCATCAACATGCGCAGCGGCGCCTCGGTCAGCCAGCTCTTCGCCGAGAGCGTGGTACCGGTGGCGGGGCGGATGATGCGGCTATTGTCGAGACGGGTCATGCGGCGTCCTTGAGCGCGAAGGCGATGCATCCCTGCAGGATGCGGGCGAGCACCGCGCGGAGCGGCGGGTCGGGATCGAGCGGGGTGGGCCAGTTCCCGGGAGTCGGCGCGTCGGGCTCGGCCATATAGCCGCGCATCGCCAGCTCCATCTGGATGGCGTGAATGCCGTCCGGGGGGCGGCCATAATGGCGCGTCGTCCAGCCGCCCTTGAAGCGGCCGTTCAGGATATGGCTCAGGCCCGACGCGGCGCATTCGACTTCGACCGTCCCCGCCAGCGCCGGATCGCAGCTTGCGCCGGAAAAGGTGCCGATGTTGAACTGCGGCAGCTCGCCCTCGAACAGCCGGGGGATGTGGCTGCGGATCGAATGCGCGTCGTAGAGTACGACCTTCGGGTGATCGGTTCGCAGCCTCGCCAGCTCGGCGGCGAGCGCCTCGTGATAGGGATCGAACCAGAGCATGCGGCGGCGGGCGATCTCGTCTTCGTCCGGCGCCTGCCCGGACCGGTAAAGCGGCTGGCCATCGAAGGTCGTCGTGGGACAAAGCTCGGTCGTCGCCTGCCCCGGATAAAGCGAAGCACCCGACGGATCGCGATTCACGTCGATCCCGCTCCGCGAAATGGAGGTGCGGACCGTCGTCGCGCCGAGATCGGCCGCGAAATCATAAAGCCGGTCGATCCACCAGTCGGCATCGCGGCGCGCCAGCCAGGGCGAGACGAAACCGGACTCGATCCCGGGCAGGTCAGCGCCGCTATGCGGGAAACTGACCAGCAACGGCGCCGTACCGCGCCGGATCTCCAGCCACGTCGCGCTCATATGGCGACCCCCGGCAATACGATCCCCGCCGCTTCGATCAGCGCGCCGGAGCGGATGATCAGATTGGCCGCCTCCATGTCGGGATGCATATGGCGGTCATCGGCCAATGCCGGCACGTCCAGCCGCAACCGCGCCCGCGCCGCCTCCAGCGGTTCGGACGAAAGCAAAGGCGCATGGAACTCGCAACCCTGCGCGGCGGCGAGGAGCTCGATCCCGACCACCGCGCCGAGATTCTCGGCCATTTCCAGCAAGCGGCGGCTGCCATGCGCCGCCATCGAGACATGGTCCTCCTGATTGGCCGAGGTCGGGATCGAATCGACGCTCGCCGGATAAGCGCGCTGCTTGTTCTCCGAGACCAGGGCCGCGGCCGTCACCTGCGGGATCATGAAGCCCGAATTGAGCCCGGGCTTCGGCGTCAGGAACGCAGGGAGCCCCGATAGCGCCGGATCGACCAGCATCGCGATCCGCCGCTCGGCGATCGAGCCGATCTCGCAGATCGCGAGCGCGATGATGTCGGCGGCGAAGGCGACCGGCTCTGCGTGGAAATTGCCGCCGGACAAGGCTTCATCGGTATCGGAGAAAATCAGCGGATTGTCGGAAACGCCATTGGCCTCCTCGGTGAGCGTCGTCGCGGCCTGGCGCAGGATGTCGAGCGCGGCGCCCATCACCTGAGGCTGGCAGCGCAGGCAATAAGGATCCTGCACGCGCGGATCGCCCACCGCATGCGACGCCCGGATCGCCGAGCCCGCCATCAGCGTGCGCAGCGCCGCTGCCGTCTCGATCTGCCCGGCATGACGACGGAGCTGGTGGATGCGCGGATCGAACGGCGTGTCCGATCCCTTGGCCGCTTCAGTCGAGAGCGCGCCGGTGACCAAAGCCGACTGATGCAGCCGCTCCGTCTCGAACAGCCCGGCCAGCGCATTGGCGGTCGAGTATTGCGTGCCGTTGAGCAGCGCCAGCCCTTCCTTCGGCCCAAGCGTCAGCGGCGCGAGTCCGGCCTGCGCCAGCGCTTCGCCCGCCGGCATCCGCCGTCCCTCGATCATGATCTCGCCGACCCCGATCATCGTCGCGGCCATATGCGCGAGCGGGGCGAGATCGCCCGAAGCGCCGACCGAACCCTGGGCCGGGATCACCGGCGTCAAGCCACGCGCCAGCATCGCCTCGAGCAGCGCGACCGTTTCGGGCCGTACCCCGGAAAAGCCCTGGGCGAGGCTTGCGAGCTTCAGCGCCAGCATCAGCCGCACGATCGGCACCGGCGACGGCGCGCCCGTCCCGGCCGAATGGCTCAGCACGATATTGCGCTGGAGCGTCGCGAGATCGCACGCCTCGATCCGCACGCTGGCGAGTTTTCCGAAGCCGGTGTTGATCCCGTAGACCGGCTCGCCCCGGGCGAGGATGCGCTCGACCGCGGCGGCGCTCGCGGCGACCGGTGCGGCGGAGGCGGGATCGAGCCGGATATCCGTGCCGCGATAGACCCTGCGCCAGTCGGCCAGGGGCACCGCGCCGGGCTTCAGGACGATCGCGCTCATTGG
Organism: Sphingomonas bacterium; assembly: GCF_028293085.1. Lineage (GTDB taxonomy): Bacteria > Pseudomonadota > Alphaproteobacteria > Sphingomonadales > Sphingomonadaceae > Sphingomonas. Next base: position 5,100 of record NZ_JAQGLC010000345.1, read on the forward strand.
CCGCTCCAGATACGGGCATGAAGCGGGTTGAACCCCATGCGATAGACGAGTTCGGACGGGTGCCCCACGTCCCAGATGGCGAGATCACAGGCCTTGCCCGCCTCGATCGTGCCGATCTCGTCCTGCAGGCCGAGGGCGCGGGCGGCATTGCAGGTCACGCCGCGCAGGCATTCGGTGACGGTCAGCCGGAACAAGGTCGCGCCCATGTTCATGACGAGCAGCAGCGAGGTCAGCGGCGAGGTGCCGGGGTTGCAATCGGTCGCCAGCGCGATCGGCACGCCGGCCGCGCGCAAGGCGGCGATCGGCGGTAGTTTCGTCTCGCGGACGAAATAATAGGCGCCGGGGAGCAGAGTCGCGACGGTGCCGCTTCGCGCCATCGCCGCCACGCCGGCATCGTCGAGATATTCGAGATGGTCGGCCGACAGCGCGCCATGTGTCGCGGCGAGCGCTGCGCCGTGGAGGTTCGACAACTGCTCGGCGTGGAGCTTGACCGGCAGGCCCTGGGCGGCGGCGGCCGCGAAGACGCGCTCGGTCTGCGCGGCGGAGAAACCGATTCCCTCGCAGAAAGCGTCGACCGCATCGGCGAGTCCGGCCTCCGCCACGGCCGGAATCATCGTGTCGCAGACCAGGCCGATATAACCGTCCGGGTCGTCGGCCCATTCGGGGGGCAACGCGTGGGCGCCCAGGAAGGTGGTGCGGATGCGCACCCGCCGCGCTTCGCCGAGCGCACGGGCCGCGCGCAGCATCTTCAACTCGTCGTCGAGCGTCAGGCCGTAGCCCGACTTCACCTCTACCGTCGTCGCACCCTCGGCGATCAGCGTGTCGAGTCGGCGCAGGGCGCTCCCGACCAGCTCCGCTTCGCTCGCGGCACGGGTCGCCGTCATGGTCGACCGGATGCCGCCACCAGCCCGCGCGATCTCCTCATAGGTCGCGCCGTCCAGCCGCATCTCGAACTCGCGCGCGCGGTCGCCGGCATGGATCAGATGGGTATGGCAATCGATCAGGCCCGGCGTGATCCAGCGGCCCGCGCAGTCGATCGTCTCGGCGGCGTCGAAGGCCGGCGCGTCGCCGGCGGGCCCGCCATAGGCAATCCGCCCGTCGCGTGCCGCGACCAGGCCGTCCTCGACGATTCCCAATCCGTCACCGGCAAAAGTCGCCAGCCGGGCATTGCGCCAGAGCCGGTCGCAGCGGGAATCATGCGGAGTCGCCATAAGATACAGACTTGGCCAAAGCGTTGAATATGTCTAGACATATTCGTGCCGAAAGCGGGAGGTAGTGATGTCTTCATTGTGGTTCGAGACCGCGCTCATCGGCGACCGCTGGGCCGACCGCGTCCGGCTGGACATCACCGATGGCGTGATCTCCGCGATAATGACGGGCATGGATCCCGCCCCCGTCGACGAGCGCCACGCGATCGGCCTTCCCGGCCTGCCCAATCTTCACAGCCACGCCTTCCAGCGCGGCATGGCGGGCCTGACCGAGCAACGCGGCGCGACCGGCGACGATTTCTGGTCGTGGCGCGATCTGATGTACCGCTTCCTCGACCGGCTCGGCCCCGAGGATGTCGAGGCGATCGCCGCTCTGGCCTATGTCGAGATGCTCGAGGCCGGCTTCACCCGCGTCGGCGAGTTTCACTATCTCCATCACGATCCCGATGGCCGGCCCTATGCCGCCCCTGCGGAGATGGCGTCGCGCATCGTCGCGGCGGCGGAGACGAGCGGGATCGCCCTCACCCTGCTCCCGGTCTTCTATGCCCATGGCGGTTTCGGCGGCGTAGCGCCCGGCGCGGCGCAGCGGCGATTCCTGCACGATGTCGACAGCTATAAGCGGGTGCTGGAAGAATCGCGCAAAGCCGTCTCCGTCCTGCCCGATGCCGTCACCGGTATCGCCCCCCACAGCCTCCGCGCAGCGACGCCGGAGGAAATCCGCGCGATCCTGCCGCTCGCCGATGGTGGTCCGATCCACATGCATATCGCCGAGCAACGCAAGGAAGTGGCCGATTGCCTCGCCTGGAGCGGCAGGCGACCGGTCGAATGGCTGTTCGACGAAATGCCGGTCGACCGACGCTGGTGCCTCGTCCACGCAACGCATGTTATCGAGGCGGAACGCCAGGCACTCGCCCAAAGCGGCGCTGTCGCGGGGCTGTGTCCGGTCACCGAGGCCAATCTGGGCGACGGCATCTTCCCGGCGCGCACCTATCTCGACGATGGCGGCAGTTTCGGCATCGGGAGCGACTCCAACGTCCTGATCGGCGCCGGCGAGGAACTCCGCCTGCTCGAATATGGCCAGCGGCTGATCCGCACCGAGCGATGTACTCTAGCGAGCCCGGATCGGCGGTCGGTCGGCGGAACGCTGTTCACCGGGGCGCTTGCCGGAGGGGCGCGAGCGCTGGGGGTCCAGGGCGGAATCGCGATCGGCCAGGCCGCCGATCTCGTGTCGCTGGACGCGAACGATCCCGCGCTCATCGCTCGCCGCGGCGACGCTTTGCTCGACAGCTGGATCTTCGCCTCACGCGCAGGGATCGACTGCGTCTGGCGCCGCGGTGTCCGGCTGGTCGAGGGCGGCCGGCATGGGCGTCGCGACGAAGTCCGCCGCCGCTACGCCGCGGTGCTGGCACGCCTGCTGGGATGACGATCGAGGCCCGCATCCGCCAGGACATCGAGGCGCGGATCCGTTCGGGCGAATGGCCGCCCGGCACGCGTATCCCGTTCGAGCATCAACTGGTGACCGATTATGGCTGCGCCCGCGCGACCGCGAACAAGGCGCTCAGCCGACTGGCGCGCGAGGGCCTGATCGAGCGACGCCGCCGCGCCGGCTCCTTCGTCGCGCATCCCCGCATCCGTTCGGCGGTGGTCGGCGTGCCGGACATCGGCGCCCTGATCGCGGCACGCGGCGAAGCCTATCGCTGGGAACTGGTATCGCGGAGCATCGAGACAAGCGCACCGGACGAGGTCGAGGCGCGATCCGCCGGGAAGTGGTTGCGGCTCAGCGGAGTCCATCACGCGACCGCGCAGCCATTCGGCTGGGAAGAGCGCTGGCTCGACCTCAAAACCGTGCCCGAAGCCGAGACGGTGGATTTCGCGGCCGTGGCGCCGGGCACCTGGCTGCTCGGCCATGTGCCCTGGACCGATGCGCGCCACCGGATCAGCGCCATGGCCGCCTCTCCCACGGTCGGGCGGCGCCTGCGGGTCCGCACCGGTTCCCCCTGTCTGCAGATCGAGCGCTGGACGTGGCGCGGCGGCGCGCCGGTGACCTTCGCGCAACAAATCTTTCCCGGCGACTGCTACGATCTGGTCGAGGACTTCACGCCGCGCTGACCGGGATTGCGGCGACCGCTCAGCCTCACGGCCGCATATATTTGTCCAGCCAGGCATAGATCCGCGCATAGGCATCGTCGCGCTCGGGCTGATCGCCGTGCATGAAGATGTGCCCACCGGGCGCGTTGTCGTAGATCTTGGCGTCGAAAAGCTTGCCCCGTGCCTTCAGCGCGTCGAGCAGCCTGCCGGTATGAAGCGAGATCGGCGCGATCTCGTCGCCAGTGCTGGCCATTACCAGAAGCGGCGACTGGATCTTGTCCACCGCGTTGATCGGCGACACCGCCATATAGGCGGCGAGATTCTCGTTCGGCAGTTTGCCGCCGAAGCTGCTGCTTTCCTTCGCGACCTCCTTGCGGCGGTAGTCGGGCTTATAGGCCATGTAAGCGACGAAATCGGTGAGCCCGACGACATCGACCGCGGCCTTGAACCGGGTTGGTTGCTGCTCGATCGCCAGCAACGTCACCATCCCGCCCCGGCTCTCGCCAACGATGCCGAGCCGGTTCGGATCAACGAACGGCTTGCGCGCGATATAGTCCGCCGCCGCCAGCACGTCGGCGGTGTCGCTGACGCCGTAATCGTTGCGGTAGAGATTGGCGCCATAGCCGCGGCTACCGTGATATTCGGGAAACACGACGACATAGCCGCGCTTCACCAGATTCACGATCAGCGGAAACCATTCGACGTTGAACCGCTCGTGGAAGCCGCCATGCACGAGGATCACGGCGGGCCGCCGCTCGGTTTCGGGCATGCCGACGGGCGTGAAGACATAGCCCGGCACCAGCTCGTGCCCCGACGGATATTGCACGAATTCCATATTGGTCGTCGCGCCATGCTTGAGCATGAATTCCAGCCGAACGCTCTGCTGCTGCTCAGCGAACACTTCGTGCTGGATGACCTCCAGCTTGGACTCGGCGTCGGTCGCGTCGAGGTTGATATAGGAGGTCAGCGCTCCTTCCTTCGGCGGCGGCGCCTTCTGGGCCGTCACCGGCGCCACGGCAGCGAGCCCGATCGCTGCGGCGACGGCGATGCGGAAAACATGCGGCTTCATGCGGATATTGTCCTTTGTGTTTCGTCGGGAGCGGGCTTCAATCGGCTGGCGAGCTCGAGATGGCGGCGCATGAGCGTCGCCGCCCAGGCCTGGTCGCCCGCCTCCAGCGCGGCGAGGATCTCGAGATGTTCGTGGCAACAGGCGGCGATCCGGTCGTCGCCATAGGTCCAGGAATAATTCTGGAAGCGCCGGATCTGGTTCTGCTGCTGCACCGCCTGGTGGAAGAAGATATTGCCGGAGCACAATGCCAGCGTTTCGTGGAAATCCGCGTTCATCGCGAAGAAGCGCACCATCGAGACCTTGCCCGGCGGCGTCGCCAGCGTCGCCTCATGCTCGCGCCGCGTCCGCGCCAGCCAGGCCGGGTCCAGCGCGAAACCGGGCTGCTCGAGCGCCGCCGGCTCGATCGTCATGCGGAAACGATAACTCTCGTCATGCGCCTCGACCGAACGCAGGAGCGGCGCGAACCGCCAGCCATAGCCCGGATTGCGCTCGATCACCCGGTCGCTCGCCATGCGCTGGAGCACGCGCTGCAGCGTGCTGCGGCTGACGGCATATTGCCGCAGCATGTCGGTCTCGGTGAACTGTTCCGGGATTCGCCGATCGAGGAAATCCTGCGCGACCAGGAGATAGAATTCTTCCTCCTCGTCCGATGCGATCGGCTGCTGGACCAGGGCACGGATGCGGTCGGGGGCGGCGGCGACGCGGTAGCCGCGGCGGGGGCCAAGCGACGCGACGATGCCCAGTTCCGCCAGATGCTCCAGCGCTGCGCGGACCGGCGTGCGCGAGACGTTGAGCGCCGCGGCCAGCCCGGTTTCGGTCAGATGCCCGTCCTCGGGATACGCGTCGCCGGCCAGATGGTCGAGAATCAGCGCCGTCACCTTGCGCGACAATTTGCCCTGATCGGCCCGCCCTTCTCCTACGACCTGCAACGCCATGGCTACGCCTCGCTGATGAATTTGGTGACGAGATAGGCGTCCAGCCCTTCGCTGCCGCCCTCGCTACCATAACCGCTTTCCTTCACGCCGCCGAACGGGGTGTCGGGCCAGGTGACGCTGAAGCCGTTCACACCGATCATACCGCTCTCCACCTCGTCGCGCAGCCGCGCGATATGGTCGCGGTCGCGGGTGAAGGCATAAGCGGCGAGACCATAAGGCAGGCGATTGGCCTCGACGATCGCGTCGTCGATCGTCGCGAACCGGCGCGTCATCGCGACCGGGCCGAACGGCTCCTCGTGCATCGCGCGCGCCGACAGCGGCACATCGGCGACCAGCGCAGGCGCGCGGAAATGGCCGGCGTTGAACAGCCGCTCGCCGCCGCCGACGAGGTGCCCGCCCTGGTCGACCGCATCCTGCACCAGCGCATCGACCGCTTCCTCGCGGCGGGCATTGGCCAGCGGCCCCATGTCGCTCGCCGGATCGAGCCCGTTGCCGACGCGGAGAGCCCCCATCGCGCGCGCGAATTCGGCGACGAAGCGGTCATGGATGCCGTCCTGCACCAGGAAGCGCGTCGGGGACGTGCAGACTTGGCCCGCATTGCGGAACTTGGTGGCCACGCTTGCCCGGGCGACCTTCTCGACATCGACATCGTCCATCACGATGACCGGCGCATGTCCGCCCAGCTCCAGCGTCACGCGCTTGACCTGCTCCGCCGCCTGGCGCCCGATCACCTTCCCGATCGCGGTCGAGCCGGTGAAGGAGATCTTGCGGATCTCCGGCCGCGCGATCAGGTGACTGGAAACCTCGGCAGGCATACCGAACACGACGTTCAATACGCCCTGGGGCAGCCCCGCATCGTCGAGTGCCCGGGCCAGCGCCAGCGCCGCGCCCGGCGTCTCCTCCGAGGGCTTGAGCACGCAACTGCACCCGGCGGCCAAAGCCGGCGCGAGCTTGCGCGCGACCTGGCTCGCCGGGAAATTCCACGGGGCGAAGGCAGCGACGGGTCCGACCGGCTCGCGCAGCGCCGCCAGCATCATCATGCCCGGTCGCGCCGGTATCACCCGGCCATAAGCGCGCCGCGCCTCTTCCGCATACCAGTCGAAGAAATCGGCCGAGGCATTGAGTTCGCCCCGGGATTGCGCGATCGGCTTGCCTTGCTCGCGCGTCAGCAGCGCCGCATTCTCCTCGAGCCGGTGGCGCATCAGCGCGGCGGCGCGGCGCAGGATCGCGTAGCGCTCCATCACGGGTGTGGTGCGCCAGGGCCGGAACGCCGCCGCGGCCGAGTCCACCGCCCGGTCGAGATCCGCCGCCGTCGCCAGCGGCAGGCGCGCGATCTCCTCGCCCGTGGCCGGATCGAGCACCGGCATCGTGTCGCGCGCGTCCGGGCCGATCCACTCGCCGGCGACAAAGAGCGCTAGTGCGGGATAGTCGGGGGCGGTCAATCGACCCTCGCCAGCGCGTCGCCGATCGTCCCGACCAGGGTCTCGATCTCGCCGCGCGAGATGACCAGCGGCGGCGACAGCATCACCGTGTCGCCCGCGGTGCGGATCAGCACACCCGCCTCGAAACAGGCCTGGTTGAGCGCCGCGCCGCGCGCGCCCGGCGCACCGTCGCGCGGCGCCAGGTCGATCCCGGCCAGCAGGCCGAAGGTGCGAATGTCGGCGACATGCTTCGTACCGCGCAGGCTGTGGAGCAGTTCCTGCCAGGCCGGCATCACCGCGGCGCCCTGATCGAGCAACCCGTCCTGATAGATATCGAGCACCGCCAGCGCCGCAGCGCAACCGAGCGGATGCGCTGAATAGGTATAGCCGTGCGCCAGCTCGATCTGCTCGCTCGGCCGCGTCATATAGGCGTCGAACACCGCGCCGCTCGCCAGCACCCCGCCCATCGGCACCGCGCCATTGGTCATGCCCTTGGCGCAGGCGATCAGGTCCGGCGTCACCTCCAGCCGCTGCGACGCGAACATGGGCCCGGTACGCCCAAACCCGGTGATGACCTCGTCGAAGATCAGCAGGATGCCGTGCTCCGTGCATAAGGCACGCAGTCGATCGAGATAGCCGATTGGCGGCGGATAGACCCCGCCCGATCCAGTCACCGGCTCGACGATCACCGCGGCGATCGTCGAGGGATCGTGCAGCGCGATCAGCCGCGCCAGCTCCTCGGCATAGTCGGCGCCCGCGGCCGGCTGGCCCTGCGAGAAGCCGGAAACCTTCGGGTCATAAGGAAGCGAGAGATGGTCGACATCGGGCAGCAATGGCCCGAAATCCAGCTTGTGGCGCGCGATCCCCCCGACCGAGAGGCCGCCGAAATTGACGCCGTGATAGCTCTTGTAGCGGCCGATGAACTTTGTCCGCCCCGCCTGGCCCCGGGCGCGGTGATAGCCGCGCGCGATCTTCAGCGCGGTGTCGACCGATTCGGACCCGGAATTGGTGAAGAAGACATGGTCGATCCCGTCGGGCGCTGCCGCGGTCAAACGGCTCGCCAGCTCGAACGCGGCCGGGTGGCTCATCGTGAAGGACGAGACGAAGTCGAGCCGCGCCGCCTGCTGCTGGATCGCCTCGACGATGCGCGGCTGGCCGTGACCGGCATTGACGCACCACAACCCCGCAATGCCGTCCATGATCTTCTGGCCGTCGTCTGTCCGGTAATACATGCCCTCAGCGCCGACGAACATCCGCCGCGCCTGGCGGAACGCCCGATGCGCGGTGAACGGCATCCAGAAAGCGTCGAGCGAATTCGGAAGGGTGGCGTCGGTGGCAAGCATCGGAACTCTACCTCGCAGTTCAATGTACTTATCAATCGATAAAGACATCGGTAGCGTATGTTCCTCCGATTGGCAAGGTGCTCTAGGGCGATATCAAGGCCTGTCTGGTGACAGGCTGGTGACAGGTTTTTGTTCTTTTATCTGGAAAAATACGATGCTAGCTTCTTGCACGCACAAGGGGACGCTTCTTGCACGCACAAGGGGACCACGCTTCATGACCCGCAAATGCAGGCTGATCGAGATTGCCGGCACGCCCTATGAACGCGGACGGCAATATGGCGTGCAGGCGGAGCCCGAAATTCGCGCCGGCATCTCGCATTATGCCGCGCAGGTCCGCGACCTGAAGCTGGAGGATTCCGAGCTGGCGCGGATAGTCGCCGCCTATCTGCCCAGCATCGAGGCGTTCGAGCCCCGCTATGTCGAGGAGATGCGCGGCATTGCGGACGGCGCCGGCGTCGAATTCCACCACATCGTCATGATCAATGCACGGACCGAGGTGCTGAAGCTCGCGACCAATGCGGCGCTGCGCGGGCAATTGCTCGGCGATGTCGAACCGGACGGTTGCACCACCCTGATCGTCGCGCCGGCGGCGGCGGCGGCCGGGCGGCTGATCCATGCCCATAATTGGGACTGGAAGATGGAGAGCGCCGACGCCTCGGTGGTGCTGCGCATCCGCGACGAGGAGGGACCCGACATCCTGATGTTCGCGGAGGCCGGCGCGCTCGGCCGCTTCGGCTTCAACGCGCGCGGCATCGGCGTCACCGCCAATTATCTCGAATGCGATCGGGATTATCGCCAGATCGGTGTGCCGCTCGCCCTGATCCGCCGCCATGCGCTTGAGCAAACGCATTTCGCACTTGCGCTGCGCACCGCTTATACGACGCCGAAATCTGGCTCGAACAACATGTCACTGACCCACAGGGATGGCGAGATCTTCGATTTCGAATGCGCTCCGGACGAGACCTTCCAGGTCGAGCCCCGGCGCGGCGTGCTGGTCCATGCCAACCATTGGCAAAGCCCGGTCGCGCTCGCCAAGCTGCAGGAGCGCGGCCCCTTCGCCATGCCCGACAGCCTCTATCGCGATCGACGCCTGCGCGCACTGGTCGAGCCGCGCATCGGATCGCTGACGGTGGACGATGTGAAGGCGACATTGCTCGACGACTGGGCCTCGCCCTGGTCGATCTGCCGCCCGCCCCGCCCCTCGGCGATGAGCAACCTCAGCGCCACCGTGGTCACCCTGGTGATGCAGCCGGCGCTGGGATTGATGGAGGTGGCTGTGCTGCCCGCGCTCGATCCGAGCTTCACCAGCTACACCCTCGAGATGGAAAGCGGCGTCGCGGCCAATGGCTGAGCGGCGGGCCCTCTGCTTCTTCCTGAAGGCCGCGCTGGTGGCCATATCGCTGTCCGGTGCCGCCTCTGCCGAATCGCTGCTCCGCACCAGGCTCAATTCGGACATCGCTTCGACCAATCCGGGGGTGATACGCGACGAGAATACCGACGCGGTGCTGATGCACATGGTCGAGGGCCTGGTCGCTTACCGCGAGGATGCCAGCGTCGGCCCGTTGCTCGCGCGCGACTGGAGCCTTTCCGCCGACGAGCGCGTCTATACCTTCCGCCTCCGCCCAGGATTGCGCTTCCACAACGGTGCGCCGGTGACGAGCGCCGACGTGGTCTGGTCGTTCCGACGCTACCTCGATCCGGCAACGCATTGGCGATGCCTGAACGAATTCACCGGCGGCGGCTTCGCCAGGATCACCGCGGTCCGGGCGATCGATCCGCTGACCGTCCGGATCGGGCTCGACCGCGCGTCGCCCAATTTCCTTTCGACCCTGGCGCGAGTCGATTGCGGCGAGACCGCAATCCTGCATCGCAGCTCGGTCGCCGCCGACGGCGCGTGGCTGAAGCCGGTCGGAACGGGTCCTTTCCGGTTCGTCAGCTGGCGGCGCAACCAGGTCGTCGAGCTGGCGCGCTTCGCCGGCTATCGGCCGCTGGCCGGTCCACGCGACGGCAATACCGGCGGCAAGCATGCGCTGGTGGATCGGGTGCGTTTCCTGGTGATCCCGGACGTGGTGTCGGCCGAGGCGGCGCTGCTCCGCGGCGATCTCGACATATTGGACAATGTCCTCCCGCTCGACGCGCGACAGTTGAAGGTACGACGCGACATAAGACTGTCGGTGGCACCGGCAAGCGACGTCTTCGCCCTGCTGTTTCAGACGCGCGACCGGCGCATGGCCGATCCCCGGCTACGCCAGGCAATCGCGCTCACGCTCGACGTGCCGGGGCTCGTCAACGCTGTCACCGAGGGCGCATCCCGGCCGAACCGGTCGATCGTACCGGCTCCGAGCAGCTATCATGTCGGCGTCCAGGCGGCGATGCCGCGCCCCAATATCGCGCTGGCACGGCGGCTGGCCGCGGCCGCCGGCTATCGCGGCGAGCCGATCCGCCTGATCACCAACCACCGCTATCCCGAGTTGTTCGACGCCGCGATCCTCGCCCAGGCAATGGCGCTCGAGGCCGGCATCAACGTCCAGATCGACACGCTCGACTGGGCCGCGCAGCTCGATCGTTATTATTCGGGTAATTACCAGGCGATGATGTTCGCCTATTCGGCGCGGATGGACCCGGCGCTGAGCTACGAGGCGTTCATCGGCGACAAAAAGGCCGACCCCCGGAAAGTCTGGGATGATCCGGTCGCCCGTGCCCTGCTCGACCGGTCGCGCGCCACCGGCGATCCTGCGCAGCGGCAGGCGGTGTTCGACCAGCTTCATGCGCGCTTCCTGCAGCAGGTGCCCGCGGTCATCCTGTTCAACCAGGGCCATATTGCCGCCGTCCGCGCCAATGTCATCGGCTACAAGGGTTGGCCGGCGGCGCAGCTGCGCCTGTGGGGCGTGGCGTTGCGATGAGGCCCGCGGTCGTTGCCCGCTATGTCGGCAAGCGCCTGCTGCTGACGATTCCCACGCTCCTGATCGTGGCGTTGCTCGTCTTCGCATTGGTGCGGGCGATCCCGGGCGACCCCGCACAGGTGATGCTCGGCGACGCCGCCGATCCGGGGGCGATCGCGGCGATGCACCGGGAGATGGGGCTGGACCGGCCCCTGTGGGTCCAGTTCGCGCAGTGGCTGAGTCATGTCGTCCGGGGTGACCTCGGCACCTCGATCATCACCGGCGAGCCGGTGCGTGCGCTGATGCTCGACCGCTTCCTGGTAACTGCCTCGATCGTCGTGACCGCGATCGCGCTGGCGACGCTGACCGCGATCGCGGCGGGCCTGGTCGCCGCGGCCAACCGAGGGAAAGCGCTCGATCGCGCGATCGTCAGCGCGGCAACGCTCAGCATGGCGATACCGAGCTTCTGGCTCGGTCTGATGCTGATTCTGGTCTTCGGCGTAAAGCTCGGATGGCTGCCGGTGGTCGGTTACGTCCCGCTGAGCGACGGCCTGGCCGCCGGGCTGCCCTATCTCGTGCTGCCAGTGGCGACCCTCGCCATGGTCGAGACCGGCGTGCTGATCCGCATGATGCGCGCCAGCGCCATCGAGGTGCTCAGCCTGGACTATGTCACCCATGCCCGGGCCAAGGGCCTGTCGGAGCGGAGCGTTCTCCTGCGCCACGTCCTGCCCAATGCCTTTGCGCCAACCATGACGCTGGTCGGCCTGACATTGGGCCATCTGCTCGGCGGCGCGGCGGTGGTCGAGACGGTGTTCACCCTGCCCGGCCTCGGCCGGCTGATCGTCGATTCAGTGCTGTCGCGCGACTATCCGGTGGTGCAGGGCTGCCTGTTGTTCACGGCCCTGGTTTATGTCGTACTGAACCTCGCGACGGATCTGCTCTATCCGCTGCTCGATCCGCGCGTGACGCTCGACGGATGACGACGCGCCCACGCCTTGCCCATCTGTCATGGCCGGAACGGATCGGCGGCGCGCTCGTCGCGATCATTCTGCTGACCATGCTGCTCGCCACGGTGTGGACACCGTTCAACCCGCTGGCGATCGACCTGCAGCATCGCTTCGCCGGACCGTCGGCCGGACATTGGCTCGGCACCGATCAGTTCGGCCGTGACGTGCTCAGCCGGGCAATGGCCGGTGCCCGGATCAGCGTACCCCTGGCGCTGATCGTCGTCGCCTGCGCGACCACGCTTGGCCTGATCGTCGGCACGCTGGCGGGATTCCTGCGCGGTCCGGTCGAGGCGGTACTGATGACGGTGAACGATGCACTGATGGCCTTTCCCGGCCTGGTGCTGGCGCTCACTTTGGTCGCGGTGCTCGGCGCCGGCGCAACCAGCATCGTGGTGGCGTTGACCATCGCCTATCTTCCCTCGGTCGTCCGGGTGGTGCGCGCGAGCGTCCTGTCGATCCGCACGCGCGAATATCTCGAGGCGTCGCGAGTGATGGGCAACAGCGCCGCCTATTCGATGCTGCGTCACGTCGTGCCCAACACCCTGCCCCAGGTCGCGGTGCTCGCCACGAGCATGTTCGGCTGGGTGCTGCTGTCGGAAAGCGCTCTCGGCTTTCTCGGCGTAGGCATCCCGGCGCCCGCGCCGACCTGGGGCAATATGCTCGCCGCGTCGCGCCCATATCTCAACACCGCGGGCTGGCTGGCGGTGGTGCCGGGCCTGTGCATCGCGGCGACCTTGCTCGGTACGAATTTGCTGAGCGACGCGCTGCGCGACCGCTTCGATACGCGATTGCCGTCGTGACCGGCGCCCTCCTCGGCATCACCGGCCTGCGGATCGAGGCGATGGAGCCCGACGGTACGCCGCGGCCGCTGCTCCTGGATTTCTCGCTCGATATCGGCGCGGGCGAAGTCGTCGCGATCGTCGGCGAGTCCGGCAGCGCCAAGACCCTCGCCACCCGCGCGATCGTCGGGCTGCTCCCGCCGGGTGTGCGACAGACGGCGGGCAGCATCCTGTTCGACGGCCAGGACCTGGCCCTGGTGAGCGCTGCCGGGATGCGCCGGATCCGCGGTGGCGAGATCGGCATGGTCTTCCAGGAGCCGATGACCTCACTCAACCCCTCGATGCGCATCGGCCGGCAGCTCGAAGAGGCACTGCGCCTCCACCGCCACATGACGGCGGGGGAGCGCCGGGGCGCGGTGCTGGCGATGCTTGAACGCGTCCGCATCGCCGATCCGGAGCGCTGCCTCGATGCCTATCCCCACGAATTCTCGGGCGGGATGCGGCAGCGGATCATGCTGGCGTCGGTGATGCTGCTGAAGCCGCGCCTGCTGATCGCCGACGAACCCACCACCGCGCTGGATTCGCTCAGCGAACGCGAGGTGATGGAGGTGATGGCCGAGCTCGCGGCGGAGGCGGGGACAGCGGTGATCCTCATCACCCATAATCTCGGGCTGGTCGCGCGCCATGCGCAGCGCGCGGTGGTGCTGGAGAAAGGCAGGCTCGTCGAACAGGGCACTGCCGCGCAGATCCTGTCGGCGCCGACCGATCCCTATACACAGCGCCTGGTCGCGTCGCTGCCGAGCCGGGGCGCGGAACGCCCGGCCCCGGCCGGGGCGTTGCTGACGGTCGACGGGCTGACCGTTTCCTTTACGAGGCGCGGCGCGAGAGAGAGTTTCAAGGCGGTCGACGATGTTAGCCTGTCGATCGCCCCCGGAGAAACCGTCGCGGTGGTCGGCGGCAGCGGATCGGGCAAGACCACGCTGGGGCGGGCCGTGCTCGGGCTGGTCGACCGGGTCGAGGGCAGCATCCGCTTCGACGGGCTCGATCCCTATAGCCGTGACCGGACGGAGCGCCGCGCCTTCCACAGCGCCACCCAGCTCGTTTTCCAGGATCCCAATTCGTCGCTCGATCCGCGCATGCGCGTGCGGCAGATCGTCGCCCAGCCCCTGCGCCATCTGCCCGAACTGTCCACGCTCGGACGGGAGGGCCGGGTGGCATCGGTGCTGGCGGATGTCGGGCTCGAGGCTTTCGCGGAACGCTTCCCGCATCAATTGTCCGGCGGCCAGCGCCAGCGCGTCGCGATCGCGCGCGCGATCGTCACCCATCCACGCTTCGTCGTCGCCGACGAACCCGTCTCCGCGCTCGACGCCACCATCCAGGCCCAGATATTGGGGCTCTTTGCCGGCTTGCAGGCGCGATACGGCTTTGCCTGCCTGTTCATCTCGCACGACCTCGGCGTGGTCGAACAGGTCGCGGACAGGGTGGTGGTGATGCGTGCCGGCCGGATCGTCGAGCAGGGTACCCGCGACGCGATCTTCGATCGGCCCATGCACGATTTCACCCGGCAGATGCTGGCGGCGACACCCACGCTCGACGCGCTTGCCCTGAGGAGAGAAGGATGAAGCACGCACTACGCAGGATGATCGCCGCGGCCTGGCTGGGATTGAGTCTCGCGCTCGCCCCGGCTGCGGCGGCATCGGCAACCGCTGCCAGCACTGACTGGCGCGCCGAGGAACCCCGGGCGCTGGTGATCACCTACCGCGTCGCCCCCGCGGCGCGTATCGGTTTTCGCCAGGCGCTCAGAGCATCGCTGCTGCCGCGGCTCGAAAAGCTGCGCGGGACGGGCGACCTTCTCGCCTATCAGGTGCTGGCGAACCGCTATGTCGATTCCGGATCCTGGGACGTGATGGCGGTTCTGGACTTCAAGGGCCAGGAGGCGCTCGCCCGCTGGCGCGCGGTGGAAGATGTCGCCCCCGCCGGCCTCGGCCCCGATGCCCTGCGCCAGGTGACGTCGGCGGAGACCGCACCGGGCAATATCCTGCGGGCCGGTGGGGCCCTGCGCAAGGCCGGCGACGCCGCCCCGGTCTTCCTGGTCATCCCCTATGACTATCTCGTCTCGACCGACGACTATCTGAAATATGTCGACGGGTATCTCCTGCCTCAGCTCGACGGCTGGATGGAGGAAGGCGCGCTTTCGGGCTTCCGGCTGTATTTGCCGCGCTATGCTGCCGGCCGCACCTGGTCGGCGCTGCTGATGCTTGCCTATCAGGGCGATGCGGGCCTCGCACGGCGCGACCTGGTCACGCAGAAGGTCCGCGCGAGGCTGACCGCGACATCGGCCGAATGGAAGGCCTTCGCCGACAACAAGACCAATATCCGGGTGGAAAAGCAGCCGATCGTCGCGGACCAGATCCTGCCGTGACCGACCGCCGCGAGAGGACGGAAAAGCGTATGCCGAACATGATCCGCGGCCTCCTGGCGCTGCTCGCCTTCGTCGCGGCCCCGGCGGTCACGCGGGCCCAGGAACCGCCCGCCGACCTGATCCTGCACAACGGCAAGATCTGGACGGTCGACGACACCAGGCCGGTCGCGGAAGCGGTCGCCGTTCGCGGCGACCGGATCGTTCGTGTCGGCAGCGAGGGCGAGGTGATGGCGCTCCGCGGCAAGGCCACGCGGCTGATCGACCTGCACGGCGAGCTTGCGCTCCCGGGCTTCATCGACGCTCACACCCATTTCGAGAATGCGACCGACTGGTTCTATGAGGTGGCGCTGAACGACGTCGACAGCGAACCCGCCCTGCTCTCCCGCCTCGCCGAGGCGATCCGGCGCGTGCCGAAGGGCATGTGGATTACCGGCGGCGACTGGGGAACCCTGCCCGCGCGCAAGGCACGCGCGGCAAAAACGCCCTATCGCGAGTATGAGCCCTCGGTCGCCGCGGTCGACCGGATCTCGGCGGATCATCCCTTGCTGCTGCGCCGGCACGATGGGGCCTATTTCATCAATTCGAAGGGCCTCGAGCTGCTGCATCTGGGCGACCGAACCCCCGATCCGGCCGATGGCGCCTATGGGCGCGATCCGGGCACCGGCCGGTTGACCGGGATGTTGCTGGGCAGCGCGGGATCGCGCGTCGCGCTGATGCTGCCGCCAAAATCCCGCGCGCGGACACTGATCGCCGCCCGCGCGCTGCTTGCGGAGTTGAACGGCTATGGCATCACCGGAATCCACGACATCGCACGGGTCGATGCGATCTCGCAGGCCAGGATCTTCCATGCCGATGTCGAACGCAGCTATTCCGACGTCTCGATCTTCACCGACCTGAGGGCCACGGGGGACCTCACCATCCGCGTCTACCCGATCCTCGCGCTGGACAGTTGGTCCGACCTGGCGAGCCATGGCATCACGCCCGGCAGCGGGGACGACATGATCCGCTATGGCGCGCTCAAGTCGTTCGTCGACGGTTCCTACATGTTCAAGCCGTTCAGCAACAATCCGCGCGACAATCCGGACTATGCAGGGGATCTGACCTTCCGGGTGCTCGACGAAAAGGACATGGCCGCGTCCATGGCGGGCGCGGACCGGCTGGGCTTCGATCTTGCAACCCATGTGATGGGCGACAAGGCGCATTGGCTGCTGCTCAACTGGTACGAGGCGGCGATCAAGGCCAATCCGGCGCGCGACCGGCGGTTCCGCCTTATCCACGGCTGGTATCCCGCCCTCGGCGAGATCGAGCGTGCCGGCAGGATCCGCGCGATCGCCGACGTCACGCCCTCGCAGTTCTACGACGACCTTCCGTCGCTGGAGGCGAAGCTCGGCCCGGAACGGTTGCGAACCGCCTATGCCTGGCGCACGATGATCGATCACGGCCTTCGGCTGGACCTCGTGTCCGACTGGCCGGGGAGCTTCGACAAGGCGCATCCCTCTCCGATCAATCCGCTCGAGCTGATCCAGGGCGCGGTTCTGCGCGACGAAATCGCGCGGCGGACCATCAAGACGCCGCTTCCGCCTCAGGCCTTGACCATCCAGGAGGCAATCCGCGCCTATACGATCAACCCCGCCTTCGCCTCGCGCGAGGAGGCGATCAAAGGCTCGATCACGCCGGGCAAGCTCGCCGATATCGTGATCCTGTCGCGCGACATCCTGACGATACCACCTGCCGACCTGACCTCCGCCAGGGTGCTTTTCACGATCCTCGGCGGCAAGATCGTCTACGAAGCCGCCCGGCCCTGACCTTGCCAATCCGATCCGTCGCCAGCTCTACGAGAAGCTGCCCGCACGCCTCGCATCGCCCACCGCATATTGCTTCGCGGAGCCGAGATAGCCGGATATGATCCACCGCCTGCTGACGAGGGATCGCATGATCGCATGGCCGCACCCGGGGCATCGCGATCGCTGGATCGAGGAGTCGTTCGGGTCGGTCTCGATCTGCGAGGCGCGGTGGCGGCCCGAGATCAAACAATTCACCTGCTTTGGCGCATCCGCCATAATGGTTCCTTCATCGCCCGCGGCGCGGGAGCATTCTTGCCGTGAAACCCACGGCGAGCGGGACGGCATGCCCGGCTTTCGATCGCGTGGCCGAGCTCGCACCGCAAAGGTACCTCCCGGCATCGCTGGAGCTACTCCTGCCCGGCTTCCGGCGGGCGTCGTCCGGGGCCCATGCGCGGGCGGCCCGCTGGGCCGGATACTCTGGGCAATTCCCCACGCGCCAGAGAGCCGTCGCCATTCTTGTCGAGCACCGCAAAGCGCTTCGCCGCAGCCTGCTCAAACTCCTCGGGACTGACACCGCGATTGAAATTGCTGTCGGCGGAAGTCACCGGCTCGGGAAAATCTAGATAGCTGAAGCGCGCTGCACCCTGCTTGCCGGGCGCCCGACTCTGGTGGCCGTTCCCGCCGGAGGCACTGTCATCGGCCTCCTGCCCCCCGCCGCCATGCCCGCCCCCGCGCATGCCGCCGCCACCCATGCCGCCACCATGGCCACCACCACCACCACCACCGCCACCGCCGCCGCCGCCGCCGCCACGTCGACCGCCGCCGCCGCCCTTGCCGCCACCACCCCGGCCAGCTCGAGCCGGCCCGGCATCGCCCCCGACACGGATCTCC
>NZ_JAQGLC010000393.1 GCF_028293085.1 Sphingomonas bacterium
TTCAGAAATGCACGCCCACCGCCACGCCATAGGTCAACGGCACGATCTCCTGGCGCGAGGCCTTGAGCGCCGACAGGCTCATGCCGACGATCTTCCGGTCGGTCAGGTTGGCGCCGAACACGCGCAGGTCGAACGGCAGGCCGGCCGGCTTCACCGTCAGCGACGCGCCGAGCGAGTCATATTCGTCGACGCGGTCCGACGGCCCGATCCCGACCTTGAATGACGCCGTCCGGTAATAGCTGGCGCCGAAGATCAGCTTGGTGCCGCCGCTGAGCTCGGCGGTATAGTCGGCGCCGAGCGTGAAGGACCAGTCGGGCGAGAACAGCCCGCGATCGCCGCTCGCATCGACCACCACTTGGTCGCCATTGCCGAAGGCGTTGGGCACGAAGGCGACGGCGTTGGGGAATGACTTGTAACGGGCATGGAGCAAGGTCGTGCTCGCGCGCAGCTGCAGATTGGGCATGGGTTGGAGGATCGCGTCGAGATCGATGCCATAGATATGCTCGCTCGCCGCATTCTGCAGCGAGGTGGTGGACGATCCGCCGCCGCCGCTCGCGACGATGATGTCGAGCTGGATGTTCGAATAATCATAATAGAAAGCCGAGGCGTTGAGCTGCAGCACCCGGTCGAACAGCCGGCTCTTGATCCCCGCCTCGAACGCGTCGAGCTTCTCCGGATTGACCGGCTTCTGGCCCGGCGTGAAATCGTTGAGGTTGTAGGTGCCGCTCTTGAAGCCGCGGTTCCA
This sequence comes from Sphingomonas bacterium, assembly GCF_028293085.1. GTDB lineage: Bacteria > Pseudomonadota > Alphaproteobacteria > Sphingomonadales > Sphingomonadaceae > Sphingomonas. Next base: position 746 of record NZ_JAQGLC010000393.1, read on the forward strand.
GCTGACATAGCCCATCACGTCGGGCGCCAGATCCTGATCGACCGACAGCCGCCAGGTCAGCTTGTCGAAGGTCTTGTGCAGGCCGCTGTCGGAGACGAGCGTGATCAGTGTCGGCGAATAGAAACCGGTCGCGATCTGGCCGACCCCGCCCACCGTGAAATCATAGCCGCGGCGTTCGCTGGTGTAGCGCAGGCCCGCCGTGACGCGGGTGCTGTCGGTCACCGAATAGGTTGCCTGGCCGTATGCCGCATAGGCGCGGGTCGGGCCGTCGGCCTGGACGCTGGTGATGAAGCCGCCCGGCGTTGCCGCCGCCTGCGCGAAGGTCGAGTTATAGGCCGTGTTCTGCACGATGTTCAGCGGATAGATCCGCGCGCGGCCATCGAAGAAATAGCCGCCGATTACCCATTGCAGCGGGCCCTTGCTGGTCGAGAGCAGCTGCAGCTCCTGCGAGAAATCCTTCACGCCCTGGACTTCGTTGAAGAAGAAGAAGTCGGCCGACGTCCCGTCATAATCGAGCTGCGATACGTCGCGGGTGTGCACATAGCCGGTGATCGAGACCAGATCGACGCCGGGCAGCGAATAGCGCGCCTTCGCCGTCGCCCGGAAGGATTCGACGCCGAACAGGTTGGGGCTGCCCTGATATTGATAGGTGTCGGGATCATAGGTGCCGCCGAAGAAGGCGCCGACCGGCGTCGTTCCCGGAACGGGGTTGAGGTTCGAATTGAGGTTGGTCGAATCGCGCTTCATGTACATCGCGCCAAGCGTCAGCTCGAACACGTCCGACGGCTTCCACAGCAATTTCGCATCGACGCTGTCGCCATGCGCGCCACCGAACTTGCCGGGATAGCGCGTGCCGGTGTTGGTCGCGAAATCGCCGCCATCGGTATGCTGGTAGCTGAGGTTGAAGGCGAGCGTGTCGGCGATCGGCCCGGTGATATAGCCCTTGCCGACGAACTGGTTGAACCGGCCGTAGGAGACCTCGGCCGAGCCGTGGAAATCGAATTCGGGCTGGCGGGTGACGATGTTGATCGCGCCGCCGGTCGCGTTGCGCCCGAACAAAGTGCCCTGCGGCCCCTTCAGCACCTCGATCCGCTCGATGCTGTTGAACTCGAGCACGTTGGCCGCCTTGTCCGACTGGTAGACCCCGTCGATATAGACCGCGATCGAGCTGTCGTTGCCGGTCGCCGGCGAGTTCGATCCGACGCCCCTGATATAGGGGATGAAGAAGGAATTGGCGGTCGTCGGCGAGGTGGTGACACCCGGCGCGATGCGCGGCAGATCGAGGCTGTTGACGACGCCGGCGCTCTGCAGCTCGGTCGGCGCCACGGTGGTGACCGCGATCGGCACATCCTGCAGATTCTCCGCGCGACGCTGCGCCGTGACGACGATGTCGGGGACGCCCTTTTCCTCGGCAGTGGCGCTTTCCTGCGCGGGCGCCTCCTGAGCGCGCGCGGCGGCGATCGGCGAGGCCGTCGCCAGCAGGAACAGGATTGCGCGTGCGGAGAATTTCCGTGTCGTCGAGCTGCCCATCATTCCATCCCCAGATCTGTTATCGTTGAGAAACCGGGCAGGGCTACCGAGCCGCCGCGCCGCTCACAAACCAGTAAAGCTTGAGCGCCCATGCCCTTCTCTCATGAGGGTTTCGCGAGGCGTGCCGGCGGGCGGATGCGACCGAAAATCCCATGTCAGGCCGAGGCTGCTGCGGCGGGGGCGGCCGGTTCCGCAAGCGCCCGGGAGGTGAACCGGATCGGCATATGCTTGATGCCCCAGAACAGGTTGGAGCTCGCCCATTCGACCTCACCGGCCAGCGCGATATCGTCCATATGATCGAGCACCGCGCCGAGCATGACCGCCATGTCGAGCCGGGCGAGATGCGCGCCGAGGCAGAAATGCTTGCCGACCGCGAATCCGAGATGATCGTTGGGCGAGCGCCTGACGTCGAACCGCTCGGGCTCGGCGAACACCGCCGGATCGCGATTGGCGGCGTGGAACCACAGCACCACCCAGTCGCCCGCCTTGATCTCCTGCCCGCCGACCACGACGTCCTCGGTCACGGTGCGCAGCGTATGCGTCAGCGGCGCGCTGTAGCGCACGAACTCCTCCGCGGCGGTGCGCAGCACCTTGGGGTCGTGCCGGTTGGCGCGCAGCCAGGCGAGCTGCGCCGGATCGCGCAGCAACTCGGCGAGCCCGATACTCATCGAAGCGCGCGTCGTCTCGTGCCCCGCGGCGAAGAACATCAGGCCGTTGAAGCCGATCTCGGTCGGGCCGAGCGGCACGCCATTGACCTCGGCCTCGGTCAGCGCGGTGAGCAGGTCGTCGCCGCCCTTGCCGCGCTTCTGCTCGGCGAGCTCGATACAGGTCCGCATGATGTTGGAGACCCCCGCGGTGCTCGTCTCGACCGGCGTGCCGATCGAGAATTCGGGATCCTCGGGTGCGGCCAGCATGTTGTTCCAGCGGTACAGATCGTCCCACAGTTCGCACGGCACGCCCAGGATCGCCGCGATCACCGCGGTCGGAATCCGCCCGGCGAATTCGGTGGTGAAGTCGCAGGTCCCGCGCGGCAGGATGCCGGCCAGCACTTCCTCCGTGATCGAGCGCACCAGCCCCTCCAGGCCGTTGATGCTCGACGAGGTGAATTTGGTCGAGAAATAGCGCCGCAGCACGCTGTGCGGCTGGCCGTCCATGGTCGCGAGCTGCTGGCCGCTTTGGGTCAGCTCGGTGAACAGCGAATCCTCCGGATTCTCGAATTCGGGGCCGGCCGGCAGATTGGCGCCGGCGCGCTGGACGCTGAAGATCCGGTGGTCGTTCATCAGCACGAACTTCACATCGGCATGCCGGGTGATCGACCAGAATTTCCGGCGCAGCCGCCCTTGCGTCCAGTGCACCGGGTCCTCGGTCCGCAGCCGGCGCCAGATCGCGTGCGGATCGCCGGCCGCGAAGAACATCGGGTTGGTGAGGTTGATGTCGTCGTCCGCCATGCGCGATCCTCCCCGGGGCCCGGTCTGCAGCCGGACGGCGAGGCTAGTCGCGCGCACCCGCGCCAGCCAGCCGACATTTTCTCATTTCGCGCCCATCAAACGTCATTTGTCGCAAGGAGGCTTTGCGCGCTGAATGCCCCCGGAGAGGAGTGACGCCGTGACCGAACAGCCCATCCGCACCGAGCGGCGCGGCGGCATCCTGATCGTCACGATCGATCGGCCGCAGGTCCGCAATGCGATGAACGCCGCCGCGGCGCGCGGGCTGAGCGACGCGCTCGACACGATCGATGCCGATCCCGCGATCTTCATCGCCATCCTGACCGGCGCCGGCGGCTGGTTCAGCGCCGGCGCCGACCTGAAGGTCGCGGCCATCGAAGGAAGCAGCGGCGCCACGACCGAACGCGGCGCGATGGGCATGTGCCGGCGCCCGCCCGCCAAGCCGATCATCGCCGCGGTCGAGGGCATTGCGCTCGGCGGCGGTTTCGAGATGGTGCTGGCCTGCGATCTCGTCGTCGCCGCCGAGGATGCCCGGATGGGCCTGCCCGAGATACGCTATAATCTGATCGCCAATGGCGGCGGCCTGCTCCGCCTGCCGCGCCGGATCCCGCCCAACCTCGCCGCGGAGGTCGCGCTGTCGGGCCAGCCCTATCCCGCCGACTTCTTCCACCGCCACGGCCTGGTCAACCGGCTGGTGCCGCCGGGCCAGGCCCTCGATCAGGCCCTGGCGCTGGCAACGCAGCTGCTGGCCAATGGCCCGACGGCGCTGGCGGCCACCGCCAATATCCTGCGCCGCGCGACGAGCGGGTCCGAGGAGGAAGGCTGGGCCGCGCAACGCGAGCTCGCCGCGGCCGCATTGGGCTCGGCCGACCGGCGCGAGGGCGTCCGCGCCTTTGTCGAGAAACGCCCGCCACGCTGGACCGGAAAGTGAGCCGCGACCAAAATCCGGTCAGCGCCTGACCGGCCGGTCGATCAGGCCTTGATCGGCGGTGGCGGCCAAGCTCAAACCGCCGTCTCTTGCTCCTCGGCGGCCCTGCGCTGACGGTGGCGCTCCAGGCTCTTCTGCATGTGCCGCCGAGCCGCGCGGCGCGCGCGCGCGGGCTCCTGCGCCTCGATCGCGACGAGAATCGCCTCATGATCGCGGTAGATGTCGCGCGCATAGGCGCGATGCTCGGTCTCGGCGCGATCCTTCAGGTAAAGCCGGCGCGGCGGGACGAGGCGAATGCCCAGAAAATCCATGAACCTGAGATAATAATCATTGCGGGTGGCGGCGGCGATCGCCCGGTGAAACGCCATGTCGGCCGCGACCGCCTCGTCGATATCGCTGCTCGTCCGCATCAGCTCGAGCCATTTGCGCATTTCGGCCATGTCCGCATCGGTGCGGCGGCTGGCGGCCAGATCGGCGATCTCGGTCTCCAGCGCCATGCGCATCTCGAGCAGCTTGATCACATCGTCCATCTCCCCCATTTCCTCGGGAGTGACCTGGAACGCCTGATAGCGGGCGCCCCGCGCGACATAGGCGCCGGAGCCTTGCCGGGATTCGAGCAGCCCCCTGGCGGCGAGCCGCGCAAACGCCTCGCGCACCACCGTACGGCTTACGCCGAAACTGTCGGTGATCGCCTTTTCGGTCGGGAAGCGCGATCCGGGCGGCATGTCGCCTGCCTCGATACGGCGCTCGAACTGCCTGACCAGATCGTCGGCGAGCGATGCGGCTTTCGTCGTCATGCGCCGACTCTAGCAGAGGTCGCGGCGGAGGACATCCGCCTGCGGATGGGGCCGGGGCGCGTCGGCATTCGGCCAGGCAGTCGCCGCGAGCCGGCGGTGCCGCTCCAGGCTCTTCTGCATGTGCCGGCGTGCGGCGTGCCGCGCCCGGGCGGGCTCCTGCGCCACGATCGCGGCATAGATCGCCTCATGATCGCGGTGGATGGCGCGCGCATAGGCGACCCGCGCCGAATCCGCCTGATCGCGCAGGTAGAGCGAGCGTCGCGGCACCAGCCGCAGGCCGAGGAAATCCATGAACCGGGAATAATATTCATTATGGGTCGCCCGCGCGATCGCGGCATGAAAGGCGACGTCGGCATCGACCGCTTGTTCGACATCGTCGCTGGCGCTCAGCCGGTCCAGGCACGTGCCGAGCAAGGCGAGATCGTCCCCGGTCCGGCGCTGCGCCGCGAGGCCGGCCATTTCGGTCTCCAGCGCCATGCGCATCTCGAGCAGTTTGACGACATCCTCGACCTCCTGCATCTCCTCGGGCTCGACCTGGAAGGCGCGGTACAGCGCCCCTTCGGCCACATAGGCGCCCGATCCCCGCCGCGAGACGAGCAGGCCGCGCGCCGACAACCGCGCGAACGCCTCGCGCACGACGGTGCGGCTGACGCCGGCCGTCGTCGTGATCGCCATTTCGGTCGGGAAGCGCGCGCCCGGCGGCAGCTCACCCGAATCGATGCGCTGTTCGAAAAGGCGGACCAGCTCGTCCGCGAGCGAAGCTGCCTTGGTCGTCATGGTGCAATCCTACCAGCAATCCTGTCGAGCACCAGCCCGACAGGGACAAGTTGTCGTACAATATTTCCGATACCGGCCTCTGCGGCATGGCGTCCGGCGGCACCGGCCGGACGATCTGCTCCGACAACAAAGCTTGTGCGCCGCGCCATCATCGGGGCGGTTCGACGCGTCAGAACAGGACGATCCATGCGGCCGGACCGCGCCGGCTCTTCGCCGCCAGCGCTGCGCCCAGATCGGCGAAACGCGGATCAAGCAGGGCAGCGATCTTGAAGGTGTCGAGCGCGTTGTCCGGCTGCCAGGCATGCGGGGCATATTCCGTCTGGCCCGCGGCGGCGCGGTCGCGATCGAACTGGATCTTCGACTGCGCGAACTCGATATGGGTGCGGGTTCCGCGCGCAAAATCGGCCAGCCAGTCGAGCGAGCGCGGCAGGCTGGCGCCGCCCGGGGCGCTCCAGCCATACCAGTCCTCGCCGTGAACCCTGGCGGTGAGCGCGGCCATCATCAGCGGATCGAGATCATAGGTGACGTAATGGAGCGCGTCGCGTTCCTCGAAATCGAAGGTCGAGCCGTCGGGCCGCAGATTGATCATGACCTGCTTGCGATAGGCGTCGCGCGCGCGCTCGATCAGGCGGCGGTCGCCGGTCTGGAACGCGGCCATGGTCGCGAGCTTGACCCGGTGGCTCTGCCAGTTGGTATTGGCATGCCCGGGGCCGGCATCCATCGCATCGAGATAGCCGGCCGCCATCCGGCGCCAGAACCCGTCGATCCGCGCCCGGGCGTCGGCGGGCAGATCGGCCTCGGTCAGGTCATAGGCCATCGCCATCAAATCGAATCCGGTCTCGTCGATCGGATTGAAGGACAGCTGGTAGATTCGCGCCCAGGCATCGAGATAGCGCCCGGCCTGGTCGAGGAAGGCGCGGTCCCCGGTCAGCCGCCACGCCATGGCCAGATCGAGCACGATCGCCTGATCGCGCTTCGCGACAAGGCTGATCTCGCGGATGCCCTTGCCCGGCAGCGTGCCCTCGGTGTGCAGGCGCGGGATCGCGCCCGGCGCGCGGGTGAGCGCCGCGCGGGCCCGGGCGATCGTCGCCCTGGCGGCCGCACTGTCGGCCTTGCCCGAGGCGAAGCTCGGCCCGAGCAGCGCATAGTCGGGCGCCGGTGACGGCTGGGCCAGCGCGAGCAGCGGCGCAAGCAGGATCAGGAACATGGCATATTATCCTTGGCGGGGACGAGCGCTGCTCGACCCGGGCGGGCGCAACTGCCTGCCCGGGTCGAGATAGCGCATTAGAGACAACCGGGCGCGCTAGAAGGAAGCGCGCAGGGTGGCCTGATAGGTCCGGCCGTCATAATCGATGCGGCGCGGCAGCATCGGATCGGTCTCATATTCCGATCGCGTCGCATTGGTCAGGTTGAACGCATCGACCGAGAGCGAGATGCGCTTGGTGATGTTGATCGAGGCCGAGGCATCGAGCTGGCTGCGCGCCTTCACGCTGCGGGCGTCGCCGACGAAGCTGTTGCCCGCCGCCAGATCATATTTGTCGCGCCAGTTATACACCAGGCGGAGGCCGAACAGCTTGGTTTCGTAATAGCCGATCACGTTGATGTTGTTCTTGGAGACGCTGGGCAGCGTGATCGGCTTGCCCGACGTGTCCTTGCCTGAGATCGTGGTGTAGGTGTAATTCGCCGCGCCGCCGAAATTCTTGAGGAAGCCGGGCAGGAAATCGAAATTCTGCTGGATGGCGAGTTCGACACCGCGGACGCGGATCGGCCCCTGGTTGGTGATACCGGTCGTCACCACGCGGGCATGGAGCGGGTCGCCGACAACGTTGCAATTGACCCCGTCGTCCTGCAGCGTCCCCAGGCCGTAATCGATGCCGTTGAACTGTCCGTTGGTCGGGCAGAGCACGCTGCGGTCGGTGATCGGGCCGATATAGCCCTTCACATTCTTCTGATAGACCGCGATCGCGAACAGCCCGCCCGGGCGATTATACCATTCGAGCGACAGATCGAACGAGTCTGCCGTGTAGGGTTTCAAATTGATTGCGCCGATCGTCACATTATAGACCGGCACGCCAGCGGCCGCCGGGTCCGGCGACTGGACCGAGGTGACCGGCACGTTGTCGCGCGGCTGCGGGCGCACATAGGTCTCGTAATAGGCGCCGCGCAGCAGCAGCTTGTCGCTCAGGTCGGCCGCGAACATGGCCGATGGCAGCAGATAGCCATATTCATTCTTGTAGGTCCGGTCGGTCACCTGGTGATTGACCGGCCCGGCCACGAGCGACAGGGGGGCCGAGCAGTTCCGACAATCGAGCGCGACGATCTTATTGTCGGTATGCTCGTAACGGAGACCCGCATTGCCGCGGACGCGGACGCCGAGAATGTCGCCGTCGAACTTCACCATCCCATAGACCGACAGGATGTTGTTCCGGTTGGTGAAATTATTGTTCCAATAATTCGGGTCCCAGTAATTGTTGACCAGGCCGTACGGGGTCAGGAACACGCCCGTTCCCGGCGCGATGACGAACTGGCCGGGCAGGCCGTTCGGATTGGCGGTGGTCCGCGGCTGGGTGTTGACCGGGGTGATCGCGGTCAGGATCTGGTTGACGTCGAGGGAGCGCCAGGCCGAGTCATAGCCGGGGGCGGTTCCGCCGAAAAAGTCGTTGAGATAGGGATTCACCAGCGACATGGCGGGGGTGATGTTCCCGGTGTTGGCGCCGAGCGACGTGTTGCGCGAGCCGGTCGAGCTATATTTGTTGTTCTCGTAGCGCGCGCCGGCCTGGATGCCGGACAGGAACGACCCCTCGAATTTGCGCTCGATATCGACCTGCGCCGCATTGAGATCGTTGAGCCCGAGACCATTGGTGCCCGTGACGCCGAAGCGATCGCCCTGGATGGTCGCCGCCTGGCCCGGCATCGGCGCGCCGGCCTGGGTCGCCTGGTTGGCCGCCGAGGGCAGCGGATAGCCGCCGAGCGGGATGTGCGACGTATTGGGCGTGTTCAGCAGGATGCTGAAATTGGACAGATCGGTGCCGCCGGTATTGGCCGAGGCGGTGATGCCGTTGAGCCCCGCCGAGCCGAGATTGCGATAGGGGTTCTCGATGATGTCCAGTTCGATCTGGTTAGCCAGCACCTGCGCCCGCGAGACCGTCCCCTGGAGATCGATCTGCCACTGGTCGTTCTTGAACTGGGCGCTGGGCGTGATCGCCCAGGTCTTCTGCTTGGCCGGCTCCGACCGGATCGAATCATAGGTCTGCAGATTCTCGGCGGAGAAGCTGTTGATATAGGCCTTTGGTCCGGTCGCGGTCTGGACGACATAGGGCGTGCCGAGGCTGGTGAAATGCGCGACCGCCGATGTCGCGCTCAGCGCGGTATTGGTGTTGTTGCCGGCCGAAGTATCGACATATTGGAGCTGGTTCGTCCCCTGGGACAGGTTGCGCTCGGTATAGAAGCCGGTCACCCCGACCTTGAATTCGTCCGATGCCTGCCATTCGGCGCCGCCGGTGCCGGTCAGCAAATGACCCTTGTTGAACCGGACGAACTGGCGGATCTGGCTGGGATAAAAGACCCCGCCCGGATATTGCGCGGCGAGCGCGTCATAGACCGGATTGGTGCCGGGGGTCTTCTGGTTGCCGACCTGGATCGACCCGAGGCGGTTGGCCCAGGTGTTGACCGAGATCGAATCGCGCCGGAACTTCTCCTCCTTGTAGGCGAGCACGCCGAACACCGCGAAATTGTCCGTGATATGGGCATTATAGCCGCCCGAGAATTGCGGGCTGCCGAGCTTTCCCAGATCGTCATATTCGTACGACGCCTTCAGGAACCCGCCCGCCTTGCGCGACAGCGCCGGGGCGATGCGCAGATCGATATTGCCCGACAGGCCGCCGGCCAGATCGGAGGCGTCGGGCGACTTGATCACGGTGATCGCCGAGAAGATGTCGGAATTGAACGCGCCGAGCGGGGTCGACGCGGTGTTGGTGGCGCTGCCCAGGATCGGATCGGCAAAGCCCACGCCGTTCAGCGTGGTGCGGGCGAAGGTGCCGGGCAGACCGCGCAGGGAGATCGTGGCATTGCGCGAATCCGCCTCGCGGTTGATCTGCACGCCGGGCAGGCGCTGGATCGCCTCGCCGACGTTCAGGTCGGGGAAACGGCCGAGACCGTCGGACGAGATCGAATCCGTGACCTGCACCGAATCCCGCTTGGTCCTGAGCGCGTCGGCATAGGATTGGCGAAAGCCGGTAACGACGATGTCGTCCTGCGGCTTGCCTGCATCATCCAGCGTTTCGGGCGCGGTCGACGGCGCGGGAGCAGGCGTCTGCTGCGCCCAGGCCGGCATGGTAACAAGAAGAGCGCAAACAGCCGCACCGGCGCGCAATCCAACTTTCTTCATGGCATCCCCCATCTACTGCCCGGAAGCTTTAGCTCGACTCGCGCGAACATGTTGCCACCGGTGTCAATCCTTAGTCATCGCCCAAACGAGGCGCATGTCAACAGGAATCGCCGAATCTGTATGACAACTTTTAAAATTTGTATGACAATGTGGCCCGGGAGACGCACTCCCCGCTGTCAGCCGTCGCGGCATCGGCCCATCAGGGCGCCGTCGCCCCTACAGCCCGGGCGGGCATAGAATGCGGATCAGCGATGCGATGCGTCGAAGTCCGGCGTCTGGCCGGCGACATAATTGTCCCATTCGGCGCGGTTGTGGAAATCCAGCCCCTTGTCCCACGCCGCGCCCATATAGTAGACGAAGGGGACGCCCGGCTGGACGCGCACCAGCACCAGGTAATTGTCATAATCCTCGGTCACGCCGACTAGCGCTTTCGGGTCCACCAGGAGCGCGACCGCCATCGTGCCGTCGACCGGATCGGTCGGGCCCCACCAGGAAACCCGCCCGGCCGGCTTGTCGGCCGTGAAGGTGCCGAGCTTCGTCTCGCTGGTCGGGCGCTTGCTGATGCCGATGCCGACAACGAGCGGCCCGGACCGGTCCGACCGGATGGTCGAGACCATGCGGGTGAAGTTGGTGCCCGCCGGCAAGGTGAAGCTGCGCGTCTCCCACACCTTGCGCGCGACATCGACCGGCCAGGGATCATATTGGACCTCGAAGGCGGCAATGTTCGGCCCGTCCTGCAGGATCTTCGAGCGCGCATAATTGCGCGAGACCCATAATTTATTGTCGAACCAGATGCCGAGCCCACCCGCGCCGCGCGCGCCATTGACGTTGTAGAAATCCAGGCCCTCGCCCTGATAATCATGCTGGCGGGTGGTGCGGAGCTGCCGGTCCATATAGGGCCAGCGCACATTCTTGCCCCAGGCATCGATCCCCGAGCTCGACGGCGGCTGGACCGCTTCGAGCGCCCGCCCGTAGATGCGGTGCGCGGTGCGGTCATTCTCCCACAGGATGTCGTCATAGCGATAGGGCGCGGGGACGACGGCGGCGCGGCGCCCACGATCCGCCGCGGACGGCGGCGGCAGGGTCGTTCTGGCGACGAGGGGGGCGTTTTGCGGCACATCCTGCGCCGCCAGCATGCCGGCGGCCGTCAGCGCCAGCAGCGCCGCGAGGGTGGGCAGGGTCTTCATCACGCTCTCCTCCGATTGCCGTGTCGATCATTCCCCCGGCCGCGGCTATTGCAGCTGGCAGATATCCAGCACGTTCATGTCGGTATAATCCTGGTTTTCGCCGGCCATGGCCCAGATAAAGGCATAGGCTTTGGTGCCCGATCCCATATGGATCGACCAGGGCGGGCTGATCACCGATT
>NZ_JAQGLC010000012.1 GCF_028293085.1 Sphingomonas bacterium
GCTATCTCCCTCCGACGCCGCCGCAAAGCGGAACGCCGCCTACCAACCCGCTCCCTGCCAATGCTCCCGTGACCATGTCCGACGCGATTCTCGTGTTTCATGACGAAGCTGCGTCCGACGAGCAGGATTCCGCGCTGCGCTTCCTGCAGTTGCTCGGCGCAGCCTATCGGCAGTTGGAACCGCCGGAGACGCAGTATCGGGACTGGATCGCTCGTGCGGATACGACGCTGCACGATCTCGAACACGCGCCCGAAGCGACGATCCGCCACTACGGCCACACTTACATTCATCCTTATACCGCGGCCGAATATCCGGACGTGATGGTACAAATGGCGATCATCGCCCCGCTGCGAAATTATGCCGCCTGGACGGGCCTCGAGATACCATTCTGTACGCAGTTGGAGAAGGGCTTGGGGAAATTCCACGATCCCGTGCTCAAGACAATGCGGCGCTATCTGCCTAATGTCGGAAAGGACAAGGACAAGCTCGCGGTCGACAGCTGGTATCTCTACCATCCCTTGCTCAATCTCGGCCGGCTGGCGCTCGACGGCGATGCCCGTGCGAAGCGCCTGTTCACCGGCTCGCTCGATTTCGCGGTCAGGGCGGCGCGACATTTCGATTATGCCTGGCCGATCCAGTTCAAGGTCGACAGCTTCGACGTGATCGTCGAGGCGCGCAACGACGACGGCCTCGGCCAGACCGATGTCGGCGGCATCTACGCCTATGTCATGCTGCAGGCGTTCGAGCTGACCGGCGACAAGAGCTGGCTGGACGAGGCTCGCGCGGCGATCGACGCGGCCAAGGGCATGCGCTTCGAGCTCAACTACCAGGCGAACCTCACCGCTTGGGGCGCCTCGGCCTGCATGCGGCTGTGGCGCATCACCAACGAGGCATATTATCTCCGCCAATCCTATGTCTATCTCGCCAGCTTCTTCCACAATTGCGAGATCTGGGAATCGGAGATCGAGCGCGCGCATCATTATCGCAACTTCCTCGGCGCGACCTGCCTCCACGATGCGCCGTACATGGCGATCTACGAATGCTTCGACAGCTTCGCCGCGTTCGAGCGCTATCTGAAGGATAGCGGCCCCGATCTCGATCCGGCGGCGCGGATGCTGATCAGCGAATATTGCAAATATGCGCTCGATCGGGCCTGGTATTATTATCCGGACGCGCTGCCGGCGGAGATCCTCGCCACCGAGGTCCGCAACGGCCATATCGACCGTAACCTGTCCTTCCCGCTGGAGGATCTCTATGCCGACGGCCAGCCGCCCGGCCAGGTCGGGCAGGAGATTTACGGCGCGGGTGCTGCGTTCGTCTTCGCCAGCCGGTCGTTCCACCGGATCGATGGCGCGCCCTTCATGCTCTTCTGCGACCATTTCCTGATGGCAAGCGAGCGCACCACCGCGAGCTCGGTCCGGTTGCAGCTGAACGGCGGCGAAGGCTGCGCCGCGCGGTTGAGCGTCATCCCCCTCGAAAAGGGCGGACTGCCCGCGATCAAGGTGATCGCCGACGGCGATTCCGTGATCCCGCGGCGCGGCAAGCAGGGCCGGCTGGACTACAACGTGCCGGCCACCGCGCAGGTCTTCCTGACATGGTAGCGCGGAGCCTGCGCGCCCCGGATCATGCCTCGCCGCTGCCTCATCACACTAGAACATTTGTGATGGGGGATTCCAGACTTCTCCGTAAATTCAAGCACATGGCGAGTTGAGGCGCGGCGAACGGGGGCCATCCCGTTGAGCCGAGGCGATGATGACAAGCGATGACGAGCTGGACTATCTGGCAGTCAGGGCGGCGCAGGCGCGCCGTCTTGCCGATGGCACGGAAGATCCCGGCGCCCGCATGGCGCATCTGGCGATGGCAAAGGCCTATGGCGCGAAGATCGCCGCCGCCAGGCAGACGCAGGCGTGTCGCGGCCCGGCCGAGATGTAATCGGGTGTCGATTCCAGGCCCGACCCCGTCCGTGGCACCCGCGAGATCCACGATTGAACGCGCATTCGAGATCGCGCGCACCGGGGAGGCCCACTCCATCAGGGATATCGAGCGGTGGCTGTCGGCGGAGCGATACAGCAACGTCGCGGCCCATCTCGCCGGCCGGAGCATCCGCGCCCAGCTGATGGCGCTGATGATCACGGCGGTCGGCCCGGCTGTCGCCATGCCGGCTGCCATGACCGCACACTAGCCGATCGGCACCGCTTCGCGCGAAATGCGGACACAATGTAGGAACACTATACTTGATTCAAAAAGGGAATCTGCCTCCCCGGGGTTCCGGCTGGCTATGTGCCGGGAATCACGGCACACCGTTTCTCCCCCCCCTGCTGCCGGAGAGAACCGCATGTGCTTTTCGGCCACCTCGAGCTTTATCGCTTCCGGCGTGATCGCGTCGATCGGCGTCGCGACGCTCCGGCACGTGCGCGAGCCGCGCGCGCTCCTGTTCGGCTCGGTGCCGGCGCTGTTCGCGCTGCACCAGTTTACCGAAGGATGGGTCTGGCTCGGCCTTGACGGGCGGATCGGCCCGCTCGCGCTCGACCATGTCGCCTTCCTGTTCACGCTCTATGCGAAGGGAATCCTGCCGCTGCTGATGCCGGCCGCGGTCGCGCTGATGGAGCCGGCCGGCTGGCGCCGCAAGGCCATTCTCGGGCTGACCGGCGTCGGCGCCCTGGTCTGTGCCTGGGACGTCTATGGGCTGGTTTTCTTCCCGAGCCAGGTCCTGGTCGAGCAGAATTCGATCGCCTACCATAATGTGGTGACCGGCAATCTCTGGATATCCGGCCTGTATGTTCTCGCGACCTGCGGCGCGCTGCTGCTGTCGACGCACCGCGTCGTCCAGGCTTATGGCGTGCTGAACGTCATCGTGCTGACGATCGCGGACATCATCAAGGAATATGCCTTCGCCTCGGTCTGGTGTTTCTACGCCGCGATCATGAGCGTGATGATCTATTGGCAATTCAGGCGCCTGAACATCGATGTCGAGACGCCCAACGGCGTGTCGCCGATCCTCAGGCCGCTCCTCCTCCCCTGGCTGCACCTGACGAAGCGGGCCCGCGGACGAACGGACTGAAACCATAATTCGGGGACACTATACCAATTGCGCCCGCCCGCTCGCGGCTTTAGGCTCGCGCCATGGCCCGCCTAGCCCGTATCGTCGTCCCCGACGTCGCCCACCACGTCACGCAGCGCGGCAACCGGCGCCAGCCCGTCTTCTTCAGCGATGCGGATTATGCGACCTATCGCGATCTGGTGGCGGCAGCCTGCGCCGCGAACGGGGTGCGGTGCCTGGCATGGTGCCTGATGTCCAACCATGTCCACCTGATCCTGGTCCCGTCGGACGCCGACGGCCTGCGCGCCGCCCTGGCCGAGGCGCATCGCCGCTACTCGCGCGGCATCAACCTCGCGCATGGCTGGACCGGCTATCTCTGGCAGGGCCGCTTCGCCAGCTACCCGATGGACGATGCCCGTCTGCTGACGGCGATCCGCTATGTCGAGCTCAACCCGGTAACGGCGGGGCTGGTCGCCCGAGCCGAGGCGTGGCCATGGTCGAGCGCCCCGGCCCATGTCACCGGCAAGCCTGACGGCCTGACCGATCTCAAGGGTACGCGCGGCCTGCACCGCAACTGGCGCGCCATGCTGCGCCACGGTCTCGAGGCCGGCGACATGGCCCCGGACGAAGCAGCCGCGATCGAGTCGCGCCTCCGGACCGGCCGTCCGCTCGGCGACGAAGCCTTTGTCGACGCGCTGGAGATCGCCAGCGGCCGCGCGCTCAAGCCGCTGAAACGCGGGCGGCCGAAGCGCGAATTGGTATAGTGTCCCCGAATTATCTAGAGGAGCTCTATGCAAGATGAATAATGAGAATGAACAGTGTTGGGCTCTATTTTTAGAAAGCGATGGCGTACTTTCGATTTCTTCGGGCGACTTGCGGTATTTTCATGCACACTTCTGCGGTGAATCATTAGGCAGCCAGTGGAAAGGGCCGCCCGACTATACAATATTGGGAAGCCGGAAGCCGATTAATGATTTTGTTTCCTGGCACGTCGCGGCACCGATAGTGTCGCCTCCGGCGAGGCGGGCTCTTGAGAAAATCTCGTCCGATATCGAGTTTCTGCCCTTCGGCACGTTGAAAGGTAAGCAATATTTTGCTGCGAATATTACTAAGACAATTGACGCTGTCGATTTCGAGCGATCGGATATTCAGTGGCTATCTGGGGTGAGTGAAGGTTTGCCTGGAAGTATAGTGATTAGATCCGATATCGTAGGTCTTCCTGCGCTTTTTAAATTGGATCGGATTGCGTCTCAAATATATCTTTCGCAAGAAGCTGCTGAATATTTGATGGACGCTGGTTTGACGGGATTCTCGCTCTTGCGCCCCAGTACTAATATTGCAAAGCGGGTAATACAGAGCGGATCACTGGTCGACTATCGGCAAGCCTAAGGTATTGCCGTAAATTACTGGAGCACACCCCATCGGTGAGACGCGATAATTAGGGACAGCGGTGAGCTGTTACGGCCAAGGGCTGCTACGCAGCAGCCCCTGGCGCGCTTTCTTCATACTCGTCTGGAATAATTCGGGGACACTGTACTAATTCGGACCGCACCTCCGCCGCATCAGCCCTTCTTCTCCGGCAACCCCTTGCGCTTCGTGCCGGCAAATTCCTCGAGCTGCTTTTCCGTCATGGATTCCTCCATCTGCTTGGAGGCGCCCCTGAGGTGCGACCTGGGCTCCTCGCCGCGTTTGGCGGCAAGCGCCGCGCCCGCTGCCTTTTGCTGTGCCTTGGATGTTGCCGGCATCGTCTCTCTCCGTTCGTGATCGGCACCCCAACGCCCGGTGCGCCTCACGGGCCAAAACGCACGTCGCGCGAAAAGGTATCGGCCGCACCGGCCATTTTCGGGCGACCGACGATCGTTTTCCACCCATCGCCCGCCCCAAACCCCGCCGCTGCTTTACAAGCGCAACACACCTGCTACCTTCCCGCCCAATCAAGGGGGCCCCCATGCTGAAGATCGAGAAGCTTTCCCACGTCTATGCCAACGGCACCCGCGCGCTCGACAATGTCGATCTGACGATCCCGCCCGTCATGTTCGGGCTGCTCGGCCCCAATGCAGCGGGCAAGTCGACGCTGATGCGCACGGTCGCGACCCTGCAGACCCCGACCTCGGGCAGCATCACCTTCGACGGGCTGGACGTGATCGCCGAGCCCGAAAAGCTCAGGCGGACGCTCGGCTATCTGCCGCAGGATTTCGGCGTCTATCCGCGCGTCTCGGCCTATGACATGCTCGATCACATGGCGGTGCTGAAGGGCATCGCCGGCCGCGGCGAGCGCAAGACGACCGTCGAGAGCCTGCTGAACCAGGTCAATCTGTGGGGCGTGCGCAAAAAGGCGCTGGCCGGTTTCTCGGGCGGCATGCGCCAGCGCTTCGGCATCGCCCAGGCGCTGATCGGCAACCCGCGCCTGATCATCGTCGACGAGCCGACCGCCGGCCTCGATCCGGAGGAGCGCAACCGCTTCCTCAACCTGCTCGGCGAGATCGGCGAGGGCGTGGTCGTGATCCTCTCGACGCACATCGTCGAGGACGTGGCGGATCTCTGCCCGCAAATGGCGGTGCTGGCCGAGGGGCGCATCCTGCTCGAAGGCGCCCCGCTCGATCTGATCGCGTCGACCCGCGGCCATATCTGGCAGAAGACGATCGACCGGAACGAGCTCGACGCGGCGCGCGCGCAATACCGCATCATCTCGACTCGCCTCTTCGCGGGCAGGACGATCATCCACGTCATGGCCGATGCGTCCCCGGGCGAGGGCTTCGAGCCGGTGTCGGGCGGGCTGGAGGATGTCTATTTCTCCACCCTCGACGCCTCGCGTCGCGCGGCCTGATCGCATGGCCATGTTCGCCGGCGTCTTCCGCTTCGAGCTCCGCTACCAGATGCGCAACCCGGTCTTCTGGGTGGCGGTGGTGGCGTTCTTCCTGTTCGCCTTCGGGGCGACGACGGTGGACAATATCCGGATCGGGGGCGGTGGCAGTTTCCACAAGAATTCGCCCTACATGCTTGCCCTGGAGATGCTGGTCTTCTCCCTGTTCTACATGTTCGTCTCCACCGCCTTTGTCGCGAACGTCATCGTCCGGGACGATGAAACCGGGTTCGGGCCGATCGTGCGGGCGACGCGGATCACCAAAACGGCCTATCTGATCGGACGTTTCTCCGGCGCCTATGTCGCGGCGGCGATCGGCTATCTCGCGGTGCCGATAGGGGTATGGATCGGCTCCTGCATGCCATGGGTCGACAGCGAGCTGCTCGGGCCGAACCTCTTTGCCTATTATTGGGTGCCCTTTGTCTGGATGGCGCTGCCCAATCTGCTGCTGACCTCGGCGCTGTTCTTCGCGCTCGCGACCGTGACGCGTTCGATGATGGCGACCTATCTCGGCCTGGTCGGGTTCCTGATCCTCTATACCATCGCGAGCGTCGTCCTCAGCCGGAATCCCGCTTATGAGCTGATCGGCGCCTATAGCGATCCGCTCGGGTTGAGCGCGTTCGCCTATGCGACCAAATACTGGACCGCCTCCGACGCCAACACGCTCCTGCCGCCGATCGACGGGATGCTGTGGTTCAACCGCGCGATGATCGTCGCGATCTCGATCGCGATCCTGGCGGCGGCGACGGCAAGTTTCCGCATCGGCACCAGGGCTTCCAGGGCAAGCCGGCGCGCGCTGAAGCTGCAGCAACAGCTGGAGGGCGCCGCGCCCGCCGGTTCGGGCGGCCCGCTGCCCGCGCCGATATTCGGCCCCGCCACGTCATGGGCGCAATTGCGCGCGCGGACCCGGCTCGAAATGGCGCAGGTGTTCAGGAGCCCCGCCTTCTTCGTGCTGATGGCGCTCGGCCTGTTCAATGCCGGCGCGTCGCTGGTCGATCTGGGCCAGCTGTTCGGGACCCCGGTGCTCGCGATCACCCGCGTGATCATCACCCTGCTCGAACAGAGCTTCACGATCATTCCGGTGATCATCGCGATTTATTATGCCGGCGAGCTGGTCTGGCGCGAACGCGACCGCAAGGTGCACGAGATCATCGACGCCTCGGCCATTCCCGACTGGGCCTATGTCGTGCCCAAGGCGCTGGCGGTGGTGCTGGTGCTGTTCTCGACCCTGGCGATCAGCGTCCTGGCCGGGCTGCTGACTCAGCTCCTTCACGGCTATACCGAGTTCGAGCTTGGCAAATATCTCCTCTGGTACGTCCTGCCCGATACGATCCTGTTCACGCTGATCGCGGTGCTCGCGGTGTTCATCCAGGCGCTCAGCCCGAGCAAATATCTCGGCTGGGGCCTGATGGTCGTCTATTTCATCATCATCAGGGTCACCCTCCGCAATATCGGCTGGGGGGATGCGCTCTACAATTACGGCCAGAGCCCCGGGATGCCGCTGTCCGACATGAACGGCCTCGGGCGCTTCTGGATCGGAAGCTACTGGCTGCGTTTCTACTGGTCCGCCTTTGCGGTGATCCTGCTGGTGCTGGCGCATGCCTTGTGGCGACGCGGGACCGAAACGCGGTTGCTGCCCCGGCTCAGGCGATTGCCGAGCCGGCTGAACGGGACCGCCGGCGTGATCGGCGGGGTGGCGCTGGCGGCGTTCGTCGCAAGCGGCGGGTGGATCTTCTACAACACCCATATCCTCAACCACTATACGACGCCGCTTGCCGACGATCAGTTCTCGGCGGATTATGAAAAGGCGCTGTTGCCTTATGAGAAGCTGCCGCAGCTTTCGGTCAAGGCGGCGCGGGTGGCGATCGATGTCCGGCCCAGGGAGCCGGGGCTGTCTGCACAGGGCGTGCTGACCCTGGTCAACAACACCCAGGCGCCGATCCAGGACGTTCATGTCCGCCTTGCCGACCAGATCACCAGGATCGTCTCGCTGAGCTTGCCGGGCGCCGCCCTGATCAAGGATTATCCGAAATATCAGTACCGCATCTACCGGCTCGCGACGCCGCTTGCCCCCGGTGCGACGACCGAGCTCGGCTTCCGCACCGAGCGGACCCAGCATGGCTTTCTCAACACCGGCAATGATACCCGGGTGGTCGAGAACGGCACTTTCGTGAACAATTTCGAGATCGCGCCGTCGATCGGCATGGATCGCGGCGGCCTGCTCCAGGACCGGGTCAAGCGCCGCAAATATCATCTGCCGCCCGAGCTGCGCCCCGCAAAGCTCGAGGATCTGTCCGCGACGCGCTACAGCCAGATCCGCACCGATCTCGTGACGACCGACATCACCGTCACGACCGATGCCGGCCAGACCCCGATCGCGCCCGGCTACAAGGTCAGCGACACGACCGCGAACGGCCGGCGTACCGCGCGCTTCGCGACCGACGCGCCGATCCAGAATTTCTACTCGATCCAGTCGGCGCGCTATGTCGAGAAGCATCTGATGCATAACGGCATCGACCTCGCCGTCTATTATGATGCGCGGCATTACCGGAACGTCGATCGGATGCTCGCCGCCTTCGCGCACGGGCTCGATTATTATCAGCCCAATTTCGGGCCCTATCAGTTCCGCCAGGCGCGGATCATCGAGTTCCCCGATTACGCC
Source organism: Sphingomonas bacterium (assembly GCF_028293085.1). Taxonomy (GTDB): domain Bacteria; phylum Pseudomonadota; class Alphaproteobacteria; order Sphingomonadales; family Sphingomonadaceae; genus Sphingomonas. Next base: position 8,566 of record NZ_JAQGLC010000012.1, read on the forward strand.
CAGTTCGCCCAGGCCTTCGCCGGCACCATGCCCTATTCGGAAGGGATCGGCTTCAACGCCGATCTCTCCGGCTCGGACAAGATCGACTATGTCACCTATGTCGCCGCGCATGAGCTGGCGCATCAATATTGGGCGCATCAGGCGATCGGCGCCGACATGCAGGGCGCGACCATGCTCACCGAGACGCTGGCGCAATATTCTGCGCTGATGGTGATGGAGAAGCTCTATGGCCGCGACCAGATCCGCCGCTTCCTGAAGTTCGAGCTCGATCGCTATCTGCGCGGGCGGGGCGGCGACGTGCTCGAGGAAATGCCGCTCTACCGGGTCGAGAACCAGCAATATATTCATTACCGCAAGGGCTCGCTGGTCATGTACCGGCTGAAGGATGCGCTGGGCGAGGCGCGGGTGAATGCCGCGCTCAAGCGTTATCTCGAACGCTTCCGCCTGAAGGGCCCGCCCTATCCGCGCTCGCTCGATTTGATCGCCGAGTTCCGCAAGGGCGCCAGCCCCGAGGAGAACGCGCTGATCA
>NZ_JAQGLC010000049.1 GCF_028293085.1 Sphingomonas bacterium
AGGAAGCACGCCGCAATGACCTGCGTGCGGCCATTCTCGATACGCCGGTGGTCAAGGCCGCCTTTGTAGCGTTTCCCGACGCAGAGTTTCCCGAAAGCGAACTGGACCGCCTGATGGCGGCACAACGGAGTAGTTGATGAAGAGCCTCGAAGACATCATGGCGATGGCGCAGAACGTCCAGAACGAGCTGACCAAGGCGCAGGCGGGTCTCGACACGATCGAGGTCGAGGGTGCGGCGGGCGGCGGACTGGTCAAGGTGAAGGCCTCCGCCAAGGGCCGGATCATCGGGGTCGACATCGACGAATCGCTGCTCGCGCCGAGCGAGAAGCAGATGCTCGAGGACCTGATCGTCGCGGCGTTCAACGACGCCAAGGCCAAGGCCGATGCGGCATCCAACGCCGAAATGTCCAAGATGACCAGCGGCCTGCCGCTGCCGCCAGGGTTCAAGCTGCCCTTCTGAGCGGAACATTCGGCCGCATCCTCTCGTTACGCCGCGAGCAAAACAGGAGGATATCATGGCTGACGACCGCGTGACCGAGACCCCGCACACCACCGTGATCGAGAAGAGCGGCGGTGGCGGCGCCGCAATCCTGATCGGGCTGGTGCTGCTGATCGCCGTGGTGATCGGTGGCTTCTACCTGATGAACCAGAGCAAGAACGACAATCTCAAGACCGACGCGATCACCAGCGCGGCGAAGGATGTCGGCGATAGCGCCAAGAAGGCCGGCGATGCGGCGGACAAGGCCGCGCAGTAAGGCATTCTCTTTTTCCCTCTCCCTCTTGTGGGAGGGTGAGGGGGACCGGCTCGAAGGTTCCGAGCCTCACTCCCCCTCATCCGGCGCTTCGCGCCACCTTCCCACGAGGGGATAAGGATTTTCAACGCAGGCAGGCGTCCAGGCCGTCATTCCGGACCACGCCGACGCGGCGGGTGATGGTATTGCCGTGGCGACGGGTGAAGCCCTTGGGGGCGATCGCCGCGCGCTTCTTGGGCAAGGGCAGGATCGCGGCGATGCGGCCGGCCTCGGACGGCGACATGCCCGACGCGTCATGGCCGAAATAGCGGATCGAGCCCGCGTTGACGCCGTAAGTGCCGATCCCCGTCTCCGCGACGTTGAGATAGACCTCCATGATGCGGCGCTTGCCCCAGATCGTCTCGATCAGGACGGTGAAATAAGCCTCCAGCGCCTTGCGGGCATAGCCGCCGCCCTGGATCAGGAAGACGTTCTTTGCGGTCTGCTGGCTGATCGTCGAGCCGCCGCGGATGCGGCCGCCGCGCGCGTTGCGCATATAGGCCTGCTCGATCGCGATGAAATCGAAGCCGTGATGCGTGCAGAAGCGCCCGTCCTCCCCCGCGATCGCGGCGCGCGCCATGTTGGGATCGATGCGCGAGATCGGCATCCAGGATTTGGAGATGCCGTGCCCGCTGAGCGCATCGCCCACCATGGTGAGCGTGATTGGCGGCGGTACGAAACGGTAGAGCACGACCATCAGGATCGAGACGATGAAGAAGGTCGCGATGGCCTTGAACAGCCAGCCGATGAGTCGGCGGAGAAACGAACGTCGGCGAGGCATGATAAGAGCGGGTTCCGGATACTCGATGGGATCCGGTTCCTGCACCGGTTCGGCGGGAGGTTGAATCAAGGGTGGCGGCGCACCGGGAAACAGCGCTGCCGGGTTTACCCCGAAATCGGATGGCGGCCCCCGCTCGTCGCTCATGGACATGCTTCTAGGCGAGGGACGCGGGGGCGGTAAACCGGCTTGCACCGTCGAGTGTCCCGATCAAGGCCTCGGCGGCGGCGACGCCGGTTTCATAGGCGCCGTGCGCGGTCGAGAAGTCGTGTTTCGAACAGGCCTCGCCAGCGAAGAACAGGCGGTCGTCCACCGGCGCGGCCAGTACCGCGCGTTGCGGCGCTGCGCCGATATGCGCGTGGGAGTAGGAGCCGTGAATGTGCGGCTCGGCGCGCCAGCGGGTGGCAGCCACGGGTGTGAGGCGGGAGCGCCAGTCGCTGCCGAGCAACCCGACGAGCTCGCGGATGGCGAAGTCGGCGGCCGCGCCGTCGCCGGCGCTTTCCATCGCCTCGGCGCAGTCGCCGCCGAAGAAGCATTCGATCAGCGGCCAGCCGAACGGACCGAGCCGGTAGCTTGCGGTGCAGCTCTTGTGTGGATTGCCGATGAGGTGGCCGTTATCGGGAAGCTCTTCGCCCTCGACGCGCAGGAAGACCTTGTCGGCGAGGCCGAGCGGCAGGGCGCCGGCGGCTTCATGCTTGTCGAGCAGGGGGGGATCGAATACGACGCGTTCCTCGGCCAGCGCGGTCGTCGGCACGCAGATGATGGCGTGGGCCGTCTCGATCGTGCCGCGGCTGGTGTCGAGGCGGAGGATTGGGCCGCTGTGGTCGATGCGGGTGACGAGGGTGTCGAGCTGGACCGCGAGGCCCCGCGCGTGGCGGGCGACCAGCGTGCCATAGCCTTCGCGCACTGCCCAATTATCCTCGGTCGACGAATCCTCATAGGCGGCCCAGTCGTGCAGCGAGACCCGCGCGAGCGGGGCGCCATTGGCATAGCCCGAGATCGCGTCGATCAGCGGGCGCCAGGGATCGTCCGGGGCGAGGAAGGCGGAGAGGGGCTGGTCGGGGCCGGGCAGGGCGGCATGGGCGGCCTCCTGCCAGCGCTGCCAGGCCTTGTGGAACCCGGCCCGTTCGGCGGGGGAGAAGCCCAGGTCGCGCCATTGCGCGCGCCAGTTGGCCGGGGCGCGATCGACGGTGAAGCCATAGTCCTCGGCGAGCTGAGTCCAGGGGTTGCGCTTGGCCGAGTGAAGCCAGCCGCAGCCGAGATCCACGACCATGTTCCCCGGCGAAAGCCGGGGTCCAGCATCGGGCCGGTCATTACTGGGGCCCGGGGAGAAGGGAAGGTCTATGCTGTGGGCACGCCCGCCGAGGCGGTTTCCCGCCTCGACCAGCAGCACGTCGAGCCCCGCGTCATGGAGCCGCCTAGCGGCGGCGATACCTGCGGCGCCGGCGCCGACGACAATTGCGTCAGCGCCGGCCATTAATCAGGCTGCTGCGAGCTGCCGCTTGTCGCCGGCGAGACGCATCATTGCCTTTTGCAGCTTCTCGAAGGCGCGGACCTCGATCTGGCGGACCCGCTCGCGGCTGACGCCGTAGACCTGGCTCAGTTCCTCGAGGGTCTTGGGATCGTCGGTCAGGCGGCGCTCGGTCAGAATATGCTGCTCGCGCTCGTTGAGATCGTCCATCGCCGAGACGAGCATGCCGTGGCGTACATCCGCTTCCTGCGCGTCGGCAACGACCGAATCCTGCAGCGGGGCGTCATCCTGCAGCCAATCCTGCCACTGGCCCTCGCCATCCTCGCGCATGGGCACGTTGAGCGAGGTATCCCCGCCCATCGCCATGCGGCGATTCATGCTCGTCACCTCGGCCTCGGTCACGCCGAGATCCTTGGCGATCTTGGCGAGATGCTCCGGCGAGAGATCGCCATCCTCGAACGCGTCGAGCTTCGACTTCATCCGGCGCAGGTTGAAGAACAATTTCTTCTGCGCGGCGGTGGTGCCCATTTTCACCAGGCTCCACGAGCGCAGGATGAATTCCTGGATCGAGGCGCGGATCCACCACATCGCATAGGTCGCGAGGCGGAAGCCGCGATCGGCCTCGAACTTCTTCACGCCCTGCATCAGGCCGATATTGCCTTCCGAGATGAGTTCGGACACGGGCAGGCCATAGCCGCGATACCCCATCGCGATCTTCGCCACGAGGCGCAGATGCGAGGTCACCAGCTGCGCGGCGGCATCGGTGTCACCATGTTCCTCGAAGCGCTTGGCGAGCATATATTCCTGCTCGGGCGCGAGGATCGGAAACTTCTTGATCTCGGACAGATAGCGGTTGAGGCTCGCCTCTCCGCCAAGGGCAGGAATCGTCGCGGGGACGTTGCTGCGGTTTGCCATGATCGTCTTCCTTCCCTTGTGCGCGAGCCCCTGCTGAGAGGCGGTTCGCGCGTAATCGTTATACGTCGAGTTTACTGAACAGTTCCTGCATGTCGGCAGGCATTTCGCTATCGAACGCCAAAGCGATACTTTTCACCGGGTGGATGAACCCCAACCGGGCGGCATGCAAGGCTTGCCGGTGGAAACCGATCGTTTCGAGAATCGGT
>NZ_JAQGLC010000065.1 GCF_028293085.1 Sphingomonas bacterium
GGATGGTGCCGATATCGGGCCGAAACCCTTCATCGGCCCGCTCGGCCGTGAGACGCGCCTCGATCGCATGGCCGGTGCAGGTGATCTCGCTTTGCGCGCGCGGCAGCGCCTCGCCAGCCGCGATCCGGATCTGCCATTCGACCAGATCGAGCCCGGTAACCGCCTCCGTGACGGGATGCTCGACCTGAAGCCGCGTGTTCATCTCGATGAAGTAGAATTCGCCGTCTTCCCACAGGAACTCGATCGTCCCCGCGCCGCGATAGCCCATGTCGGACATCGCCTTGGACACGATCCCGCCCATCCGCTCGCGATCCTCGGTGCCGAGCACGGGGGAGGGGGCCTCCTCCAGCACCTTCTGGTGGCGCCGCTGCAGCGAGCAGTCGCGCTCGCCGAGATGGATCGCATTGCCCTTGCCGTCGCCGAATATCTGGAACTCGATATGGCGCGGGTTGCCGAGATACTTTTCCATGTACACGGTCGCGTCGCCGAACGCCGCCTTCGCCTCGCTGCCCGCCTGCATCATCAGCGTCTCGAGCTGGTCCTCGGACGTGCACACCTTCATGCCGCGCCCGCCGCCGCCCGAGGCCGCCTTGATGATCACCGGATAGCCGATGTCGCGCGCGATCGCCTTGGCCTCGATCACGTCGCTGATCGCGCCGTCCGATCCGGGCACCAGCGGCAGGCCCAGCGCACCCGCGGTGCGCTTCGCCTCCACCTTGTCGCCCATGGTAACGATATGCTCGGGCTTGGGCCCGACGAAGATGATGCCGTGCGCCTCGACGATCTCGGCGAAGCGGGCATTCTCGCTCAGGAACCCGTAGCCGGGATGGATCGCATCGGCATGGCTGATCTCGGCCGCCGAGATGATGTTGGCGACGTTGAGATAGCTCTCGGTCGCAGGCGGCGGGCCGATGCAGATCGCCTCGTCGGCGAGCCGGACATGCATCGCGTCGCTGTCGGCGGTGGAGTGCACCGCGACCGTCTTGATGCCCATCTCATGGCATGCGCGATGGATGCGCAGCGCTATTTCGCCGCGATTGGCGATCAGGAGCTTCTTGATTTCGGCCAAGGTGCTTTACTCGACCACGACGAGCGGCTGGTCGAACTCGACCGGCTGGCCGCTCTCGACCAGGATCGCCCTGACGGTGCCGGCGCTGGGGGCGAGGATCGGATTCATCACCTTCATCGCCTCGACGATCAGCAGCGTGTCCCCCGCCGCGACCGTCTTGCCGACGCTGACAAAGGGTGCCGCGCCCGGCTCGGCGGAAAGATAGGCGGTGCCGACCATCGGCGATTTGACCGCATTGGCGGCAGGAACCGGCGTGGCGGCCTCGACTGGCGCGGCGGCGACTGCCACGGGCGCTGCCGCAGGCGCTGGCGCGTAATGCACCGCAGGCGCAGCGGCGGCGGCCTTGCGCGCGATACGAATCCGCCTGCCGCCGTCCTCGACCTCGATCTCGGTCAGCTGGGTTTCGTCGAGCATCTGTGCGAGCTGGCGGACCAGCTCCACGTCGATCCGCATCGGATCGTTGTTGGTATCTTCGGCCATGCGACCCCTGTTCTCCCTTATTGGGCCAAAAACCCCTTTAAGCGGGGCGTCCTGTCAGAGACGGGCGGCGGCTTCAAGCGCAAGCAGGTACGAAAGCGCGCCAAAGCCGGCGATGGTTCCACGTGCGGCACGACCTACCCAGCTGGTGTGGCGGAAGTCTTCGCGCTTGTGGGGATTGGAAAGATGCACTTCGATGACGGGCGTTTTGATCGATTTGATCGCATCGTGCAGCGCGATCGAGCTGTGGGTAAAAGCAGCCGCATTGAGGATAACCGCCTTCGCACCCGTCGCCTGCGCCTCGTGCAGCCAGTCGATCAGATGCCCTTCGTGATTCGATTGCCGCATGTCGATCTTCAGATCGAGCTCCCGCGCGCGGTCCTCCATCTCCCCCGCAATGTCGTCGAGCGTGTCGCTGCCATAGATCTCCGGCTCGCGCAGGCCCAGCAGGTTCATGTTCGGACCGTTGAGGACGAAGATCGTGTCGGCCAAGGATGGAGCCTTTCGGTTGCGGGCGGTGCGCCGCGGCTTATATCGCGGGCGGCCTCTTTAGCCGTTCGTGCCTCGTTAAGTCGAGATGTGCTCGTGCGTGAAGAGGCGCCTCGACTTCGCGCGAAGCGAGCGGCTAGGGAAAAGAGATGCACACCGATCACACCGTCTCGATCCGCGTCAACGGCGAACATCGCCGCGTCCCCGCCGGCCTCAGCATCGCCCAGCTTGCCGCCGATCTCGGCCTCGTCCCCGAAAAGGTCGCGGTGGAGCGCAATCTCGAGGTCGTGCCCCGCTCGACGCTCGGCCAGGTCATGGTCGAGGATGGCGACGAGCTGGAGATCGTCCATTTCGTCGGCGGCGGCGACGTGACGCCCACGCTCGATACCTGGACGGTCGCGGGCCGCACCTTCCGCTCGCGCCTCATCGTCGGCACCGGCAAGTACAAGGATTTCGCCCAGAACGCCGCCGCGGTCGAGGCCTCGGGCGCGGAGATCGTCACCGTCGCGGTGCGCCGCGTCAATGTCTCCGATCCCAACGCGCCGATGCTGACCGACTTTATCGATCCGAAGAAGATCACCTATCTGCCCAATACCGCCGGTTGCTTCGACGCGGAATCGGCGATCCGCACGCTGCGGCTGGCGCGCGAAGCGGGCGGTTGGGACCTGGTCAAGCTCGAGGTGCTGGGCGAGGCGAAGACGCTCTACCCCGATATGGTCGAGACGCTCCGCGCGACCGAGATCCTGGCGAAGGAAGGCTTCCTCCCGATGGTCTATTGCGTCGACGATCCGATCGCGGCGAAGCGGCTGGAGAATGTCGGCGCGGTGGCGATCATGCCCCTGGGCGCGCCGATCGGCTCGGGGCTCGGCATCCAGAACCAGGTCACGATCCGCCTGATCGTCGAGGGCGCCGGCGTGCCGGTGCTGGTCGATGCCGGCGTCGGCACCGCCTCCGATGCGGCGGCGGCGATGGAACTTGGCTGCGACGGCGTGCTGATGAACACCGCGATCGCCGAGGCCAAGGACCCGATCATGATGGCGGCTGCGATGAAGGCCGGGGTCGAGGCAGGGCGGCTCGCCTATCTCGCCGGCCGCATGGGCAAGCGCCGCTACGCCGATCCGTCCAGCCCGCTCGCCGGATTGATCTGACTCGGCTAGGACGCGCGAAACCGGGAGAGACGATCCAATGAAACGCCCCGCACCGCTTCTCGCGCCGCTCCTCCTGCTCGCCTGTGCCGCCTGTCACTCCACCGCGCCCGAGGCCGGCAACGCCGCCAATACCGCCGCCGCCGCGGTGGCGGCCGAACCCATCCCGCCCAGCAGCTTCTGGCTGCGCGCAAACGACGGCCTCACCGTGCGCGGCACGATCTACCGCGCGGACAAGCCGAAGGCGATCATCCTGCTCTTCCACCAGGCCGGATCGAGCAAGGACGAATATGCCACGATCGCGCCGCGGCTGGTCAAGGCGGGCTATAGCGCGCTCGCCATCGATCAGCGCTCGGGCGGCGCCTTGTTCGGCAAGAACGAGACCGCGGCCGTGGCTCGCCAGCCGGCCAGCAGCGTCGGCCGGCCAGAGGGTCTCGACTATCTCGACGCCAAGCCCGATCTCCAGGCCGCGGTCGACTGGGCGCGCCGCGAGAATCTGCCGATCATCCTGTGGGGCAGCAGCTATTCGGCGTCGCTGGTCTTCCCGGTCGCAGCCGAGAATGTCGGGCCGATCAAGGCCGTGCTCGCTTTCTCGCCGGGCGAATATTTCGCGGACAAGCATCTCGTCGAAGATGCGGCGAAGAAGCTGACCGTGCCCGTGTTCGTCACCTCCGCCGCTGATCCCGAGGAGATCGCAGAAGCCGGGAAGATCGCGGAGGCGGTGCCCGGCGGCAACGCGACAATCTACAAGCCCCTGGACGGCGTCCACGGCTCATCGACGCTGATCGCGGCCAAGGAACCGAAGGGCGCGGAGGCCAATTGGCAGGCGGTGCTCGCCTTCCTGAAGAAGGTCGCGCCCTAAAGTTTCCGCGCCAGCCACACGGTTGCGCCGCCGCAGCCCGGGTCCTCGATGACATGCGCCATCTCGACCAGTCCGGCCTTCAGGAAAGCGGCGCGGTATTCGGCCGGGTCGAGGCTGGCATGGAACAGCGGATCGCCGCGATATTCGCCGGCAGACGTGCCGCGTGACGGCCCGCTGTTGAACAGCAGCCGCCCGCCCGGCTTCAGCCAGGTCGCCATGCGCGCGATCATCTTTTCCTGCTCGTCATGGTCGAGATGGAACAGGCTGCCCCAGGCCAGTACCCCCTCGAACCGGTCCTCGATCGCCAGCGTCCGCATGTCGATCTGCAGCCAGCGGTGGCGCGGAAAGCGGGTGCGGGCGAGCCCGATCATCGTCGCCGAGCGGTCGATCCCCGTCACCATGAAGCCCTGATCGGTCAGATAGCGCGCGATCGGCTCGCCGCCGCCACAGCCGAGATCGAGGATCGCCCCGCCGCGCGGCAGTGGCATGACGAAGCGCTCGATCCACGGGCGCTCGACGAAATCGCGCGAGCGATCGCGATCGAACGCCCTGGCATGGCGCTCATAATGCTCGGCTATGCGGTCGGACATGGGGATTTTCCGGTGTCCTGCGAGGCAGATACGCGACGAGCCGCAGGAACCGCGGGCCCGATCAACCGTTTATTGCCCGGGAGTGGCAGGCGCCGGCCAGCGGCGCCGCGCGATAATCGAGGAGCAGGCACATGGGTGAACTCACCGACAAGATCAAAGGCAATGTCAACGAAGCCATCGGCAAGGTCAAGCAGCAGAGCGACAACCCCGACAAGCGCGACGAAGGCGCCGGCCAGGAAATCAAAGGCAAGGGTCAGCAATTCATCGGCAAGGTGAAGGGTGCCCTTGGCGACGACATCTGACAGGGTTCAGATCACAAATTTGAAGGCCGCTCCGGGCAATCGGGGCGGCCTTTTCTATGTCGTTTCTTCCGAACAACATGGTGTCCTGACTCATCTGCCGCCGGGGAGAGGAAGCCGGCGCAGCCGGAAAAATGAGGGCTCGGTCGGAATGGCCGGTTGGAGCCCCATCGCCCGTTCCGGCCGAATCCCCGCCTAGCGCTTGCGGATGGCCGAGATCGTCGTTCCCGGCGTGATCGCCTCGATATCGGTCTTCAGGTGCAGCAAGCGCACGCCCGTCTCCGCCATCGCGCGAGCAAGCGCCGGGGCGAACTCGGCGGTGGTCTCCACCGCCTCCGCCCAGCAGCCATAAGCGCGGCCCAGCGCCGCGAAATCGGGATTGCGCAACTCCGTGCCCGACAGGCGACCGGGATATTCGCGCTCCTGGTGCATGCGGATCGTGCCGTAACCTCCATTG
>NZ_JAQGLC010000266.1 GCF_028293085.1 Sphingomonas bacterium
GGGATAGTCGGACTTGAGGCCGTAGCGGGCGGGGTACTCGTCAGGAGTGAGGCCGTGGCCGGACAGTTGGCGGCGGAGCGTCTTGTACGGCTTTCCGTCGATTAGAGAGATGATGTGCTCCTTGGACCCGAGCGACTTGCGCACTGTTACGGCTGGCTCATACTCGTCAGACGCCGTAGGCTCCACTTCCACGCTGCCCAATCCCGCAAGCGCGGTCACGGTCGCATACATCGTCTGGATGAATGCCGGCACGTACTCGGCGTTCACCCGGCTGTTGGGATTGCCAAGCCAGGCGATGGTTAGCTCCGTTGCAAGGTCAATCGGGCTAATGTCTGCGATGTCGTCTGCCATGGGTGCCTCCGAAACGGTTCCACATCCCGTAGCACTATTGGATAGGTCAACTCTAGCGATGCCAACCTCTCGAAAGCGAGTTAGTGTGAGTGTGGCCGCGTTGCCTTCTTGCTGCCGGGTGTACCGGTCCGGGCACGGGCGACAAAGCCTGAGAATGCGGCCCCCCAAGGAGACGCACTCGGTACGCAACTCAAGCGGCGACGCGTTGAATTCGGCTTACGGCAAATTGATGCCGGCGCATGGGCATCAGCCAGTTCTGCGTCATTAGTTGGGAGCTTGGGCAGAAAGCGCCGATGGTGGCTCAGTATACTGCCATCATTTCATTCCTCGGCTACGAGCCGTGGCCACCTCCCCAGACGCTCAGCGAAAAGTTGCGGGCTGAGAGGCGGCGGCGAGGGTTGACGATCAAGCAGGCTGCCATCTCGATAGACGTGGATGAAGCGACGTTTGGGCGTTGGGAGCGGGAGTGCGACAGCCGCACGGGCGGTGGAGTTCTCGCACCAGCGCCTTCCTGGGAGGCCTAATACAATGATTTCTTTCGACGCCTTGTGACTGGATGAAAACGCGGGCTTGCGATCAATCGCATACGTTCGACGTCGGTCTTTCAGGGGAGCGCATCTGTTGGGCAGGCGCGAGCCACCCGCATATCGTCATCCTAATTTGGCTTATAGACGGCGTGGTGATGCTTGAGCCGTCAGCAGGACAAAGCGCCGTTGTCTCCTGCCATTTAGCCAGCGTTCGGCCGCAATGATCCTCCCCGACTCGCGCACTTCCATCGGAGAGATTATGAATGAGGCAACGACCCCCATCTGTCAGGGTCGCAATCCCTGCAGTCCGATAGAGCGTGCGGACTCGTTCGGACGATCCACGCTGTCCGGCCCGGACACGCTGGATTCTGCTGTCTCGAAGCCGCTTTCCTCAAGTTCAACTGGGCTACTCCCTCAGGTGTCGCTATGCGCCAACCAGAAAAAGCGGCAACTCCGTAACCCACGCTGATCGGGGCTTATCGCACGAGTTCAATAATCTTGTGTTTACCTGGTTCGTGCCGTCTGACCGCTGCGCGGGGCCTCGACATGAACTAGCGAGCGAAGCGATCTTGCAACGCAGCGGTGCGAGAAAGCGCGCGCCATCGCGAGGCCAGCTCGGAATAGTCAGCGCGGAGCACCGAGGCGCCGCACTGAAGAGCTCGCTCGTCCATCTCAACGGCTTTGGAGAGGCATTCTGACGCGTTGCGCATGCGCCTCTCACTAACAGAAAGAATCTCGCGCGGACACGGTTGTTGAAATGCCCGCGTGATCATCGCCTGCGCCCAACCTTCCGCGCACCAAAGGAGCGACACTCACACCGAAAACGCCGCCGCCTCAGAGTTCAGGCAGCTTCGCCGGTTTAATGCGTCTCGCCGCCCTCCTGAAGAGTGATCTTGATGGGTGCATGGCCGAACGCGGCTCGGTGCGCTCTGACGGCGGCGAAGCACGCCTCAAGAGATCGGTGGTTTGTGCCGTGAACGATAATGGATCCGGACTCGTTTAGTTTACGCCAGCTCCAGTTTGATTGAGGCCAAGGGTAGCCAGGGAAACTGGCAACCCTTGCTAAGCGAATCTCATATTTGTGAAGATAAGGCATGTTCTATCGAACGAACCTGATCTAGGATAGTTTCACGCGCCTAATTTATGAATATCCGTTCATGAATCGGTAATCATCTTCGATAACAGCGCCGCTCATTATTTAAACATTTAAGTGCGTTTATTCGACGCTCCGACACGTTAGGTCTCCCGACGGAGAGCCCCGCCGGAAGTCGCCCACCAGAAAGCAGGTAATAGGATGGACAAGGGCAGCGCGGATATGCTCCACCCTGCTCGTGCCGAAATATTTCTTTCATCTCTTGATCGACGCTTCATTTACGCCCGACGAGCAGGGTGAGGAGCTTGCCGACTTCCGAACGGCGTGCGCCCGAGCCCGTCAGACGCTCGGGCTGGTCATCGCCGACGAACTGGCTGACGCGAAGGACATCATACATGCCACGATCATGGTGGACGATCAGGACGGCGTCCGCGTCGCCAATCTGAAAGCGGTCACGAGCGTTGCCGCCTCAGAAAGCCCGTTCGCACAGTGAGGTGGCTGATCGCCACGCTAGTCAGGTGTCCGAAACCATCAGCGCGTCGAGCGTCTGGCGCGTTGTTGTTGCGATGTCCTTTTTAGGCGGTGGATGCCCTCGGCAGCCGAAGCACGCCGGCCGGGAAGATATCGTTCTCGTCGTCAATAACGTCTCTTTGTATCGCTTGAGGTCGCCGAGGTTTATAAGTCCACCTGAATATGGGTCTAGTTGGCGAAACGGCCAGTTACCTCCAATACGGATTGGTCCGCTTTGAAGCGCACCATCCCGTTTACGCGTTCTTCTTGGGCCGTCCGCGCGGAGCTTTGGGCGCAGGTGTGTCCGACGTCGCGGGCTTCGCGGTCATCCGCACTCCTGGCTTACGCGCCAATCCGTTTGACTTGGCCATTTGCCGGCGCACTTCCGAATATGCGGGCGCAACCATGGGATAGTCGGACTTGAGGCCGTAGCGGGCGCGGTACTCGTCAGGCGTGAGGCCGTGGGCCCACAGATGCCGGCGGAGTGTCTTGTACGGCTTTCCGTCGATAAGCGAGATGATGTGCTCCTTGGACCCGAGCGACTTGCGCTCCGTTACGGCCGGCTCATACCCGGCAGACGTTACGGGCTCCGCTACTATAGCCCCCGGCCCCGCAAGCGCAGTCACGGTCGCGTACATCGCCTGGATGAAGGCGGGCACTTCCTCGGCGTTCACGCGGCTGTTGGGATTGCCAAGCCAGGCGATGGTTAGCTCCGTTGCAAGGTCAATCGGGCTAATGTCTGCGATGTCGTCTGCCACGGGTGCCTCCGAAATGGATGACGTGGCACTAGAACAATTGTTGCGTTGGTCAATGATCACGGTGGTATGACCATTTCGCAAGCGGCAGCGTCCAGCCCAAATGCCATGCCAGGCGATGAAGAGCATCATCTGGTTTGATTGCGCGCGGCAATTAGGGTGTCGCGGCAATACGCAAAGAATTCGGCAGGTCGGGCGGGGATGGCGTACCCCACAGCGCCAGCGCGGTGGTGCCAGGATTGGCGTAAAGGTCGCTCACTCCCTCACGCCCGGAAGAGTCCTTGCCATTCTCGCGGATGATCAGACGTAGTGTATTTTGTGCGGCATTTTGTCCGGACGATACCAATACAGCATGTTCTTCGGATTGAGGCCGTATCCGGCCATCATAAAGTTGGGGCTCCAGAGAATGCATCAGCATCTCGGTCTGGCGGTAGCCGACTCCGATCCGCAGATCTGATGGGAGATTCGCCTGCGCGTTGCCGGCCCGATTATAATGATATTATAAAATTCCTATTTCGAATGAGACCCTTAGCCTTCAAGTCGCCGCGAGATCATTCGCGGCGGAGCAAGAAGGTGACCGTCATGGAAAAGACCACGCAGCGTCGTGAGGACGATGTCGTCGACCTGGGTATCGCCAGCGTCGAGACCAAGGGACCGGGCATCGGTGTCGGCGATGACGCCGGCCTGCAGGATCCGGCCGGCCTCTCCGCCGACTGACGATGTCAGCGCGCGGACGCCGTCCGCGCGCTGGCCTCTGACCCACGAGGCAAACCGCGATGGGCTATGCACTTCGGCACGGGCTGGCCTTCTGCCTGATTCAGGATCGGCCGATCTTCCTCGACGTTACCGCAGACCGATATTTCGCCCTGGAGGGCGAAAGCGCCAGGGCACTTCTGTCGCTGGCCCGGCGAAGTCGGGCGCCGGCCTCGCCCGAAGGCCTGGATCTTCTGCTGGCCCAGCATCTTCTGCGACCGATCGAGAGCACGACCGAGATAGTCCCGTGTGGACATCCACCCGCAGCCCGCAGCCTGATCGACCTGGCACCTGCCGGGATACGTTCCGCCGGTTTACCGCGCATCCTTTTCGCGCTCGGCAGCACGTCGATCCGGCTCGGGACATGCGGACTGGCCGCAGTGCTGGCGACGATCGGGGCTCGCAAGGCACAGCTGGACGCCCCGCCGGCGACGATCGGCCCTCTCAAGGACCTCGCATTACGCTATCATCGGTCGCGCGGGCTATCGATGCCGCTCGACCGCTGCCTTGTCCGCGCTGTCGCTCTCGCGATGGACGCAGTGCGCGCAGGATATGGGGTGACCCTGGTCTTCGGCGTTCAGCTCCGGCCCTTTGGCGCGCATTGCTGGGTCGAGCATGACGGCGAGATACTCGATGACGGGGTCGATCATGTACGGCGGTTTACGCCGGTCCTGGCTCTGTGACCGGCGAGCGGTTCCTGGCGCTCGCGGCTGAGCACGGCGCCCGGCCGGGCTTGATGGGAGAGGTCGCCGACCGGAGCCAGAGGCTGAGTGCGCTTGAGGTCGTGCTGCGGACCGGACGAACGGTATTGATGGTGGCAGGACATGCTCCGGTCCTCGCTCCACCGGGACTCGGGGGAGCAGTCGTCGGGCGAGTGTTTCGTCGAGACGCGCACCGGAAGGTCGAAAACCTGGCGATGGCAGAGATCGCCGAACTTCGCGGTTCGCGGGGCGAAATCCTTTTCGAGCAATATTGGGGCAGCTACGTCGCCGTGATCGAGGATCCCGATACGAGCGAGGTCCATGTGCTGCGCGATCCGATCGGCGAAGCGCGCTGCTTCCATGCCGGGCGGGACGGAATAACGGGTTTCGCGTCCGAGCCGGGATTGCTGATTGCAGCGGGATTGGTCCCCGCATCGATCGATTGGGGCGGCCTGGCGCAGCACCTCCTGTACGAGCAGCTCCAGGCCGAGCGGACCGCGCTGCGCGACGTGGGCGAGCTGCTGGCGGGAACCCGTATGACGGTCGGGCGGGGACGAACATGCACGACATTGTGGTCGCCGTGGCGTCACGCCGCACGCGCAAGCCTTATCCGCGACGAGGGCGAGGCGGCGGGGGCTCTGCGCCGAACTGTCCAGGAATGCACCTCGGCCTGGGCGGGGTGTTTCGATCGCTCGATCGCGAGCGTTTCGGGTGGTCTTGATTCTTCCATCGTGGCAGCCGGCCTTGCGGGCGCTTCGGCGGACTTCCGGTGCATCACCTTCGTCACAGCCGATCCCTCGGGGGATGAGCGAGATTATGCGGCCGCACTGTCCGATCACGTCGGGGTACCGCTCGCCGAGCACTTGCTCGATGTCAGTGACGTCGATCTTGCCCGGTCGGGTGGCGCACGGTTTGCGCGGCCCGTCGCGCGAAGCTTTGCCCAGGCCGGCGATGCCGCCACTCTCGCTTTGGCCAGGGCCTGCGGGGCCCAGGCGCTGTTCAACGGGGCCGGTGGGGATAATGTATTCTGCTTTCTGCAATCGGCCGCGCCACTTGCCGATCGCGTGTTTGTCGAGGGCTTTGGCAAAGGTGCCTGGCAAACACTCGGCGATATCAGTGCGCTGGCGCCAGCGAGCTATTGGGACGTGGCGCGCAGCGCGGGCAGGAAGCTCATGAGCCGGCGGAAGCGCTATCCATGGAAAGCGGATGCGGCGTTCCTTCATCCGGATTTGAACCTTCCTCATGAAGCAGCGTGCCGGCATCCCTGGCTGGATGCGCCGGACGACGCACTGCCCGGAAAGGCTGCTCATATCGCGCTGCTGCTCCGAATACAGAATCACCTGCAAACCGAGCGCAGCCTGACCCTGCCGACCGTCTCGCCTTTGCTCTCCCAGCCGGTCGCGGAGCTTTGTCTGCGCATCCCGAGCTGGATGTGGTGTGGCGGCGGCGAGAACCGCCACATCGCGCGGAAGGCGTTTGCCGATGCGCTGCCACGCGCCGTGATCGACCGGCGCTCCAAGGGCACGCCGGATTCTTTTGTGGCCGCGCTGTTTGAAAAGAACAGGGCCTGGATCGCCGAGACATTGCTTGATGGGCTGATGGCGCGGGAGGGTCTGCTGGATCGCGCCGCGATCTCGCGCAGCATTGCGGAGAACCGGATCGTGCGCGGCCATGACTATTGGCGGCTGATGCGGCTGGTCGATGCCGAGACATGGACGCGGTCATGGACGGGTTGCGCGTGAAGCGGCGCGGCCGCTTTTTCTCAGCTCCGCCCAGCGGGCATATTGGGCTCGCTTGGCGGGATCCGGATCGACCTGGCCCTGAAGCCAGAATCGAAACCAGTCCAGGTTGCGCTGGTAGATGGCCAGGCGGTGCGCCGGCTGCCATTTGACGTGGTGCTCGCCGGCAAAGAGGTACATCTCGACCGGCGGTCCGGAATAGCGGAAGGCGGTATAGGTCTCGAGCGCCCGCAGATATTCGTCATCCGCGAGCTGCATCAGCAGGGGGGACCTGATCCGCGGCGCATTGACCGCGAGCGACACGGGCTTCCAGAAATCGGGCCGGTCTTCGGTCGGCAGCGGGTAACCGAAGCGCTGTCGCTCTGCCTCCCATCTCGGACCGACGAGAATCTGGTCGGTCTTCGGGTCGGCGCAACACGTGCTGATCGAGGTCGCGGCGAAGCGGTCGGTAGTGCTCAGCAGATAGGCAGCGGTGGTCATGCCGTCGCTGAGGCCCGTCAATCCGATGCGGCCGGGATCGATCGCGCCGAGCGACAGGGCCTTGTCGATGCCGGCCATGACGGAGGAAGCGAGGCTGCGGCGCTCGTTCCAGTTTCGCACATTCTCCGGTTCCGCGTCCTTCCAGCTCGGCCAGTTACCGGCCGGCAACAGGCTGGTATACATCGGGACGCGCTCCACGCTGAGTACCGCAAGGCCCTGGGCGGCAAAGGCATGGATCGGATATTCGTCGCCGGTCCCGCCGCGCAGAAAGCCGCGGCTGTGATATTGTACGACGATCAGCGGGACCAACTCGCCGGGTCGACGGTCCGGCGGAAGGACCAGGTCGCCAAACGTCTCCATCCCGAAGTCGTTGTGCCAATGGAGCCGCTTGACCGTGCCGAGGATCAGGTCGCGAAACGCCGGATTGGGATCGAACAGAATCTTTTGTCGCCCAGTGTCGGGATCGAGGAGCACCAGCCGGGCAGGCTGGGTCGAGCTTTCCCGGAGGCAGAGGAGCCCGGCCGCGGCCGGCTGGCACCCGATCAGATTGTCTTCAGTGGCGAATGTCCGTCGCGGCGCCTTGTCTCCGGGCGTCCAGACGTAGACCGCCATCTGGCTGTTGCCCTGACCGTCGCGCCGCACAAACCGAACCCGTCGGCCATCCGGCGTCCACCATAATGTCTGGATGCCGTCGCCGCAGGCAGCGGCGGTGCAATGAGCGGAACCATGTCCCGCCCCTGCCGCCCAAAGCGACGTCGGGCTCAGCCATTGCGGACTCTTCTCCGGCGCGACCCACGCGAACCGCCCGTCGATCGTCCGCGCCGCGATTGTCGCGGTCGCGGGATAACCGGGCAGGGCAGTCGCGTCGAACAGCCGGCGCTCGCCCGTCGTCGCGTCGCGCGCATCGGTCATCCCCGGCGTCAGCGTCGTGAAGACGAGGGGCAGTGGACCCCGCACCTGGGGGCGGTTCGAGTACATCGGCACGAATCGATCGTCGTACAGATAGCCGCTGCGCGATTCGCGCTCGATGCCAGCCTCCGCATCGAGGAGCGCCGGCCTCGTCGTATAGACGATCTTCGACCCGTCGGGCGTCCAGCCGGCCGCTTCGATCTCCGCCTCGGCTTCCGCCACCGGGCGGGCTTCGCTCCCGTCAGCGGCGGCGCGCCACACCCGGGTCTTGCCGGCATCGCGGCGCAGATAGAGCAGCCAGCGTCCGTCGGGCGACCATGCCGGCCTGACCAGCTTGCCCATGCCGGTGGCCGTCACCAGCCCGCGCTGGTCCTGGTTCGTGAAGGACAGGAACTCCCCGCCGGCGGCGATGATGCGCGGAGTTCCGCCGGCCGTGACCGGCAGGAGGATGAGGGCCTGGCAATAAGCGTTGTCGTCGGGTTCGGCGCGACTGAGCATGAAGGCGGCGGTCTTCCCGTCAGGCGAAAGGCTGATCGGGCTCTCGCCACCCAGATAGACTTCTCCGCCGCCGAAGTCCCTGAGCATCGCAATGTCGCGCGCCGTCACCAGGCGGCGCGCGGCCGGTTTGCCTTTCGCCGGCAACAGGTCCGCGCAATTTCCATGTCCGGGTTGAAGGGCCGGGGCCACGGCCCGGCCTGCCGGCGTTGCCAGGGCCGGCAGGGAGGTCGCGAGCGACGGCAGGGCCGGGACTGAGGTCGCGAGGGCCAATGTCGGCGCGGCGAGCCGCATCAGGTGCCGCATCACCAGCGCTTCTCGATCGAGAGGCTGACGAACCGCCCGAACGGAGTGAGGTTCGTCGAGTCATAGGGAATGCTGTACGAGGCCGACTGACGGATGACGTCCGGTTTCGCGTTCAGGAAATTCTGCGCCGAAAGGGCCAGATCCAGGTCGCCGAGCAGGCCGTGACCGGAGATCTTGTGGCGGACCGCAAGATCGAGCGTCGTCATCGCGCCGGCACGCACGACCGGGGTGTACCGAACATCATCGGTATTGCTCAGATAGTTGATCGCGGCGGTCAGGGTCGTGTTGCCGTTCGACCAGCTGGCACTGCTTCGCCCCTTGAAATGCGGCGGGTTGAAAACGGTGCCCGCGAGCGGCACCTCGGGCTGGTTCGCGCTCAGCTTCTGGCGGCTCTCGATATAGCTGCCATTGGCCCGCAGCGAGAGATGTGCATCGTCGCCAAGCGTGATCGCGTAGCGCAACGCCAGATCGACGCCGCGGATGGTCTGGCGAGCGGCATTGCGATTGCGGTTGTCCACGATCGCGACGACCGTGGCCGGGTCATAGGCCCCGGCGAGATAATTGACCCCGTCGGTATTGGCGAGCGCGTCGATCTTGTCCTGGGCGGTCGGCGCCCGGTTCACCAGGTCCTGGTAGATCGGGTTGCTGAGCGACTGGGCGGTAAAGGTGATCGGCGCGACGATCCGGTCCCGGTAGGCGACGTTGAAATAGCTTGCCTCGATTTGCAGGCCGGGCACCGCCCGGGGATGCAGGTCGAGCGTCGCGGTCCAGCTCGTCGCACGCTCCGGCTTGATGCCCGGATTGCCGCCGGTGACCAGGATGACGGTCGAGCCGGCCGCATAGCCGGTGCCGCCGACGCTCGCGACGGGATACACTGAGTCGATCTTGCCCGAATATTGCTGGTACATGGTCGGCGCCTTGAACGACTTGCCCCAGGATCCCTTGAGCGAGAGGTCGGGTGAAGGCGCGTAGACAAGCCCGACCTTGGGCGTGCCGATCCGGTCGATCCCGGAATAATCCTCGTATCGGAGCGCCGCGCTGAGCTTCAGTTCGTGGACGAACGGGATATTCTGTCGGGCGCCGATAAGCGGGAGGCTGAGTTCGCCGAAGCCGTAACGGCTGGTTTGCGCGACGTCGATGTTCTGCGGCGAACCGACCGTACGATAGGCGCGGAGCGCATTGCGGCGATAGCCGCCTCCGATCGCGAGCTTCGCGTCGCCGCCGGGCAGCGGGAACAGCGAACCGTTCGCGCCGAGTTCGGCTGACTGGGTCGAATTGCAATAGCAACCCCGCACCGACGAGACGACGGCCCCATTGGTATAGGTGTCGGAATCATAATGGGTGCGGTCGCTGCCGTACGCGCCTGCAAGCGACACCTCCCAGCCGGGCGCGACCGACCAGCCGAGCGACGGGGCAAGGATGAAGGACTCCGACCTCGGAAAGAACAGCCCGCCAAACGCCTTGTAGTTGCCGGTGTTGTTGAACGGATAATTAAAAAGGCTGTGCCGGTTGTTGTAGAGGCCGTCCATCGTGAGGGTCAGGCCCGGCGCCAGCTCCTGATGCGCGCTGATCAGGAGAATATGGTGCCTGATCGCCGGATACAGGGTCTCGCCGGGGCTCAGCATCGATGTGTAGCTGCGTTGCCCGGCGCTAATGGCGGTATCGCGCTCGAAGTCATAGGCGGCGAGGAAGCCGCCGCTGCTCCAGGCCGCGCCGCCGATGATGCCGTAATTCTGCTGGACGTTGCCGCCATCGGTCGACGCGCCGAGCCGCGCGCTGGTGCTGACGCCCTGATAGTCGCGCTTGAGGATGATGTTCGCGACGCCCGCGACCGCGTCCGAGCCGTAAATCGCCGAGGCCCCGTCGGCGATCACTTCGAGCCGGTCGACCGCCAGAACGGGGATGGCGGAGATGTCGACGCTTTGCCGCGATCCGCCATAGCTCAGTCGGTGGCCGTTCAGGAGGGTGAGCGTCGCGTCGGATCCGAGGCCGCGCAGGTTGATCGAGGACGCGGAGCCGATGTTGCTGCCGCTGGCGGCCGGCACGCCGGCGCCGATGCCCGGATTCTGGCCGCCCCCGAAATTCTGCGGAATGTCGCGCACGACATCGGCCAGCGTATTCTGTCCGGCATTGCGCATATCCTCCCGTCCGATGACGATGACGGGCGAAGGAGCACCGGCCCCGCGGATGCGCGAGCCGGTCACCAGCACGTCGGCGACCGTCGGCTCCGACGTCATCGGGTCCGACGGTATCGATCGCCCCCGGATGATCACCGCGCCCGCGCTATAGTCGGCGGTGAGGCCAGTCCCCTCCAGCAGCTTTGCGATGGCCTGTTCGAGCGTCAGAGTACCGGCGAGGCGGTTTGCGCTCTTGCCCTCGACATCGGTCGCCGAGAACATCACCTCGCGCCCCGATATCTTCGCGACCGCGCGCAGCGCATCCGACAGCCGCTGCGCGGGCAGGTCGTACCGGATGGTCGGAGCCGACTGGCCCCAGGCCGGCAGGCTGGCCGAGAGGCACCCGGCCAGGGCTGCGTGGATGGCGAGGCGCTTCGCCCGGTGCCTGAACTTCGTCATGATCCGTCCCCTTCGATCGAGCCGCTCCCTCGTGGAGCGTGCTCGGCGAAGGGGTTCGACGTATCGGGGCTGGCACCCCTTAAGGTCGGGACGACATTTTTTTCGTGGCCGGTCAGAAAGCCCAGGAATCGTGGCGGAGTCGCGCGCCCGGCCGCCCCTTGCGGCGGCGCACGCTCAGCGCGCGGGAGCCCGCCGCAGCACGATCGTCCCGGGCGCGGTCCGGTCGGCCTCGAGGTTGAACAGCCGGGCAAGGTTTCCGGCGAGCGTGTCGGGGTCGTTGATGCGGAAGCGACCGGACGTCTTCAGGCCGCCAAGGCCCGCGTCGCCCAGCTCGAGCTGCGTCGACGAATAGCGATTGGCTTCAGCGAGAACCTGGGCAAGGGGGGCACCGTCGACGTCAAGCATGGCCTGCGGCCAGGCGGCTTCGCGGGTCGACAGCGACGGCGCGACGGCAAGGGCGGCGCTGCGGTCGAATGCCAGCTCCTCGCCAGGCGCCAGCCAGCGCCGCACGCGACCGTCCGAGGGCGCAGCCTTTGGTGAGGGCAGGGCGACCTCGACCGAGCCGCGCAGCAGCGACACGCGGACCCGGGCATCGCGGTCGATCGCCACGTCGAACACCGTCCCGTGCGCGGTCACGCTACCATTGCCGGCCGAAACGACGAAGGGGCGCGCCTCGTGCGCGACCGAGAAGCGCGCGCGCCCCTGCTGGAGCCGCAGGTCGCGGCGCGTGGGCGTGAACGCGACCGTGAGCACGCTGTCGGTGTCGAGCGTGACCGACGATCCGTCCGCCAGGGCAAAGGCGCGGATCTCGCCGCGCCCGGTCCGCATGTCCCCCGAAACACTCGATCCGCGCGTCGGGGCGACAGCGGCGACGTCCCGGGGCGTGGCGGGCCCTGGACGGAGATGCACGAGTGACAGGCCGACAGCGGCGATCGTGACGGACAGCGCGAGGGCGGTCGCCATGACCCGCTTTCTCGATGTGCGCGTTGGCCGGGGCGGCGGGCGCTCGCCGAGCACGGCGGATCGCTGCAGGACCTTCGCGTCGCTGAACACGCCCGAGATGCGGTTATAGGCGGCGAGATGTCGCACGTCGCTCGCGAGCCAGCGATCGAACTCGGCCTGGAAGGAGACGGCGTCGGGACGGCGCATGCGCGCGAACCACGCGCTGGCCTGCTCGCGCAGGTCTCCGGCCGGCTGCGGGATATCGCTGTCGCCGGGGTTCATTGGTCGCTCAAGGCCTCGTCGAGATGGGCGAGGGCGCGCATGATATGATATTCGACGGCGCCCAGACTCATGTTCATCTGCTCCCGGATCGCGTCATAGGTCAGACCGTCGATGCGGTGGAGCAGGAATATTTCCGCCGTCTTCGGGTTGAGATCGAGGATCGCGGCCTCGAAGCGGCCGAGCGTGTCCTCCGCCTCGAGCATGTCCGTCTGGTCGGCCGCAACCGCCCGGTCGATCTCTTCGTCGAAGGGCAGGTGCATCGGTGCGAGCTTCACGTCGGTTCGCCGCGCGCGGTCGATCAGGAGATTGCGCGCGACGCGCTGGAGATAGGCCGCCGGGTTGCGGAATCCCGTGCTGTCCGCCCCGGCGAGGCGCAGGAAAGTTTCCTGGACCATGTCGGCTGCGGTATCGCGGTTGCCCGTCTTTTTGCGGAAGAAACGGAGCAGGCGGGGCGCTTCCGTGCGGAACAGCGTATCCAGATGCGGGCTCGATCCCTCGAACCGAGGCGCCGCTCCGGCCGGCCTGGCTGCGGCCTGCCGGGCGGTCACGGGCGGTCACCATGGCTGGCATCGGCCCGGGGGTGCCGGTGGGGGGAACGATCCAGGCACGACATGACGGCGCCTTTCGGGCGCGACAGCTCACGACCCGGCGCGCGGGCGCGTGATTTTCAGGGAGTGCCGCGGTCCGGGATCCGAACTGGTCCCTCGTCCGAGCGGCGGCCCGGCCATGAGCGGACGGGCGTGCTTGATGCCTGGCAGGATGATCCTGCAGTGCCGCTGCCAGCCTTCTGCGCACTGCAAGGCGAGGATGACCGATCGTCGGAGCGGTTGCAAGAGTCCGCGCGACCGGCGCTAAACTGGCCCGAGGGGTATTCGCGGCGCTCCCTCAGAGTGCGAGCAGGTTTGCGGTAACCGGAGCGTCGTAGAGGCTCACCCGGCCGCCGCTGCTCTCCGCGTCGATCTTGAAGCGATAGAAGATCGGATCGCCGCTGGCCTTGGCCGGCGGAAGCGCGACCGGCAGGTCGAAGGTCACCAGCGCCTCGTTGGAGATCACGCTGCCAAGTCGGAACCAGTTACCGGAGGCGTCGAGCTGGGAGACGTGATATGTCGCATTGTGCGCCGTCTTTGGCCAGCTGATGCGCAGAAGCTTGCGGCCCTCGGGATCGGTCGAGAGCGCCGAGATGCTCGGCACCGGTGCTTCGGGGCTCGCGATATCGACTACCGCCGTGAACAGCGCCTGCGTTGGTTCAGAGAGCGCCTCTGCGAACTGCACCTGGTTTGCGAGATCGAGATAGCGGACCTCTCGGGCCCAGACGAGGCGATAGAACAGCGATTCACCGAAGGGGGGATCACCGGTGGAGAATTCGTCGGAGGCCAGCAGCGTGCCGTCGGGAGTGACCGGTAGGTCGTCGATCGTCAGCTCGGGCAGCAGCGTCATCGTGCGGATGCTTAACGCCGAAAGCGGGTCGAGTGCGCGATAGATGCGGAGCCTGGCGACCGGGTCGGTGGCCGAGGGCGTGACCAGCTCGAACGCGACGCGCGCCGGCGCCGCGGTTGCTTCGTCGACGGGAATCGACGTCACCCGGCGAACGAGCGGCGCGAGCGGAGCGGCGAGATTGACCAGCGCCACGGGGCCGAGGATCGGGCTCGGCGCACCAAGCTCGAGCCGGCTGCCGATCTCGCGCGCGAAGTAAAAGTAGACAGTGTTGGCGTTCATCGCTCCCCCAAGGCTGAAATCAACGAACTGAACCGAGCCGTCCGAGAGCTTGCGCGCCATGGGTGTGAGATCGAAGCCGGTCGTGCCGGGCGTGAGCAAGGCGCCGTTGCGATCGCGAAAGACCTGCCTGGCGTTGGTGGGCAGGCGATCGTCGATCAGCGAATAGGGTAGCGGCTGTTCGGTCAGCCCGACGAAGGCGGCGACCACGGCATCGCGCATCACAGCCTTGGCGGTCGCGAGCGACATCGAACCCGTCAGCCCGAGCAGCGGGTTGTCCGGATAAGGAAGCGTCTTGTTGCCCTGCTCTGTCTCGAAGGCGTCGGGCGACGTGCGAGTGGGCGATTCGACGAAATCGAGCAGGTCGTGAAACTGGTCGGTGAACGAGGAATCGGGCTTGGGCGGGAACAGCCAGGCAGTGAGCTCGGCCAGGGTCGAGGGTTCGTAGAGCGTGCGCAGGATGCTGAGCGCGTCCGCCCGGAAGAACGCGAGCGCATAGGGAATCCGGCCCTGAAAGCCCAGGGTGAAAGAATAGGTCGAGAAGCCGCCGCCATCGGGCGGAGTCGCATAGAGAAGGCCTGTCGGGCGATCGGGCACGCCGGGCGCGATGATCTCGACCGCGCCGATCACGGTGGGCGTGCCGATGTTGGAGCGATAGTCGTAGAGCTGGCCGGAATTGTCCGCGCCGAGCGTGTCACATGAGCGGGCGCCGATCAGTGTCAGCCGCGATCCCTGGCCGGTGGCGGGCATCACGCCGGCGGCGTCGAGTCCGTGCGCGGGGTCGGCGCCAAGATAGACGCGGTATCCCGGATAATAGTTGACCAGTACCGGATCGGTCGCGCTGGTGAGCGGGAGATCGGCCGAGCCGCTGTCGTCCTGCGCGATCAGCTCGAAGAGTCCGGTGACGGTGTCAGTCTGCATCCGCAGTACCTTCAGGCTGCGGCGATCCTCGGCGTCGTGATTGGCGACCGGCACGCGAACCGTGCCGCGCCACCAGCTCACCGGCGCCGCGGCGCTCGATTGCGCATGCGTGGGCAGCGTGAAGCCCGCGAAAGAAATGCGGAAGGAGCCGGGCTGGGAGGCGACGGGCGTCACCAGCGCCTGTTCCCAGAACCCGCGCAGCCTGCGCGAGGTCGGGACGCCGCCGCTGGTGAAGGTCTCGGTATAGGTCTGCCAGTCCGAATGGCCGATCGTGACGACCGCCGCGAGAGGGTTCGGAGCGGGATCGGGATGCGCGATTCCCCAATTCGCCGCATCGGCCATGTTCTCCACCGCCATCGCCAGATCGCCGACCGCGAAGCCGAGCGGCGCGTACTGCACGACCAGCGTGTCGATCCCGGGATTTCCTGGCGTTCCTGCGCTATGCTCGACCCCGGTGACCGTCGGCTTCCGCACCACAAAGACCGGATTGGCGCCGGTGACCGGGATTTCCTCGATCACGAAGCGTCGCGTGCCGGCGGTGAGCGCGCCGCCGATGAAATTGGCGCGGTCGGCTTGGAGAAGCGCCGGATGCGCGATCTCGGCGGTGCTGGCATATTGATAGTTTTCCAGCTCGATCCGAACGCGCGCCGGATCGCTGTCCGGAGAGATCGTCTTGACGCCGCCCGAGACACTGCGCGGCACCAACGGCCGAAAGAACAGCTCGACCTTGTCGGCGAAGTCATAGGCGGCGTCCTGAGCGAAACCGTAGTTGAAGCACAGGCGGATGAGGGTCGGGTCGGTAGGCAGCGCGACGAGGCTTTCGAGCATCGACTGCTCGGCCTCGGTGGTGAGCACGCACGGCGATTCGCGCTGGATCAGCTGCGCGTTGAGATCGCTTGGCGGCAGTAGCCGATTAGCGCGGCGGAACACGCTGGTGTCGGTCGCCTGGACGGCGCTGGTCGTCGACGCGCGGAAGAAGATATTGATCGCATAGGCGCCATATTCGCGGATTCCGTCGATCGTCTCGCGGTGCACGAAGGGCGCGCCGTGGAGCGTGGCCGGAAACGGCGAGGGCGTGGATTCCGCGATCGTGGACGTGTCCAGATAGTGCGGATCGTGCGCGATCTCGGGTTTGATCCATGCGGTCGCGCCCTGGACGCGATACTCGATGCCGTAGCAGGCGGGGAGCGCCGCCTGCGACAGGTCGAAAGGCACGGGCGGGTCGAAGAAACCCTGGGGCTGGGACTGGAGCGGCGGGCAGGTCGGGTGAAGGCGGATGTAGCGCGACCCGCCGTCGGGCGTGTAACCTTGTGCGTTGGTCAGCGAATGGGTGCCTCCCGAGCCGGTCGGCACCTCGAGGCCGTACTCGACTGGGTCGAGCCCCGGCGTCATTGGCAGCCGCTCGTCGGCCAGCCGCGTCGGCATGCCAAGCCAGAGATGCTGGACGTCGCGTACGCCCTTGCCATCCTGGAGATCGGCGTCGGTGCGGTACTCGATCAGATAGAGCCAGGTTTTCGCGGCATCGGCCGGTCCGGTGTCGATATGACCAAGCCCCAGTGCGCGGGCGGCGTGATAATCAAGCGCCGCCACGCCGAGCAGGTCGAGATAGCTGACGCTGAGACCGCCCTCCTCGGGATAGTTCACGCTCGGCAGCGTCACCATCGCGCGCGGATCGGTGTCGCTGCGCTGGACATAGGCCTGCACCGCCTGGCCGAGTCCGTCCGGATCGGTCCAGCGGTCGTGATAATTGGCGATGTTGACGAACGCGCCGTCGTTGAACCGGCGCCAATGGCCGTCGACCTGGAATCGGCTACTGTCCTCGAACCGGGCGAAGGCCTCGTTTTGCTGGTCGGTGAGCGCGAACCGGCCGAGATCGGTCCATGCCTGTGCCTGGTCGAGGTCGCCGAGCAGATCGTCGTAGCAGATGAACGCGACCCGGCCGACGTGCGTGCCGATGCATTCGACCCGCAGCGAGCGGATATTGTCCGCGAACAGCCGGCGGACGGGCCCATCCGCCGCGGAAAGGACATGACGGCCCGAAACCTGCTTCGGAGCCGTCGCGACATTCTCCCCGGCCGATAGCGTTTCGAGCCGCACCGCGCAGCCGCTAACGGGTTGGAAGTCGATGTCGCAGCCGATCGCCAGCGCCTCGCGGAGCTCGACCTCGATCGGGAGAGCACCATAGGCGGCGATGAACGCCGCTGGGTTGTTGAGGGCGTCAGTCGACAAGGCGGCAGCGGTGAAGGCATCGGCGTCGGGGAAATGAACGTGGAACAGGGCCTGCCGCACGCCGGTGCCGGTCTGGAAGACGAAGATGCGTTCGTCATTGTCGACATGCAGGGGACGGTCGATCGCGAAGTCGAGCGCGCGGACCGGCGGCGCGGCAGGCCATTCGGCGCGGCGCAGAATGACATGATCGTCGGCGAGCCGGTTGAACCCGCCGGGCGCGATTGCGCTCGCCATGTCGCCCTTGGGCAGGTGGTTCTCGCCCAGCGTGCCGAGCAGGAACCAGCGCAGCAGCATCCCAGCCGAGGCGTCGGCCCCGGTAGAGCCCGCCACCTGGAGGTTGAGATAAGGCGACTGGACGAGGGTTGTATCGCCCCATTTGTCCACTCCCGAGCCGCACAGCTGCGCGACGGCGGGTTTGAGCGGGGTCGAGGTCAGGTCGACCTTGCCGCCCGACGGCACCGGGACCCCGTCGACCCGGAACGGCTGGATCAACGGCGCGTGGCTCTCTCCGGCCGGCGGCGGGTTCGGGACCGTCTTGCAGCATTCCAAACCGGCATCGACCGACAGGAGGAGTGCCTGATCGCCGGTCGCGCCCGTGAGCGCGACCTGGCCCGCTCCGATGAGCGCGAGGTCCAGGAGCTGCGCGGGCGCGGCGAGGTCGAAGCCGCTTGCCGCCGTCGCCTGGAGATCGGCGCCGAGACGCAGCACGCGTGCCGAGTCCGCGGCGGCATTGGAGTGATCGAGGATGCGCGCACCAACCGGAAGCGCGACGACCGCCGCCGGCCGATCGCCCACTCCCGGGGCCTCATAGATCCACGCCTGGCTCAGAGCGACGTCGCCCGCGCTGCGCGCTACCTCTGCGGCGAAGGTCCACCGGCTTTTCCCGAGAGTGCGGCAGCCGGCGATGACGAAACTGCCGTCGGCGCGACGTGCCACCGCACGCAATGACGCGCCCGCGGGCACGCCGGGATTGTCGAGCAGCCGCCAGCACCGGATCGTCGCGGCGACGGGGTCGATCTCGACGACCAGTCCGGCTGCACCGGTCGCATCGAGCTCGGCCTCGTAACCGGCGTGCTGCCACTGCGACAGCGGGCGCGCTTCGGGAATGTCGCCGACGAGCAGATAACCGTTGGTGTCCGCCACGCCGGCAAACAGGCGCCCACCCCCCGGGACGATGACGTCGACCGCGCTCAGGACGTCGTTGTTCGAGTCGAGTTGCACGAGACGGCCCGCGGAACGCTGATATGCCGACGCGCTTCGCTGGGGCCCGGCCAGGACCAGCGTTTCGAATGCGGGCTTGGCGCTGCGGACGATTCTCGCGCCCGAATCGGCTCCAGTGTCCAGCAGCTCCCGGGTCGAGAGGATCGCCCCCGACTGCGCGATGCGAAGCGCCAGCAGGCTACCCGGCTGATCCGACCGCCGTGCCGCGGCGAGGAGCAAATGGCCGTCGGGCGCCTCGACGCCATCGAGCAACTCGAGCTCGTGGTTCGCGAAATTGTAGCGGCGCGACCACAGGCAATCGCCATTGGCGGCGATCTCCGCGGCGAGCCCGTCGCCGCCGATCGTGCCGACCGCGAGCATCGTCCCCGCCTTGGTCGGGAAGCAGCGCCGGAAGCTGGCCGGCTGCGCGAAGCCATAGGCGTTCACAAAGGCCAAGGGCGGCTCCTAGGGTTTGCTGAAGGCATCGCTGGTAACTGCAGTGCCGGCGACATAGCTGTCGCCGTCCCAGTTCCTGGGCGTGAATGAAACGGCTACATCGACTATGGCGAGCGACCCGCCGCGCGCCATTACGAATATCTCCCGGCCGTCCCTGGAGACGAGGATACCGAGACTGTCCGGGTCGACCGGATCGTCATTCGCCAGCAGCGCGATCGCGGCGGCGGCCTCGGCGCGGGGCATGCGTGGATCGTTGATCGCTTCGATTCCGCGGAGCCACAGGCCATAGGTGTCGCCGGCGCCGTCGCTGACAAAATTATATTCGATACCCGCTGGAGGAGCAGGCACGGCGAGCCCGAGCCTCGCGAAGATCAGCCGGTCGAACGCGTCGGGGTAAGCGTCGGTGTCGGGCTCGGCGGCGGGATTGACCATGTCGATCGTCGCCAGCGCGGCGGCGCGCGCACCGGCCGCCAGCGGTGCGTCGATCGCGAACACCGCCATCCGCGAATTGCCCTTGGCGTCGCGCAGCCGGCTGCTGGCGATGTGCGCCGCGAAATCGGGGTAACGCGAGGTGCAGAAGGGAAAGCGGTGGATCTCGGCCTCCGCCCCGCTCCCGTCGAGGCGTTGGTTGAACACCACCGCAGTGTAGAGCTTGTTGGGCTTCAGGTCGGACAGCTCGACATGCGCTGCCCGCGCCGCCGGGACGATCGGCTCGCCGCCGCTCACCAGACAGACGTCGCCCGCGCCCAGGCCGGGGGAGCCGTGATAGGCGTTGAGCGCAGCAATCTCGGGCGTGACGCGCGGCGCCTCGTCGTCGATCCAGGTCACCGGCGCGATCGACGGGGAGGAGACGTCAGGTGCTTCATGGGGTAGCGCGTTCGGATCCAGCTGGGCCATCGCCGGATCGAGCACGCGGATTTCCATCGCATATTGGCGCGGGTCGAGTCCGATATCGGCAGGCCAGTCGATGAAGAAATGATAGGCGTGCGGCGCGGAAAGATAGAGGTTGAGCGCGACCTTCCCCCAATAGAGTGGCTTGGCATAATCGAGCCGGCCGCTCGGGTCCGGGAACGAACGGGCGTCGATATAATATTTGAGCGCCAGAACCGGCGTTTCGTCGCGGTCGTCGCCGTCCGGCGGCGGTACGGGATTTGGCGGCAGGTCGGGCGGGATGCCGAACAGCGCGGGGGGCTGGTATTTCGAATAGAAACCGATCGGCCCGTCAGTGCTGAAATGGACATAGTAAGGCTGGTGATGAATCAGCGCGCTCTCGCCCGCAGGCGTGACGGTGTCGCTTACCAGCAGCGTGACGCGATAGGCCTGGTGCGGGCGCCACACCGGTGCCACGCGCGTGCGTATCGCGTCGCGCATCGTGCTGAAATCGGCCTCGATCGCGTCCAGCCCGGGGGTGCTGAGATTATAGGCCAGATCCTTCGAGGTCATCCAGCAGACCTCATGGACGAACGTGCCGCACTCCCAATCCCTGGGCGGATGGTAATAGGGCTGCGACGCGAGCGCATCGATCTCCGCTTGCAGCGCGGCCACCTGCTCCTCGAGTAGCGCGATCTCCTTTGCCAGCGCCGCGCAGTCGACCGATGGAGGCGGCGGCGGAGCCGGAGGCGGAGGGGGCGAAGGCGTTGGTGTTGGTGTTGGTGTTGGACTGGGCGGGGTCGGGGTCGGCGCCGGGAAGAAGACGGCCAGGCACCCGCGCGGCGGCGCGGGCTCGGCATCGCGCACGACAGGCGTTTCGCGAACCGGCTCGGCGGATGCCCTCAGGACCGGTGGACGCGCGCCCGACGCGGCGACCGGGTTCGGCGTGCCGGGAACGCTCGCGCCGGGCATGGTCCCACAATCCCGGTCATATTGCGCGCGTTTGCCGGCAAGGACCGTCAGCAGCCGTTCGAGCCGCTGCCGGGCCGCGTCTTGGGCCTGCGCATTGTCCGCGCCGGGACCCCAGCCGGCATCGGCGACGCAGATTCTGTCATGCTCGACCCGGATCTGCGCACGCAGCTTCTGCCTCTGCGCGTCGACCGTGGGGCGGTCCTTCAGAGCGGCGAGCACCCAGGCGTCGTAGAGCTGGGCGAGCTGGAGCTCGAGCTGGTCGATCAGCGCCTGGTCGGGTGCCGGCGTCTCGATTACGACCCGCTCGATCGAAGACGGGGACGCGGCGTAGACGATCGGATTCGCGAGATCGGCGCGCGCGACCTGGCGCACTTCCTGGTCCACATATTCGACATTCGCCGAGGGCCAGGGAGCCGGGATCGGCGATGGCGATTCGTCGAGCGTCACCTGTTTGCGGCGCTGGAAGCGGACGGTGACCGCGTTGGCCTGGCTGTGTGCGACGATGCGGCACGATGCCACCGGCTCATGGAAGGTCAGCACGAGCCGGCCGCCGGGCTGAAGCGCGAGCGAATAGGGCGCCAGTCGCGGGTCGGTCAGCGCAACCACGCCCGCCGATTGCGCCTCGGCGAGGAAGGTCATGCCGTTGATTTCGCCACCCTGGCCGATGCCGACATTCAGGTCGGGCCTGTCCCAGATCGCGCACCGTTCCTCGCGCGCGGTGCCGACGCAATAGATGCTGGAAGGGGTGACGCCCCATTCCTCGGGCCGATAGGCGATGGCGGGGCGCATGAAACTGAACGGCGTCAGCGCGAGCAGGCGGATGTCGGTATGGCCCGCTTCCTGGCGCTGCCACATGCCGATCGGCAGCGACGTCAGGTCGGGGACCGTGTTTCCGTCGGGGAGCCCGGCGATCGCCTGATAGGGATGGTAATCGATCCAGCCGTTCGGCCCCAGCACCTCGAGCCTGACCGAATCGAGCGCATAGTCATGGTCCACCGCGTGCGCGGCGAAGCGCGGGGGCAGGCGCTCGGACGTCCCCTGCGGGGCGCTGGTGAAGCCGCCGATATTGCCCGTCCCGGCGCCGGGCACGACCGGCTTGGCCAGCTTGATGTCGATATAGGAATCGATCGGGACAAAGCAGGTCTGCTGCGGATCGGGCGACGTCGAGAATTCGAGCTTGTAGGTGTCGCCCGAGAGCATATGAACCGCCGATGCGGGCTCCCCGCCCGCACCTCCTGCGATCAGCGGTACCGGATCGCGGTCGATCTCGTTGCTGCGTTGCCAGACGAAATCGACGTTGACGCATTTCTCGAACTTCTTGATCTTCAGGTCGACGCTGACACAGACCTCGACCGATCCGGCGATCCGGAAGGGCTTGGCCAGCTCGACGGTGAGCACCGTCGCAAGCGAGACCTGCAGCCCCAGCTTGAACACGCTGACTTCGAGATGCCCGCCGAGCGCGATGCCGCCGCCCGCGCGCCCGCGGGTGAAGCTGACATGCGCCCACATGTCGAGATAGGCATAGGCCGAGACGTGGATCGGCCCGTAATTCTTGGTGAAATCATAGCTGACGCCCGTCCCGGCGCTGATGCCGCTGGCTGACAGCATCAGGAAGGCATGCGCGTCGAACATGCTGATCACGCGTGCGGTGACCGGTTTCTCCTCGGTGCCGACGTTGAGATACCAGGCCGAGGAATTGCGGAAGAAATAGGCGGCTTCCATCGTCGCATCGAGCGTGAGGATCTCGCCGGTCGCGCGCGGCAGCAGGTAATGCGCGCCCGCACCGATCTCGATGCTCGTCGCCGACAGGATCAGCACGGCATAGAAAGGCGGTTCGTCGCCGGTGAGACCGAGACGCTGGTCCGCCATCACGTCGAACTTGCCCTCGAGCACGAGCAGGAAGGGCATCTGGATCATCAGGAACAGCTGCGAGGTGAAGGTCTTGCCCTCGTTCGCCTGCGTCGCAAGGCTGACCCCCGCGCCGATCGAGAAGGGATTGGACGCGCCCTCGGTCTTTTCGGGGGAGAGGAACTTCTCGTACGACAGGCCGAGCGGCGGTGCGGCGTAGAAGTCGGTCCAGCTGTCGTCTTCGGTGAGCCCGGGCACGGCAAGCTTCGAGGCGATGAAGCGCAGCCCGAACATCGCCTTGAAGCCGTAGATGGCGAGGCTGGTCGAGCCGAGCGGGAGTCCCACCGGAAGCTCGAGCCATGCCTGGACCAGCCAGGCGGGGCGCTGCGTGTGATATTGCATCGCCGCGCCGCCCGCGATCGACGCCTTGGGCAGCTCGAAGCCGATCAGCCCCTGGTAGACGGGATCCTTGAGCGCGAGGAACCCGTGTATCATCAGCACCGCATCCTCGTTCGACGCGCCGAACGGCAGGACGATATCGACCTTGAGTTCCTCGATGCGCAGGAACTTGTGCGAGAGGCGGCCCAGGGAGGGGTTGTCGTCGGTCGTGTAGTAATATTTGACGCCCTTGCCGCGGCAGTTGACCCCGGTGGGGTTGGTGTCGATCCCGCCGTCGAGCCCGAAATAGGAATAGTTGCGCGGCACGCCCTCATGGGGCTGCGTCGTCTTGCCGATATGGATCGCGGTGATCGCCAGCTTGACCGGCCCCAGCGGCAGCACCACGCTTTGCGGCAGCGGTATGCTCCCCCCGGCGATCGAGAAGCCGCCCGCCGAATCGATCGTGAGCTTTTCGATGTGGATCGGATCGGGGATCAGCGACCCGAGCAGCCCGTCGAACGCAAGGTCGCCGCTGGTCTGGAGGAAGACTTGGCCGTCTTCCTTGCCGACCGCGATCTTCATGGCGGTATAGGTGAAGATGCCCGGCACTTCGAACGGATGGCCTTCGTCGCCGAACGTGCCGGTGACCGCGAAGTCGCCGTCCTGCGCGATGCGCAGCTCGATTCCGATCTTGCCGGGATTGAACCGCGGCACGGTGAGGCTGCCGACGATGCGCGTGTCGAGCAGGACGTTCTGGCGGAATGTCATCTCGAACGTCGAGAAGCCGATCGCGAAGCCTTTGCGGGCGCCAGTCTCGGGCGCCTTGCCGAGGACGAACTCGAGCTCCTGCGTGCCGTCGGCCGGCATGGCTTCGGCGGCGGGCGCGAGCGTTGCCAGGTCGAGCACCTCGAGCGCGACCTTGCCGGATACGCCGCCGGTGCCGAACAGCATGTTCCGCCCGACGATTGCGAGCGTCGAACTGCCGCCCGACAGATCCCCGAACCACTCCTGTGGCAGGCCCAGCACCGCGGTGCGCGCCGAGAGTCCGATGAAATCGGGCGGACGGCCGTCGGCATCCGCTTCGGCGATGTTCGAATCGCGGCTGAGATCGAGCTTGCCGTCCTGGAGCGCGATGGTGATGCCGAGCCCGGGGAAGATCGCCGGCGGCAGATCAATGCCGACGCCGTCATCGACGGCGATATCGAAGCCGGATTCGCTGTCGTAGCGGATCGCTCCGGCGGTGAACTCGGCCCGCCAGACCTTGTTGTCGCTCGGCTCGCCGTCATCGTCGAGCGGGATGAGAACCGTGCGCGGCACCTCGATCGCGGCCGTGATTTCACGAAGCTCGACCGCGAATTGCGGGAGGAGCAGGCGTTCCAGGTCGGAACGGTTGATCCCGCCCAGCCAGTTGCGGAACAGCGCGAGGACATTGTCGATCGCGGTGTCGATGTCGCTTGTGTCGACAAACAGTTCGAACGCGGCGCGATCGAGGTCGACTCCGAGCGCGACGACCCGGGCCGCGACATATTGCAGGGGCGTGTCGCCGACCGGGACGTCGGCGAGCTGGAGTCCCGAAAGCGGCGTAGCGCCACCGCCGGCGTCCCACCCCGCGAGCGCATCATAAAGCGCCTGATAGGGCTGGGGGTCGTCGATGAAGCATTCGACGACCCCGGCGATGAATTCCTCCGGTGTCACCTCGGCGAGCGTCAGCGCCAGGTCGAAGAACGCCCGGGCGCCCCCCGCGAAGCTCAGCGCGTCGAAGCCGCGGACAAAGCGCAGGATCGGCCATCGATAGCCGAACGCCACCGGAATTTCGGATACCGGTGGGGCATTGTCGGTATCCCCGTCCTCGTCCTCCGAAGAGGTGTCCTCGGCAGGGAACAGGATCAGCCTGACGCCGCTGCCAAGGACATCGATCGCCAGTTCGGCCGTCACCAGCGTGAGGCTGTAATATTTGGAATCGTTGGCCGGGCTGGTTTCGACGACCAGCTGGGTATAGCGCACGCCCTTCAGGATCTGGTCGACTGCGTCGCCGACGAAGCTGAGATTGCCGGAGATCTTCTCCGGGCTCAGCAGCATCGACAATGGAGGATAATTCTGACCGGTCACGCTGTCCTCAGGGGAAGTAGAAGGGTTCGATCGTGGCGTATTTGAGCGGAGGGGCCGCCATCCTCATGCCCGTCGGCAGGATGACCGACACCTGGGCCTCGTTCTTGAGATAGGTGCCGATCTTCTGCTTGGCGGCCGCCGCGCCCGGCGTGCCCAGTGCGTCGAGCGCCTGCGACAGCGTCTCCACCAGGGAATGGAAGAGGGAGAAGGCGCGGAACGCGCTCAGCATGCAATTATAGACCGGCCGCCCCTGTGCGTCGCGCGTCACCAGATCTTCGAAGAAGGTCTCGAGCATCTGTTGCTGCGCGAGGGGGAAATTCTCCTTCCACGTGCATCTGAGCGGACTGGCAAAGCCGGTCGCCTGACACAGCAGCCATCCCGAAGTGCCGCCGGCGCCGGGGTACCAATCGACCCAGGCATGGTCGTAGCGCAGCAGCTCGTATCCCGGCGCAGTGGGCCGGTCGCGCTGGTCGATCGCCTTGCCGACCGCGCGGCCGCCCTTGCCCGCCACATCGAGCTTCTCCCCGATTCCCATTCCCTCGATGACCGCGTCGAATTCGAACCCGGCATCGGTGGCCAGCGCCAAGGCGAGGTCGGACAGTTTGGTCGCGGGCTCGTTGAAGATCGCGGGCGCGACCACGGCGGGGGTCTGGCCCGACGCAGCGGCGAGGACGGTCTGGAAGGCATTGTCGAGGTGCAGGCGCTTGGTCGAGAGCGAAATCGCGCGTGGCAGCCGCGCGGGATCGACCAGATGATGCTTGAAGATCAGGAAGGTCATTTCCTCGGGATCCAGGCCGGACGAACTGTGGAGATCGCAGCTAACGACATCGATCCTGTCCCCGAGATCGCTCCTTGCGACCGTCTCGGCGGGAAAGATGTGCTCTTTCTTGAAGATGTGCGTCACAGGATCGATGCCGCCGCGGCTGAAGACATAGGTCGCGGGATCGACCGCGTAGAGCTCATTTCTGCCGGGATGGTCGTCCACCACGTCCGTATCGCGATACCCGTAGAGCTTTACGTGCACCGCCGAGGCCGGATTCTCCGGGGTCTCCAGTCCAAGATAGTATAGCGTGGCGACCATGTCCTTGTCGCCGCTATCGATCAGGCGAATCCCAAGCTGTTGCGGGATCGCTGGATGATTCAGATCGGTCGCCTTGCGGTTGGGCTCGTACGTCATGAACAGGTTTCCATAATTCGGCTGCCCGAACAGTCCCGTCGTGGTGCCGCCATCGCCCACGGAATACATGTCCAGGGAACCATAACCCCTGAGAATTCTTTCTCCTACGGCAGGGAATTGATCAAGAATCTTGCCCAGAAATATACTGATGTCGTCGTCTATCAGGGAGGAGCATTTCTCCCTGAGATGACTCACCACATCTATTCTGAAATCCAGATATTCTCTTGGATCAAGCTTTGCGGCAGTTCCGTTCTTCTTTATGATATTGGAGTATCTGCCGAACCCGTTCTTGTCGCCAAGGTGATTGAAGCAGTTATGCATGGCGGTAAGCGAGTAGCTTATCCCGAAAGCTGAGACGAAAAAGGTCGAGTTCAATACGGAACTCGAAACACGCAGCCCGCCCTTGAAATAGGTGTTCGCGACATCGTCTCTCATGAAATCGACATAGGCCGGATGAAGCCTGAATGCGAAGGGCTGCCCAATTTTATAGGTGTACCAGACTGAAAAATGGAAAGTGGATATGTAAAGAAATACAGCGAATTTGAAGAATTTATTCTGTTCGGTTAGTCCGCCGCCAAGAGCATCGAATTCAAGCTCAGCATATTCTTCGGCGATTGCCTGATAAAGGGTCTTGCCGATGGGCAATATGTTGCCGGGTGCAATGATTGCCATGAAATTACTGTGCATCGCCGTGGAAAGGGACTCCGAGCCATCGACGGTTTCGGTGAACCGGGCGAATTCCTGGAACAGGCTTTCGATCGTACCGGTGCCCGGGCCCGGCGCAATCGATGCGCCGATGCTCGCCAGCGGCGGCAGCGGTGTGACGATCGTCTTGAGCGTGGGGAAGGTGAGGCCGGGCCCGTCAAGGATCTGCATGGCCATACAGCGTTGAAAAGGGGGTCAGGGACGTGCGGACGATCTTGTCGCCGGCGGCGGGAGCGGTCGGGGACGTCAGCCGCGTATAGGCAGCCACGCCTTCGCAATAGGAACGCCCCTTCGGGGTGTCCGAGAGCCTGACGGACAGCCAGCCGGTGCCTTCGAGAACGCGGCTGGAATTGTCCGGCGCCAGCACCGCCGGCTCATAGTCGATCCGCTTCAGGATGACGACGATGAGGTCGTCCTCGTCCGGCTTTCCGCGTACGATCCGGACCATCGTGCCCGCAGGCGTCAGCGACGAATAACCCGGATTGATGATCTCGACGGAGAAACTGCCGCCCATGCTGTTTGCGAGGAAGTCAGTGAAGAAGTCCTTCGCGAGCTGCAGTGATGGCGGACCCGGAATAAGCACCGGATCCTTCTTGGATGTCTTGCGCAGGAGGCGCGCCGTCGGGAACAGGAACAGATAGACGTAGGAGGCATCCTGCGCGAAACCGGGGCGGGCGACGAACGCCGCCGTCGCGAAGGCGGCCCCCTCCGGCACCAGCACGACGTCGGCATAGGTCTTGATGACCGTCTCGGACCCGCTCCCCGCCAGGATCGGCGCGCCGGGCAGCGGCAGGATATTGTCCAGCCAGCTGGTCGGCACCGGCGCAAGATTGTCCGGGTCGGCGGCGAGCGCCGGCGGGGTGGTGTCGGCACCGGGCCTGGGGCGCTTGAAATGGTGGATCCGCTGGTAGCTCGCGGCGAAATCGGGGCTGGTTCCCGGCCGCATCGGCACCGCGATCTCGCCTGGCAGCAGATACACGGGATCGGACCCCGGCTCCCTGTCGATGAAGCGTTCCTGCGCCGTCATCGGCCGGAGCGCGGCGCCCGAGGACGGTATCACATGGCCGACCGAGACATAGGACAGCGGTCGCGAATAGTCGGTAGCGGGCAGGGCGAACCGGACACGCATCTGGCCGGGATCGGGCAGGGTCGGGATCGTGACCCCCTGCATCCAGCAGCAGGGCCAGCCCGTCTGGTAATAGTCGAGCGGGGTCAGCGGGTCCTGGTCCTCGAAGCCCAGACGGATGTCGTTCCCTACCGTGGCGGTGCGGTAATAGTTCATCGACTGCCCATGCTCGTTGCGGATATCGAGATAGGCGCGATTGCGGTTGCGGAACGCCGCATGCTGCTCCCCTCCGGTCCCGCACAGGATTGTCGCGTAGATCTGGCCGGGCGGCACGGCGACCGCGCTGCTCGCGTCCGATGCATCCAGGCCGGCGCGGAAGAACGAACCCCAGAACGCGCACGGATCGACGAATCCCAGCACTGCTTCGCGATTGTCGTGGCGATCGAGGAAGGCGATCGCGGCATTGAGAGAGGGCGCGATCGCCTGCGACGCGCTCATGATCGTTCGTGTGCTTCGCGCATATTTGAGGGGCGGCTGGCGACCGATCTGCTCGACCAGTATCTCGAACCCGAATTGCGCGCCGAACCTGGCCAGCCGCTGTCCGCCCGTGACATGGACAGGCGGCCGCTCCTTCGGATAGCCGTAAAAAAGCCGGTCGATCGGTTCATCGTCGGCATAATCTGCCGCGTCGGAGCCCGTCCCCAGATCGAGCCCCAGTACGGACTTGTCGGGCGAGCCGCTATTGCCGTTGGCGCGCCAGATCTCGTGGAGGATATTGATCAGCTCGATGTCGGGAGCAGAGTTTTCCGCAACGATCATGTCGGCGGCGAGCAGGCTGGCCCGGTCGACGCCTTTGTAGAGGAAATAGGTGACGAACGGGAAGTCGAACGGCATCTGGCCGTCGGGCTTCAATATGAGGTTGAGCCCGGTGCCCGCCTCGTCCACCACTGCCCGCAGCTGGCCGTCGCAGATTGCGACAACCGGGGCGCCGGCCACAGCGCTGTGCAGGTCCGTGCATTGGAAGCGATCGTGACTATCCAGCGCCGGCAGCGGCCCGAACGCTTCGTCCGGCTGCTGTTCCTCCAGCAATACTGGATCAGTGAAGAAGCAAAATTTCGGCTTCATTCATGAAGCATAACTCGGTTCGCTTCCGTTACAAACTTTCTTCACGAAGAATGCGTCGGAGCAAATCAGCCACGAGAATACAACCACGTCATGGTGTGGCGAGGAATACGCTTGGCCAGAGTCGCCGGCACGTCTGGACCAGTTTGGAATTTTAGAATTTGGCAGCTTTGCACCCATGGTTGCCGTTCAGATCGACATCGCTGAATCCCGAAACCTTCCATTCGCTCAGCCTTGCCCGACGGCGTCAAGGGCGGCCGACCTATGACGGAAGGTGGGACTTAGCCGACCGGCAGGATTTGGGCGGTCCGACGGGAATACTTGCCGTCGGAGCGGAGGAGTCAACGAGGTTCAACCGAGTCAGCA
>NZ_JAQGLC010000080.1 GCF_028293085.1 Sphingomonas bacterium
TGAGAGGGGGATTATGGCGCCGTCTCGGAACCGGCGCCCGGGGTTTTCGCGGCGGGCGCAATACGGCCTCTTCCTGGGATATGTGATCGCGGTGGCGGGTTCGCTGGTCGGCGCGGTGCTGCTTGCGCTCGCGACGCTCGATCCCCCCGCCTTCGCGGCGCTCCGTGCGACCATGGCCGAGGTGACCACGCCGGTCTCCTCCGGCGTCGCCGCGGTCGGCCGCGGCATCGGCTCGGTCCCGTCTTCGATCTCCGACTATATCGGCGTCCGCAGGAAGAACCAGGAGCTCCGCAAGGAGCTGGACGACATCCATGCCCTGCTGATGCGAGCGCGGTCGCTGTCTTACGACAATCGCCGGTTGAAGGCGCTGCTCCAGCTGCGCGAGCGGGTCGCCGGGCCGGTGGTCGCGGCGCGGCTGGTGAGCTCGTCGGCGTCGAGCACGCGCCGCTTCGCGGTGCTCAATGCCGGCTCCTGGCAGGGCGTGAAGACGGGCCAGCCGGTGCGCGGCCCCGAGGGGCTGATCGGCCGCATCCTGGAGACTGGCCCCAACACTGCCCGCGTGCTGCTGCTGTCCGACCCCGAGAGCATCGTGCCGGTGCGCCGCACCCGCGACGGCCTGCCCGCGCTCGCGGCCGGCCGCGGCGACGGGCTGCTCGATATCCGCGCGGCGACGCTTGGCAATGCCGGGTTCGAGCCTGGCGACGTGTTCGTGACCTCGGGCACCGGCGGCATCTACTCGCCCAATATCCCGGTCGCCCGCGTCCTCAAGCGCGCGCGCGACACCGCGCTCGCGCGCAGCTTCGCCCAGCCCGACACGCTCGATTTCGCGCTCGTCCAGCAGGCTTTCATGCCGGTCGCGCCGACGGCGGCCGCAACGGCGCCATGAGGCAGTCCACCCGCGGCCCCTTCGATGCCGCGCCTCCGCCCGCGGCGGTCCGGCTCCTGCCCGCGGCGTCCGTGCTGCTGGCCTCGCTGATCACGATCTGGCCATTCGTCGCGACCTTCCCGATCCTGCCGCCGCTCGGGCTGATGATGCTGCTCGGCTGGCGGCTGACCCGCCCTGCCGTCTTTCCGATCTGGGCACCCTTGCCGCTCGGCTTCTTCGACGATCTGATCAGCGGCCAGCCGCTCGGTAACGCCATGCTGCTCTGGACCCTGTGCTTCTTCATGATCGACCTGATCGACCACCGGCTGGTGTTCCGCGATTTCTGGCAGGACTGGCTGATCGCGGCCGGCTCGATCGGCTTTTGCCTCATCGTGGGACGGCTGGTCACCGCGCCTATCGGCGCGCATGTCGATACCGTGCTATTGCTCCAGATCGTGATCTCGGTGATGCTTTTCCCTCTCGTCGCCCGGCTCTGCGCCTGGCTCGATCAGAAGCGCCAGGGATCATGAACGAGGCACGCGCATGAGCCAGCCGCCGCGCATGATCACCGAGGCGACCCAGACCTACAGCTTCTCGCGCCGTGCGCTGGTGCTGGGCGCGGGGCAAGCGGCGGTCGGGCTGTTGCTTGCCGGACGCATGACCTGGCTCGCGGTCGCCGAGAACGAGCATTACAGCCTGCTCTCCGAGAGCAACCGCGTGAACATGACCCTGGTGCCGCCACGCCGGGGCTGGATCGTCGACCGCCACGGCGTGCCGATCGCCAACAACCGCGCCGATTTCCGCGTCGACATCATCCCCGATCGGCTCGAGAACAAGGGCCGCACGCTCGGCCTGCTTCGCGAGATCCTCGGCCTGCCGCCCGAGGAGATGGACCGGATCATCACCGACCTGAAGCGCGCGGCAGGCTTCCAGCCGGTGCAGGTCGCCGAGAATCTCGATCTGGAGAAATTCGCCGCGGTCAGCGTGCGGCTGCCCGAACTGCCCGGCGTCGCGCCCTCGCGCGGCTTTGCCCGCAGCTATCCCGCCGGTGCGGCGGTCGCGCATCTGACCGGCTATGTCGGCGCTGCCTCGGCCGAGCAATATCAGAAGACCAAGGACCCGCTGATGGTCACGCCCGGCTTCAAGCTGGGCAAGGACGGCCTCGAAAAGACGCTCGAAAAGGAATTGCGCGGCAATCCCGGCGCCAAGCGCGTCGAAGTGACGGCGCGGGGCAAGCTCGTTCAGGAGCTGGCCACGCGCCCTGACACGCCAGGCAAGAATGCGCGGCTGACGATCGATGCAGGCCTGCAGGAATATGCCTCGCGGCGCCTGGGCACCAATTCCGGATCGGCGGTGGTGCTCGATTGCCAGACCGGCGAGATGCTCGCGATGGTCTCGATGCCGGCCTACGACCCCAACATCTTTTCCGACGGGATCAGCCATCTCGAATGGAAGATGCTGTCCGACGACGATCACGTGCCGCTGATGAACAAGGTGCTGCAGGGCCTGTATCCACCCGGATCTACGGTCAAGCCGATGAACGCGCTGGCGTTGCTGGAGGCGGGCGTGCAGCCCAACCAGGTCGTCCACTGTGCGGGCTCGCTGAAGGTCGGTAACGGCACCTTCCATTGCTGGAAGCGCGGCGGGCACGGGCCGGTCGATATGCGGCGCGGTGTCGCGCAGAGCTGCGACATCTATTTCTACCAGATGGCGCGAGACGTCGGTTACGACCGCATCGCGCCAATCGCCAAGCGGCTCGGCCTCGGCCAGAAATTCGATCTGCCGTTCAACAGCCAGCGTTTCGGCACCGTCCCCGATCCCGAATGGAAGTTGAAGCGCTACAAGCAGGACTGGACGGTCGCGGATTCGCTCAACGCGTCGATCGGCCAGGGCTATGTCCTCGCCAATCCCCTGCAGCTCGCCGTGATGGCGGCGCGGCTCGCTTCCGGCCGCTCGCTCACCCCGAGCATCCTGATGGATCAGGTGAAGCCGTCGGCGCCGCTCGCCGTGTCGCCCGAAAACCTCGCCATCGTCCGCGACGCGATGTTCGCGGTGGTCAATGACGGTGGCACCGGGGGCGCGTCGCGGCTGCAGATCCCCGGCATGACGATCTCGGGCAAGACCGGGACGGCGCAGGTACGCCGCATCTCGATGGCGGAGCGCTCGACCGGCGTGCTCAACAATGCCTCCTTGCCCTTCAAGATGCGCGACCACGCCTTGTTCATCTGCTTCGCACCGTCGGACAAGCCGCGCTATGCCGCGGCGATCGTGCTCGAACATAACGCCCATCTCATCCGCAATCTCGACACCCCGATGATCGGGCGCGACATCCTGACCTATCTGCTCGATCGCGAGCGCGCGCTGGCGTCGCTCGCCGAAGTCGAGCCGACCTGGGGCGGTGATATCAAGACGCGCATGGCCGCGCAGACCGAGGCCTATCGCGTGGCCGCCAACGCCCCGCCGCCGATCGCCGCGGCGGCCACGGAGGTCGATGCCGACGCGGCCACCGACGCGCCTGCCGTCGAGGCCGCGACCAGCGCGGCCGACGCGACCGCCGAGGCGCTTGCCAATGCGACCGTGCACGGCGACGGTGTCGCCCAGACCGGATCGACGGAGACCGATCGATGAGCGGCCTCAATTTCGTCCCCGAGCCGCTCGCGCAGCTGCCCTGGAGGATCATCCTGCTCGTGCTGGCAATCGGCACTTTCGGGCTGCTCGTGATGTATTCCGCCGCGGGCGGCAGCCTGCGCCCCTGGGCGCTCGTTCAGGGCATCCGCTTCTTCGTCTTCCTCGCCGGCGCAGTCGTGCTCTCACGCGTCCGGGAATCGACCTGGGCCATGCTTGCCCTGCCCGCTTATGGCGCGCTCATCGTGATGCTCGTGCTGGTCGAGCTGATCGGCGCGGTGCGCGGCGGCGGCCAGCGCTGGCTCGATCTCGGCATCATCCGCCTGCAGCCGTCCGAGCTGATGAAGGTGTTCGTCGTCCTCGCGGTCGCGCGCTTCTACGATGCGCTGCCGCCCAACGAGACACGACGTTTCAGTGCGATCTGGCCCGCGGCGCTGCTGATCCTGATCCCGGCCGCTTTGGTGATGAAGCAGCCCGATCTCGGCACCGCCCTGATGATCACGGTGGGCGGGATCACCGTCATGTTCCTCGCGGGCGTGCCGCTCAGGCTGTTCATCGGTGGTGCGCTGGCGCTCGGCGCGGCGATCCCGCTCGCGGTCAACTTCGTGCTGCACGGCTATCAGCGCAACCGCATCCTCGTCTTCCTCAATCCCGAGAGCGATCCGCTCGGCATCGGCTATCACATCAGCCAGTCGAAGATCGCGATCGGATCGGGCGGGGTCCTGGGCAAGGGATTCCTCAACGGCACGCAGAGCCATCTCGATTATCTGCCCGAGGGCCATACCGATTTCGCGCTGGCGACGATGATGGAGGAATGGGGCCTGATCGGCGGCATCCTGCTGATCGTCGCCTTCTTCATCATCATCCAATGGGGCGTGACGGTCGCGCTTCGCGCCCAGGGCCGCTTCGCCCGCCTGACCGCCGCGGGGCTGGCGACGACGATCTTCTTCTACGTCTCGATCAACATGGCGATGGTGATGGGCCTGGCGCCCGTGGTGGGCGTTCCCCTGCCCCTGATCAGCTTCGGCGGATCGTCGCAAATGACCGTATTGCTGTGCATCGGCATCCTGATGTCGATCGATCGCCAGAACCGCCAGACGGTGCGCTGGTAGAGAAGTCGCCGGAAGGTCAAAAAAAGGGTTTGCAAGCCGGGTGACGGATGCTAACCGGCGCCCTCCCCGAAGCGGCGGCGCCTTCCAACGCGCCACATCTGCTGCCCGGTATGGACGCATAGCTCAGTTGGTAGAGCAGCTGACTCTTAATCAGCGGGTCCTTGGTTCGAGCCCAAGTGCGTCCACCATATTTCTACGATTCCCACCTGCGTGGCCCGATCAATGGGGCGCCGGATAATCCTCGCTATAGCCCGTCCGGCCGTTGGTTACCTGGACCCGCCTATCCGGCCATACCGATGCGCTCAGGGAATAGCCCTCGTCCGGATCCGCCGTCAGGTTGGCGATATAGGCGGCGGGACGGTTTGCCGCCGCACTCTTCGCGGCGAAATGTTCCTGCCAGAGCACCGGATGCGAGGGTGCCGCGGCGATCGTCTGCAACACCCGCTCATCCCCGCCCTTGGTCGCGCCATTGCCCATCAACGCGACCCGTGGTGCAAGCGCGGCCAGCAATTGCGGATTGGTACTCAGCTGCGAGCCATGGTGCGAAACGATCAGCAGATCGGCGCGCCCGATTCGATTCACCGGGCAGATCAGCCCCCATTCCACGTCCGCAGTGAGATCGGCGAGGCTGACGATCCGCGCC
Source organism: Sphingomonas bacterium (assembly GCF_028293085.1). Lineage (GTDB taxonomy): Bacteria > Pseudomonadota > Alphaproteobacteria > Sphingomonadales > Sphingomonadaceae > Sphingomonas. The sequence continues at coordinate 5,246 of NZ_JAQGLC010000080.1, forward strand.
GCACCATAATGCGCGACGATGCCGATCGCGCGCGGGTTCTCCTCCCCGCCATTGCCCAGGTCCGGCAATCTGGGCGCATCGCACCCCGGCGTCGGCTGGCCCGCGTCCTTCGCGGCGCGCGACAGCACCGCCCGGTCGGCGGAGACGACGTCCAGTACGAGCGGCCCGATGGCAATCCGGTCGCCCGGCTTCACGACCCGGTGTTTGTGCGACGCGATCGACGCCCGATAGCGGACATAGAGCGATGCCGTATCGTTCGGCCCCGGCGTAGCGCCCGCCTTGGGCATCTCCCTGTTTGGCCCGTGATCGATCACCGTTCCGACGGGCATCTGTGCCAGCAGGTCCTGGACGCCGCCGACATGATCCATGTGATAGTGAGTGATGATCAGATAATCGATTTTGCTGATGCCCAGCGCCTTCGCGGCGGCTGCGATGCGGATCGCGCTCGACCGCGTCGGATCGGTGCCGCGAAAGCCGCTCGGCCACCCGGTATCGATCAATACCGACCGCCCCTGCGGCGTGACGAGGAGGGTGGCTGCGCCACCTTCGACATCGACCATCGCCAGACGCAATGGCTTGGCCGGCGTTTCGCTGGCGACAGTGCGCGGAATAGCCGGCGTGCCGGCGGAAAGGAACAAGGCCAGCGCCACCGACCGGTGCAGCCATTTCGCCCTTCCCGACCGCCTCTGGTGGGCCATGATCGATTCACGCATAGCTACTCCTAACGGATTCTCGTTCTTGTCGCTCAAGTTGTATACAAACCGGCGCGCCGTCAAAGCGATTTTGAACCGAAACCGAAAAATCGATCCGATCCTGGCGCGCGCAGCCAATCTTTGAGACGGAGATCGTGGACACCGCCACCGCGGAGCGCGGCCGATGTCGTAATAGTCATGAAGAACTAACCCTATCGAAGCCATCCGTGGCCCATGTGTAAAGTATACATGAACTTGGTTGCGAGGCCCCGGGGCGTGCGATACACATCGAGATAATGGACCAGTCCCGCCAGATGCCACTCGTCGAGAAACAGGCGGAACGCCTGCCCGCTGCCAATGGCCGGAAAGGGGATCTCCACAGACAGGCGACCAACCTCCTCCGCCACATGATTCTCTCGGGCGAGTTGCGGCCCGGCGAACGGCTGCGGGAGGTCGAGCTCGGCGAGCGACTCGGCATGTCGCGCACCCCCGTACGCGAGACCTTCCGGACGCTTGCGGCCGAAGGCCTGGTAAATGTCCTGCCCAATCGCAGCGTCTGGGTGAGCGAGCTCGACAAGGCGGAAGCCGCCGAGGTGTTCGCCGTGCTTGGCGTGCTGGAGGCGTTTGCGGGCCGGCTCGCCTGCCAAAGGATCACACCCGCCCAGATCGAAAGACTGGCCGAGCTGCAGGACGATCTGGAACGACATTATTTCGCCGGAGAGCGTCGCAACTATCTGGAAACGAACAGGATGATCCACGCGCATCTCGTCGAGGCATCCGGCAACAAATCGCTGATTCGCGCATGGCGCCTGCTCGTGCCGCAGGCCGAACGCGCCCGTCAGGTGAGCACGCTCGATCATCAGAGATGGGGCGAGGCGTTTCAGGAGCATCGCGAGATTTTCGATGCAATCGTCGGTCGGAATGCCCCGCGGCTTCAGCAGTTGATGGAAGCGCATTTCGTCAACGGGATCGAGAGCATGAAGAAGACCGAAGAGGATCTGCGCGGCCTCCGCTCACGGGTCTAGCACCTCGTCGGGGAGGCTTCCGGCGCGGGCACTCCTTCCTGGACGATATCGATGGGTTGCCACCGCGCCGAACCGCACGGGCTTCCGCGGCAACTCGGCGAGGACGCAAACTTATACTATTATATCTATTATACGATAAGTACGATTGCGCGAGGTCGTGGCCGTACGGAAGGGGGTTATACTTGCCAATACTGCCGAGGCGCCGCAATGATTCGAGGGATCAACACGCCAATCAATGGCCGGCTCATTCGACCGATCGAGCTGCGGGATATAGCCTCCGATTGTATACAAAGCTAAGATGAGGCGACTCGCAACAGATCGCGGGGCCGGAGGTTCCGGTCGCCTGCCAATGGAGGTCCAGGTTGAAAATTCACACGAAACCCCGATTCATGGCGGGCACCGTCATTATCGCCACGAGCGTTTTGCTCGGCAGCGGCCTCGCGGCCAGGCCAGCCGGCCAGACAGCACCGGCGCCTCAAGCAGAAACCGCAACGACGCCCCCGCCCAGCCCCGCGCTTGCGCTCATCACCGAGCATTGCAGCGCGTGCCACGCCACCTCGATCATCTTCAGCCAGCGCAAGACCCCGGATGACTGGGCTGCCACCGTCCAGTTGATGGTCGATCGCGGCGCTGAGCTGAAGCCCGAGGAAACCGATATGGTCATCGACTATCTGACGAAGAATTTCCCGGCGCCCGAGCCGTCCAGGCCCGCCGCGCCCTGAACGGACGCGGACGGGCCGGGATGGCGGCCTGCGTCAGCGCCAGGCCACCGTCACTTGCGAACGCCGAGCGCATAGACATGGGCATCGTGCGTCACGAGATACACCTTGCCCTGCGCCACCACCGGCTCGCTGAAATGCGTCCAGTCGGAGATCGCGTTCTTGCTCGAATAGAGCTGCTTTCCCGTCTCCGCGTCGAAAGCGTAGAGGATGAGATTGCCGACCGGCGTCGACCGATATTTCGCCGACGCGGCAGTCGCGCTGTTGAGGCGCGATCCGTCTGGCAGCGTCGGGTTCTGCGCCGCCTGGCCGCCGGTCTGGGTCGCATAGACCACGCCGTTCGCCACCACGGGCGGATCCGGCATGATCATGTTGCCCGAGGTCCAGGCCGGGATCACCGAGATCTTGCCTGCGGCATCGCTCACCACTTCGAAGGCCATGATGCTGCCATTGGGCGCTGCGCCACCGTCATTCTTGAAGATGGGTGCGTCCTTGGAGCGCGGGCCCCACATCGGCAGGTAGAGATAGCGCCTGCCCTCGGGCGACAGCCAGGTGGTGACGCCCCCCCAAACACCCTGGCTGGGGTCGGTCCCCGCCGCCGCATCGTTGCCGAGCTGCGGCGATTTGTAGACCGGCTGCTGGTGGTTCCTGGCCTGGCCACCGCCCATGTCGTTGGCGTCGAGAATGTACAGCACACCCTCTTTTTGCGCGACCGCGACAAGGGTCTTGCCGGCGAAGGGAAACACGACCGGGCTGCCGGAGCCGGCAAGGTCATGCGCGAAGATATATTTGAAATTCTCGGGCGTGAAGGAATCGGCCACCCGCGTCGCCTTGGGCGTGAGCTTCAGGATGGTATCGCCCCAGCTACCCGCACCAGGATCGTAGACGCCATCGGAGGTCGCCAGGATCAGACTGTTGCCCGGCCCCCTGGCAAGCCCGCCGCGGCCCCATGGTCCGGCCGGCCGGCCACCGCTGGTGTAGAAGCGTGTCAGCTGCGGGTTGGCTGGATCGCTCACATCGACCGCGGTGACGGCGGAAGGATCGGTCATGACCACGGGCCCGGTCGGTGCCGGCGTGGTGGCCCCTGCCCGCCGCTGGAACGGCGCAACCGCCGAGGCCATCGCGGACTTCGGATCCTGCACCTCGCCGCAAGCCCGGCCGCTCGTCGTGTAGACCACATCGTTGATCAGGTTGAGGCTCCAGGCACGCGTGAACGGCGCGACCATCTCGATCGGGGTCAGGCGCTCGGCGCCGTCGCTCAGGCCCAGGCCGCGCAGCTTTCCGTCGCTGGCCATGAAGTAGATGACGCCCTTGTCCTTATCGATGACGGGCGTCGCGTTGGCGGTGTTCGGGCACAGCCAGGTCGCATTCTTGCGGGCCGTGATCGGGTTCGGAAACGCCTTCTGCCAAAGGACCGCGCCCGAATCGGCATCGATCGCGAACAGGACGTCGTCGGCGCCCAGCGTGAACAGCAGGTTCTTCGGCCCCAGCGGCGTGGTCACCCCGGAAGCGACGAGTGGCGCGGTCAGCGTCGAGAGCACCACGTCGGTGGGCGGCGTCGACAGCTTCGTGCTCCACTGCACCTTCAGCTTCGACACGTTCGCCTTGCCGAGCGTGTGCTCGCCCCGGTTCCAGGCGGTCCGCTCCTGATCATATCCCCAGGTCGTCCAGTCGTCGCTGGTCGGCGCGCCTGCAGGAGTCGCCGCCACTTCGGGTGTGGGAGCCTGTTGGGCCATGGCGGGGCCAGAGCCGGCCAGCGAAAGAAGAAGTACCGGAACGAGCGGTAAGGATATCTTGGACATCGCTGCCTCATGGTCAGGGGAAAGTGATCGAGGAGAACCTCGCGGCGACGCGTACTGCTGCACCGGCCAGGCTTCAAATCCGGTATACATTATTGATGAGCTACGTCGTTTTCGATGTCAATCCCGGTGCCTTGAAGGCGCACGCCGGCGTCATTCAACGATGAAATCGGCGCGCTCCGGCGACCACGACCGAGCCAGTCGGCAGCCGCCATCCAGCCTCGATTCGCCGCGTGAATGGCTTGCTTAACTATTTAGATATCCACAATATATTTTCACGATCGCTGATCGTTCCATCACATGACAACGAAGGTCTTTGGCGCGATCCCGGGCTTTCGCCACCTTTGTTCGGGCATGGCGGCAAGTCGTGTTGACGGCGCTTTCAATCTTTGTATACAAACGCCGCAAGAAAGCCGGATTCGGCATCATCAGGAGAGGAAAATACGTGTCCAGACTGTTGCAGACGCTCGCCCATAGCGGATCGAAAATGGCCCTTGGCACTGCAATGTGCCTGGCCGCGATGCCTGCCCTGGCGCAGACGGCACCTGCGCCGCAGACGGTCGTGCAGGACCCCGCGGTTCCCGAGCAGGTCACCGACGCGACGGTCGCCAACGATCAGGACACGAGCAAGGACATCATCGTCACCGGCACGAGCATCCGCGGCACCGCGCCGATCGGATCGAACCTCGTCGCCGTCGGCGCGCAGGCGCTGAAAGACACCGGCGCCCAGACGGTCACCGGCGCCCTCGCCTCGGTCCCCTCGCTCAGCGGCATCACCGGCCAGGGCAACACCTCTGCCTTCTATCAGCCCAGCATCCATCAGCTCGGCGCCAGCGCCAGCAACTCGACGCTCGTGCTGATCGACGGGCATCGCGGCCCCACGGGCGGCACCAACCATACTTTCCTCGATCCCAATATCGTCCCCAACATCATGCTGGAGCGCGTCGAGGTCCTCGCCGAGGGTGCCTCTTCGATCTACGGCTCGGATGCGGTCGCCGGCGTCATCAACTTCATCACGCGCAAGCGGTTCGACGGCGTCCAGGCCGAAGGCTCGGTCACCATGCGTGACGGCACGACCGGCTATACCGCCGGCCTGCTCGCCGGCCAGACCTGGGATCGCGGCTACGCCGTGATCGGCGCCCAGTATAATTATCAAGACAATCTGATGAACAAGGATCGGGATTTCACCTATCCCAATCATCTTGCCCAGGGCGGCAATAATTTCCTGTCGCGCAGCTGCTCGCCCGCCGCGCTCCAGCCGGGCGGTGCCGGCAATATCTACCTTCCGCCCTATGGCGCAACGTCGGTGGCCAACACCGCCGCGAATTACCCGTGCACCAACTGGGGCCAGACCGATCTGGTCGGTTCCGAAGAACGCGAAAGCGTGATGGGCAAGGTCAGCTTCGACGTCACCGACAAGCTGACGATCGGGCTTGATCTGCTCTATGCGCGCCGTCGGAACGATACGCTGCAGGGCGCCGGCACCATCCAGGCGACCGTGTTCAGGACCGGGGCGCAAGCCAACCCCTTCTACGTCAATCCGCCGGGCGTCACCGGCGCCGCGGCGGACAAGCAGACCATCACCTGGGACGCGACCGACCTGGTCGGGCCGGCGCACGGCCTGTCCAACTCGGACACGATGTACGCCAACTTCACCGCGGCCTATGAGATATCGAGCGACTGGCATGCCGATTTCCTGGCCAGTGTCGGCCGTGACGAAAGCACGACCTATACGACCGGCACGATCAACAGCAGCGTCGCCAACCTGGCGTTGAACGGCACCACCAATGGCGGGGGCAGCCTGACGGCGATTTCCGTCCCCGGCACGACCACCATCGTCACGCAATTGCCGCTGACCGCGGACAATGCGCTCGATGTCTGGAATCCGGCGGGGGCCACCAACCGCACATCCGCGGCGACGATCGCGCGCCTGCTCGACAACGCGAACCGGCTGCGGGCGACCAGCGGTTATCAACAGTTCCGGGCCAGCGCGAGCGGCTCGCTGTTCGATCTGCCGGCCGGCGCGGTCAAGGTCGCGTTCGGGGCGGAGTTGCTGAAGACTCAGCTCAGCCAGTTCGTATCTCGCGCCAATAACAGTGGCCCGGCGTCGAGCGGATCGCAGCAGCTCTTTTTCCCGTTCGATCGCACGGTCTATTCGGGCTTTGTCGAACTGAACGTGCCCATCGTCTCGCCGGACATGGACAGCTTCATCCACCGGTTCGATATCTCGCTCGCCGGACGTTATGACCATTATGACGATTTCGGGAGCACGACCAATCCGAAGATCGGCTTCAACCTCGAGCCGGTGGCCGGCTTCCGCCTTCGCGGCAACTGGTCGACGTCGTTCGTGGCGCCGCCGCTGACGATCCTCGGCGACAAATATGGCGCCTTCGGCACGGCCGGCTGGGGCACCCAGACCAACAACATCAACGTGCCCGTGGCTGCTTACCCTGATGTCGTGACGATTATCCCCAGCTGCGCCGGACAGTCGCTCTGCAACATCGGCACGCTGCAGGGTATTCAGAACACGACCGGCGATCCCAATGCGAAGGCGCAGAAGGGCAGCGGCTGGTCGCTCGGTTTCGATATCGAACCCGCTCTGGTTTCGGGTCTGCACGCAGGCTTCACCTACTGGACCACCAAATTCACCGGTGGTGTCACCGGCCCGCAGCTTTCCAACGTCATCAACACCGCGTCGGCGCAATATCTGCTGACCTTCTATCCGAATTGCGCGACGCCGGCGCAGATTGCGGCGGTAACGCAGGGCATTCCCCAGACCAGCTCGGCCGCAGCGTGCACCAACTATATCTTCCACACGCTCAACACGAACTGGCTCAACCTGGATATCGCCGGCGTCGACT
>NZ_JAQGLC010000100.1 GCF_028293085.1 Sphingomonas bacterium
TTTGCCGCGACCACCACCATAAAGCGCAGCGATTTCGGCATGTCGCTCGCGATCCCGCTGATCTCCGACCGGGTTGACCTGACCGTCAACGCAGCGTTCAATAGCCCATGAGCGACACCCCACCGCCCGGAAATGCCCCGGAAGGCCGGCCCGGAATCGGCCGGGTCGAGGCCTTTTCGGACGGCGTGATCGCCATCATCGTCACCATCATGGTGCTCGAGCTCCATCCCCCGGTCTCGGAGGGGATGGACAAATTATGGACGCTCTGGCCCGTCTTCCTCGCCTATGTCCTCTCTTATGCCTATGTCGCGATCTACTGGGTCAACCATCACCGTATGTTCAGCCACGCGACGCGCGTCTCCAACGGCCTGATCTGGTCGAACATGCTGCTGCTTTTCTCGCTCTCGCTGATCCCCTTCTCGACCTCCTATCTCGGCGAGCATCATTTCAACCGCGACGGGACGATCCTCTATCTCTGCACGATGCTCTTCCCGGCCGCCGCCTATGTCTCGCTGCAAACGATCATCCGCCGCACCGGCAAACAGGGCCCGGACTCGATCGCCTATCATCGCCAGACCACGCGCAAGGGCGTCTTCGCGAGCCTCGTCTATATCGCCGGCGTGCCGCTGAGCTTCGTCTCGCCCTGGCTCGGCATCGCCTGCGCCGCGCTGGTCGCGATCCTCTGGTTCCTGCCGAGCAGCCCGCTCGACCGGCTGTTCGACGGACGGGCTGGACAGGAACCGCGCTAAGGCGGTATCGGCGGGATAATGACGCAGGCCCTACGCCTTTCGCTGCTTCGACTTACGCGCCCTTAGGCGCGACCTTCGCCGTGCGCCGCTGGCGCGCGCGACCCGCCTAAGGGGCCCATCCGACCCGAACGACGACCGCGAGCAGCGAGAAAACACCCATGTTGCGTGATCCTTCGACCAAATACCGCGCCTTCCCCCAGATCGACCTGCCCAACCGGCAATGGCCGTCGCGAACGATCACGCGCCCGCCGCGCTGGCTCTCGACCGACCTGCGCGACGGCAACCAGGCGCTGATCGATCCGATGGACGGCGAGAAGAAGACCCGCTTCTTCGATCTGATCTGCAAGGTCGGCATCAAGGAGATCGAGGTCGGCTTCCCCGCCGCCGGCGCGACCGAGTTCGATTTCATCTCCGGCCTCGTCACCTCGGGCCGCATCCCCGACGACGTCACGATCCAGGTCCTCACCCAGTCCCGCCGCGACCTGATCGAGACCAGCTTCGCCAGCCTGCGCGGCGCACCCAAAGCGATCGTTCATCTCTACAATGCGGTCAGCCCGGCCTGGCGCAAGATCGTGTTCGGCATGAGCCGCGCCGAGATCCGCCAGATCGCGGTCGATGGCGCGATGATCCTGCGCGATCAGGCCGCCGCCCAGCCCGGCACCGACTGGCATTTCGAATACAGCCCCGAGACCTTCTCCACCGCAGAGCTCGATTTCTCGATCGAGGTCTGCGAGGCAGTGATGGAGGTCCTGCGCCCCACCCCCGATCATCCCTTGATCCTCAACCTGCCCGCCACGGTCGAGGCGGCAACGCCCAACATCTATGCCGATCAGATCGAATGGTTCGGCAAGACTATCCGCAACCGCGACAGCGTCGTGATCAGCCTGCACCCGCATAACGATCGCGGCACCGGCGTCGCCGCGGCGGAGCTCGGCCTGATGGCCGGCGCCGACCGCGTCGAGGGCTGCCTGCTCGGCAATGGCGAGCGCACCGGCAATTGCGATCTGGTGACAGTCGCCCTCAACATGTACACACAGGGCATTGATCCGAAACTGGATTTCTCGGACATCGACCAGATCATCAACACCGTGACTTACTGCAACCAGCTCCCCGTCCACCCGCGCCATCCTTATGCCGGCGAGTTGGTCTTCACCGCCTTCTCCGGCAGCCACCAGGACGCGATCAAGAAGGGCTTCACCGCCCAGGCCGAGCGCAACGACGAATATTGGGAGGTCCCCTATCTCCCGATCGACCCCGCCGATCTCGGCCGCAGTTACGAGGCGGTGATCCGCGTCAACTCGCAGTCGGGCAAGGGCGGCGTCGCCTGGGTGATCGAGCAGGACAAGGGGCTCAAACTCCCCAAGCGCCTCCAGGCCGATTTCAGCCGCCACGTCCAGGCGCTCGCCGACGAGACGAGCCGCGAGCTCAACGCCGAGGATATCTGGGGCGCGTTCGAGGCCGCCTATCTGCGGAAAGACGGCGATCGCTTCACCCTGCTCGATTATCACGAGAGCGGCGCCTCGGGCGATCGGCTGTTCGTCGGCCGCGTCGCGATCGGCGGCGAGGAGCGCTCGATCTCGGGCCGCGGCAACGGCCTGATCTCGGGCGTGATCGCCGCGCTTGGCGAGACGACCGGCCCGCAGCTCGACGTGGTCGACTACAGCGAGCACGCGATCGGCCACGGCGCCGACGCCCAGGCCGCCGCCTATGTCGAGTGCCGCACGGCGGACGGGCGGACGGTGTTCGGAGTCGGCATCGACGCGGATATCGCCACGGCCTCGGTGCGCGCGGTGCTCAGCGCGGCCAACGCGGTCTAGCGCCGTCCTTAGGGAATATTCGAACAGACCAGTCGGAATTGACGTAAATGTTCCGGCTCGATGATCGAGAGAAAAGAGGGCAATGGCGTCGCCGCAACGGTCCTCTTAATCCAATCTTAGATGTATCGGAGCACCTAGGTATTATAGCGGCATGGCTTAACGGCTGTGACAGTGCTATCGCGACTATACGAGGGGGGGCCTTCGACGACGGCGCCTCACGGTGCCGGCTACGTGGAAGCCCTCACCGCTGCGTGAAGGGCAACACGCCCTGACCTCGCGCGGCACCCAAGGTAGCAATGTTCACCAAGACCCTGTTCACGGTCGCGCTCGTCGCGGCCGGCCAAGGTGCGCTCGCGCAGACCCAGCCCCCGGGCGTGGGCGTCCAGCTCCAGCAGATCCCGCCCCCGCCAGCGCCTGAAAAGGCGCCGGCCGACCTCAGTGTCGAGCGGCGCGCGGCGCCGGCGGCGCCGGACGCGGCCGGGCCCGGCATCCGCGTCACCGCCCTGCACCTGACCGGGCAGACGCTCTATCCCGAAGCCGAGCTGATCGCCGCGACCGGCTTCGTGCCCGGCCGCGACATGAATCTGGGCGACTTGCGGAGCGCTGCCGCGAAAATCGCCGATTTCTATAATCGCCGCGGCTATTTCCTGGCCCAGGCCTACCTGCCCGCGCAGGACATTGTCGGCGGCGAGGTGACCATCGCGGTGGTCGAGGGCCAATATGGCAAGATCGACGTGCGCAACGGCTCCAGCCTGTCGACCGGGCGCGCACGCGGCGTCCTGTCCGGCCTCGAACCCGGGCAGATCGTCGCTACGGCGCCGCTCGAACGGCGGCTGCTCCTGCTCTCCGACCTGCCCGGCGTGCGGGTCAAATCCACGCTTGCCCCGGGCGAGGCGGTCGGCACGTCGGACCTGATCGTCGATATCGCCCCCGCGCCGCGCCTCAGCGGCAGCGTCGAGGCGGACAATGCCGGCAACCGCTATACCGGCGCCTACCGCCTCGGCGGCAGCCTGAACGTGAATAATCCGGCCGGCATCGGCGACATGCTCTCCCTGCGCGTGCTCGGGTCCAATGGCGGCCTCGGCTATGGCCGCATCGCCTATCAGCTGCCGGTCGGTAATCTGACCGTCGGCGCCGCCTATACCCATCTCCGCTATGAGCTCGGCCGCGAATTCCGCAGCCTCGATGCCGACGGCACGGCGGATATCTTCAGCGGCTTTGCCAGCTATCCCGTGGTCCGCTCGCGGCGCGCCAATCTCTATGCCCTGGCCGGCGTCGACGTGAAATTGCTCCGGGACAATATCGGCCTGGTCTCGGCCAGTTCGCGGCGGACCAGCAAGATGCTGACTCTCGGCTTCAGCGGCGACGAGCATGATCGCAGCGGCTGGACGCTCTTCTCGGCCGGCTGGAGCGTCGGCGATCTGCATTTCAAGGATCCGCTCGAGCGCGCCGCCGATGCGCTCACCGCCCATAGCGAGGGGCGCTTCTCCAGGCTTCAGGCCAGCGCGGCACGGCTGCAGACGATCGCCGGCCCGCTGGCGCTCTACGCGGCGCTACGCGGCCAGACCGCCTTCGACAATCTCGACAGCTCGGAGAAGATGGAGCTTGGCGGCGCCTATGCCGTGCGCGCCTATCCGGAAGGGGAAGCCTATGGCGACCAGGGCTATGTCGCCACCGCCGAGGCGCGGCTCGGCCTGAACCGATGGGCGCCGACCCTGCCCGGCCAGTTCCAGCTGATCGGCTTCGTCGATACCGGCGAGGTCCGCTACGCCCATGATCCGTGGTTCGCCGGATCGAACCACGCCCGCCGCAGCGGCTATGGCGCCGGGATCAACTGGTCCGGCCCGGAACGGGTCTCCGTCCGTGTCAGCTATGCGCGCCGGCTCGGCAGCCAGCCGGTGACATCGGGCCCCGATTCGTCCGGCCGCGCCTGGTTCCAGATCTCGAAACTCTTCTGATGGCCCGCAACAGCGCCCCCGCCCTCCACGCCTTGAAGGAAATCCTGATGAGCTCGATCCATCGCCCGGCGCTGTTCGGCTCGACCGGCCTCCCCCGTTTCGCCTGTCTCGCGGCGCTGGGCCTCGCGGCATCGCTGCCGCTGGCGGGCGGCGCCTGGGCGCAGAGCCTGCCGACCGGCGGCTCGGTTGTCGCCGGCACGGCGAGCATCGCCACGGGCGCGAACAGCATGACGATCACCCAATCGAGCCAGTCGGCCGCGCTCAACTGGCAGAATTTCTCGATCGCCCAGGGCAACAGCGTCGTCTTCGTCCAGCCCAACGCCAATGCCGTCGCGCTCAACCGCGTGACCGGCGCGGACGCCTCGGTCATCCTCGGCAGCCTTTCCGCGAACGGCAAGGTCTTCCTGGTCAATCCCAACGGCATATTGTTCGGCAAGAGCGCGAGCGTGAATGTCGGCGGGCTGGTGGCCTCCACTCTCGCCATCTCCGACGCGGATTTCATGGCGGGCAACTATAAGTTCGCCGGCTCGGGCGGCACCGTGCTCAACCAGGGATCGATCACCGCCGATCACGGCTATGTCGCGTTGCTCGGCGCGACCGTCAGCAATGAAGGCGTGATCCAGGCCAATCTCGGTACCGTGGCGCTCGCTGCGGGCGAGGCGATCACGCTCGACGTGGCCGGTGACGGCTTGCTCAACGTCGCGATCGACAAGGGTGCCGTGAACGCGCTGGTCCGCAATGGCGGCCTGCTCCGCGCCAATGGCGGCACCGTGCTGATGACCGCCCAGGCCGCCGGGCAATTGCTCCACACGGTGGTCAACAACACAGGCGTGATCGAGGCGCGCACCCTCCAGAACCGCGGCGGCGTGATCAAGCTGCTCGGCGACATGGACAGCGGCACCTTGGCGGTGGGCGGCGCGCTCGACGCCAGCGCCCCCGGCGGCGGCAATGGCGGCTTCATCGAAACCTCCGCCGCGTCGGTCAACATCGCCGATGACGTTCGCATCACCACTGCCGCGCCCTACGGCACGACGGGCATGTGGCTGATCGATCCGCAGGACTTCACCATCGGCGCCGGCGGCAACATCTCGGGCGCCACCCTGTCGGCGATGCTCGTCACCAACAGCGTGACCATCACCACTTCGACCGGCCCCAATGCGACGGTCCCCGGCGCCCCGCCGCTGACCACGCTCAACACTGCGTCGCCCGGCAATGGCGACATCTTCGTCAACGACGCGATCGCCTGGACCGCCTCGTCGAACGCGACGACGTTGAGCCTCAACGCGGCGCGCGACGTCAACGTCAACGGCGCGATCACCGCCACCAACGGCAATGTCGTGATTTGCTGCGGCCGCGATGCCAATATCAACGCGGCGATCACCACGACCAACGGCAGCGTGCTGGTGAGCGCCGGCCATAATGTCAGCCTCAACGGCGCCGGCCATAACGGCGTCAACCCGGCGATCGTCGGCGTGATCACCGTGACGGACGGCAACCTCACCCTGTGCGCCGGCCACGACGTGCTGATCGCGGGCGCCATCACCCTGACCCGGGGCAGCACGATCCCGGCGCAGAGCCTCAACCTCGCCTCCGGCCTGATGATCATCGCGGGCAATGACGGCACCGGGCCAGGCATCGCCGGCGGCACGCTCGTCTTCGCCCCGCTCACCCCGCCGGTGACGGTCACCAAGGCGGCGGCCGTGATCAACTACAACCCGGTCTCCTATGCGGCGCCGAGCGATTTCTCGGGCAATTTCACGCTGACCGAGGGCGCCGCGCTGAGCCAGCACATGCTGGTGTTCCCGACCGCGACCAAGGTTGCCGACGGCACCACCAGCGTGGTCCTGACCGGCCTCAACGGCCTGCCGCCCGGCGTCACTTTGGTTGCGGGCCCCGGCGCCACCGCCGTGTTCGACAGCGCGGCGGTGGGCACCAATATCGGCATCACCTATTCGGGCTACAGCCTCGCCGGCCCGGATGCCGGCAGATATGCGCTCGCGGTATCGTGTTGCGGCCTGCCGACCCGCACGACCGGCAATATCAGTGCCGCCCCGGTGGTGGTGCCGCCCGTCGTCATTCCGCCGGTCGTGGTGCCGCCGGTGGTCGTCCCGCCGGTCATCGTGCCGCCCGTCGTGACGCCACCGGGCGATACGCCACCCACGGGCGGCACGACGATCGCCGGCACGACCAATTATTTGCCCGGTGGCCCCACCGCATCGGTTCCCACCGCTGAATTGAGCCTGGCGGTCGTCGGCGGCGGCCTGCACCTCCCGACCTATCAGCTCGCCAGCCTCCGGCCGGTCGTGATCCCCGAAGCGCCGGTGGTGGTCGCCCCCGTCGCACGGCCCGTCATCGTGACGCCGGTCTATCGGCCCAAGCAGGACCGTAACTGAGCATGCGCCGTTCGGCCCGGCCAGAGCCGGCGCGCCCGGCGCCGGGCCGCCATGGTGCGGGCCTCCTGTGCGCCGCCTGGCTCGCCCTGGCGCCACCCGCCTCCGCGGCGGACGCCCCGGTCGCGCCACCGGATGCGGCGACCTTCGCCACCCAGGCTGCGTCAAGCGATGCCCGCCAGGTCGCGGCCTGGGTGATCGATCAGGGCGACAATCAGGGCCTGCCCTTCGTGATCGTCGACAAGGCGGGCGGCGAGGTGTTCGTCATCGACGCCCGCGGCAAGCTCCTCGGCGCCGCGCCCGCGCTGCTCGGCCTCGCGCGCGGTGACGATTCGCCCCCCGGCATCGGCGATCGCAAGCTCGCGACGATCACGCCGGCGGAACGCATCACCCCGGCCGGCCGCTTCGTCGCCGGGCTGGGCGACAATCTCGGCGGCGGCGAGGTCCTGTGGGTGGATTATGGCGCGGCGATCTCGCTCCACGCCGTGATCACCACTAAGCCCGCGGAACACCGCCTCGCGCGGCTGGCCACGCCATCGCCGTCCGACAACCGGATCTCCTATGGCTGCATCAACGTCCCCGCCGCCTTCTTCAACACGGTCGTGCGCCCGACGTTCAAGGCGTCGGCCGGGATCGTCTATGTGCTACCCGAGACGCGCTCGATCCAGTCGGTGTTCTTCACGGCGCCGGCTGCCGCGGCGGCTACGACAGCCAGCGCGCAAAAGGCGGCGTCACCCGGCCCGGGAGACAGACCGTCGATCGACGCCAACAGGATCGCGCGCGCCGGAGCCGATTAGAGCTGCCCTGACCACTTCGATGCCGGCACCGCGGCCCCGCCCCGACGGCCTACCCCTTGGTCCACCCGAACGCCTTGCGGCTGTCGTGCACGATCGCCGCGAACTTTTCGCGCGGCCCGGCCTGGGGAACGGGGAGCAGCTTTTCGCCCCAGATCGAGGTGACTCCGAGCGCGACGCCGGTCGCCATGCCGAGGCCGGGTACGGGAAAGTCGAGCAGGGGCGCGGCGACGGTCGCCAGCTGCAACGCGCGCTGCCATCGCTTGTTCTTCACGGCCTTGCCGGTGACCTTGTTGAGGATCGCGAGACAGCGATCCATTTCGGCACGCGCCTGGCCGGCACTGGCGCCGTTGGCGATCAGCTTGTGCCGACATTCGTGGAATTCCCGGCGGCTCTGCCTGAATTCGTCATGCCCGCTGATGCCGATCGCAAGGTCGAGCAGCTTTTCGTTACTCGCCTGGCTGTCCTCGGGGACGATGAAATCCCAACCGAACAGGAGCGCGTCGGGCGCGGCCGCGGTCGCTTCCTGGGGGGCGTGGTGCCCGAGTTCCGCCGAGAAAATTGGATAGGATGCATAGCCGGCAACCGCCTCGATCGTTCCCGCCGGATCGAGGTCGAGCTTCCTGACCCGCGCGACCAGCTTCTCGTCGGCGCTGCTCTCGACCCAATCATAGGGCGCGTTCCGAATCTGGCTCACCAGGACCGTGCGCGTCAATTGCTTCGCCGGCGTATCACGATACCGCCTGATGCTGTTGAAATCGAACGTACTTCCCTCGGCCATCCCCATCCGCTTGTCCGCGCGGGCCGCGGGCGACAGCTTGGCGAATTCCCCCTTCCATGCAGTCCTGAGGCTCGCGTCCCATGTCACGGGGATGGCTCGGTCGCCCAGCCGGTCGATCACGGTCTTCAGCTGATCGGGCCGCCAGCCCGCGTCCTGCCATTCCTGATATTGCTGCTGATCGTCGGGATGGGGCTCCGGTATCACCAGCCGGTCGAACAACAGGACTTCGGCGACATAGGCCCGCGCGCGCAGGTGATCGTCGACCGCAAAGGTTCCCCAGAGCTCGTCCGCCATAACAGCCCCCGACTCGTGATGGAGCTCATGCATCCAGGCCAGTTTCCGCGCCTGGCAGCTGAATGGCAATATCGGCCTCCCGGCGCCTCATCCCGGAAAAGGCGAGGACCGAACCGTCAACCGGTCAGAAGGCGGGCCGGGTGCCGACCATGCGCGTCACCGATCTTGCAGCCTCGCCAGCGCGATCCCGGCGAGATTTTGCGAACGCTTGATGTGCCGGACCCGCGGCGGCCCGGCAGCACCGGCGAGCGCGCGAAAAGCCTCCAGATGCCGCACGCCAACCCCGCGACATTTCACCGTCCCGTTCGCCTGCCCGATCACGGCGGCAGCATCGCCCACCAGCACGAAGTCCGCCTCCCCCAGCGATTGCGCCATCCGCAGCGCATGGATCAAGGCCAGCCACTCCGCATCCATGCTCGTCCCACGCCCCAGGTCGCGCAGCACATGCGCCTGCCCGCGCACCACCACCGCAATCTCCATCGCGCCCGGATTGGGACGGCACCCACCGTCAAAGAAGATCTTCACCCCAGGCCCGCGACGATCGCGCGCGCCGCGGCGCTCACCTCCGCCCAAGTCAGCTCGAACCCGTCCTCATCGCCATAATAGGGATCGCGCACCCCCTGCCCCTCGCGCCCGGGCACCAGGTCAAGCAACAAACCGACCTCCGCCGTCGCATCGGCCGGCGCCATTTTCCGCAGATTGGCGAGATTGTCGCGGTCGAGCGCATAGATCCGGTCGAAGCGCCGGAAATCCTCGGGGCCCACCTGCCGCCCGCGATAGCCGGATATGTCATGGCCGTGGCGCAGTGCCGTCGCCTGCGCGCGCCGGTCGGGCTGGTTCCCGACATGCCAGTCGCCGGTCCCCGCCGAATCCACCGTCACCGCGAGCCCGGCCCGCGCCGCCTCGGCCCGCAACGCCGCCTCGGCAAGCGGAGACCGGCAGATATTGCCGAGACAGACGAACAGGATCGAGGGAGCAGGCATCGCCGCGAGATAGGGCAGCCCGGGCGCAATGTCATTTCCACCGATCGGGAAGGCTCGCTGATTCAACCTTTCCCTTTTCCCTGCTGAAATCTCCCCGGATTCCATCCACGAGCCCGATCCGGAGCCGCGCGCCATGAACAGATTCACAGCCTCAAGTAACGCCCCATGAAAATCCGATACCCCTCGCAAAAATATTCGAAAACTCGTGGCGAACAGGGCCAGTCCCGTATCGCGACGGATGCCGGGTTTCCCACCTATTGGAGCCACCCGCACATGCCGTCGCTCAATAAAACCCGTACAGGCGCCAGGAAACGCCCGAATCCGCCTCCTTCGCAAGTGGGTCGCATAAATCGGCGAATAGTTGGCGGAATCGCGCAGGTCGCCATTCTCTCCAACGCGAGTTCGTCGCGATTACTGTGCGGCCAGGCCCCTGCCCCGCATGATTTCGCACCCGACCGCCGCATCCGGATAGATATCGGGCTTCATCGATCGCACCGTCACCCGCGCGACGCGCGCATCGGCAAGGCACAAGGCCGCGATCGCCTCGCACAATGTCTCCTGCAGATGGAAATGCCGCCCGGACGCCAGCGCCCGGATGCCCTCGCGCAGGAAGTCGTAATCGAGCACCTCCTCGATCCGGTCGTCGGACGGCGGCGCGGCATAGTCGACCTCCATCCGCACGCCGACGATCACGCGCTGCGGCCCGGCCAGCTCCTCGGCATGAATGCCCAGGCCCATGACCAGCTCTAACCCTTCCAGGATCGTCGTGAAGCGCACGCCCTCAGCCACGCGCCTGCCCGCTCGCCTTGCGCGTCTCGAACATCACGTCGCTGTCGCGCGGCAGGAAATGCTGGCCATTGTCCACGAACACGTTCTGCCCGCGGATGCCCCGCGCCGTCAGCAGGAAATCGACCGCCTCGGCGATTCTCGCCACCTCGACCGGCCGGCGCAGCAGATTCTCGCTCGCGACGGCGCGGAACTCCGCCTCGCTCTGGTCGAGACTCGGCAGCGAGAGCCCGGGCGACACGGCATTCACGCGGATGCGCGGCCCGAGCGCCTGGGCGAGCATCGCCGTCGCCCCGCCCAGCGCCACCTTGCCGCAGCTGTACGAGAAGAAGTCCGGGTTCAGATTGGCCACCTTCTGGTCGAGGATGTTGACCACCGCCCCCGCCGCCAGGTCGTCCTGTGCGGCGAGCGCCGAGGCGAGCAGCACGCCGGCATCGAGATTGACCGCCAGATGCTCGCGCAGCGTCGCCGGGTCGGCGAGCGGCGGCCGGTCATAAGCGAACAGCGAGGCATTGTTGACCAGGGCGACCAGCGGGCATCCGAACGCGGCCCGCGCTTCCTCGACCAGCTGCGCCGCGGTCTCCGCCAGCGCGAGATCGCCCGTCAGCACGCAGGCGCCGGGCAGCTCGGCCGCCAGCGCCTCGGCATCCTCGGGCGAATGATGGTGGTGCACCGCGACCCGCCAGCCACGTTCGCCGAGATGCCGCGCGATCGCCGCGCCGATCCGCCGCGCCGCGCCCGTCACCAGCACCGTCCGTACCGGGTCGCTCACGCCTCAATAGCCCATCAGCGCGAGCACTTCCTTGCGGCTGCGGTCGTCGTCGCGGAACACGCCCATCATCCGGCTCGTCACCATCGCGACGCCCGGGGTGCGCACGCCGCGCGCGGTCATGCAGGCATGGCTCGCCTCGATCACCACCGCCACGCCGACCGGCTTGAGGTTGGTCCAGATGCAATCGGCCACCTCGGCGGTCAGCCGCTCCTGCACCTGCAGCCGCCTGGCAAAGGCGTGGAGCACGCGCGCCAGCTTGGAGATGCCGACCACATAATTGCCCGGCAGATAGGCGATGTGCGCCTTGCCGATGATCGGCGCCATGTGATGCTCGCAATGCGACTGGAACGGAATGTCCTTCAACAGGACGATCTCGTCATAGCCGCCGACTTCCTCGAAGACGCGCGACAGATGATGCGCCGGATCGTCGCCATACCCGGAACAATATTCCTTCCACGCACGCGCCACGCGCTGCGGCGTATCGAGCAATCCTTCACGCGTCGGATCGTCGCCGGACCATCTGATCAGCGTCCTTACTGCCTCGGCGACGTCTTCGGGGACCGAAATCTTGGGCATTTCAGCGACGAGATCGCCATTTTCTGGCCCGCCGGGCTTGTGTTCCATACTCATTTCTCAGGGCCTTATTCGAACATGACGTTACGGCAAGCGCAGTTTGATCGGATTGAGTTCGATTCCGAAACTGTCTCATTTGGGCAACAACTGCGCAACCCCACGGTTTTCCTTCGATTGTGCCATTGACGGGTGATTCGTGGAGACGCTAAATTCGCATACCGTAATTACTAACCGAGCCCAGTCGGCAAAAAGACTGACGGGCTGGCCAAGAGGGGATGTCACCATGAAGAAGTTCGAATTGCTCGCCGCATCGGCGATCGTGCTGCTCTACGCTACGCCGACGCTGGCACAGACAAACCCGGCCACCCCAGCCCCCGCCCAGGACCAGGCGGTTCCCGACGACAGCGACGACATCATCGTCACCGCCGCCAAGCGCGAACAGACGCTGCAGGATGTGCCGATCTCGGTGGCGGTCACCGGCGCCGAGACGATCGAGAAGGCGCGCATCGTCGACCTGATCGATCTCCAGTCGGTGGTTCCCTCGCTCAAGGTCACCCAGTTCCAGAGCGCCGGCCAGACCAACTTCACCATCCGCGGCTTTGGCAACGGCAACGGCAATGACGGCATCGAAAGCTCGGTCGGCGTGTTCATCGACGGCGTCTACCGCTCACGCTCCGCCTCGGCCCTCGACGATCTTCCCGAGATCGAGCGCATCGAAGTGCTGCGCGGGCCCCAGTCGACCCTGCTCGGCAAGAACGTGTCGGCGGGTGCGATCAGCATCGTCACCAAGCGCCCGTCCTTCGATTGGGGCGGCAAGGCGGAGACCAGCATCGGCAATTACGGCCTGATCAACCCCAAGGCGACGATCACCGGCCCGATCAGCGACACGCTCGCTTTCCGCCTGTCGGGCAGCGTCAATCAGCGCGATGGCTATTTCAAGAACATCACGAGCAAGCGCGACGTCAACGAGCGCAACCGCTGGTCCGTCCGTGCGGACCTTCTGTTTGAGCCGTCCGCCGATTTCTCGGTCCGGATCATCGGCGACTATAACAAGATCAACGAAGTGTGCTGCGGCGCCGAGACGATCTTCAACGGCCCGGCGACGCTCGCAATCGGGCAGCTCGGCTTCCAGATCAACGATACCACCAAAACCTTCGATCGCAATCTCGTCTACAACACCGATCCGCACAACCGCCTCGTCGGCAAGGGCCTGTCGGGCCAGATTGATTGGAATCTCGGCGGCTTCGCCAAGCTGACCTCGATCACCGCCTATCGCGAGCAGACCAACCAGACGACGCTTGACGTGGATTTCACCGGCGCCGACATCTCCAACCTGACCAGCGCGAACGACATCAAGACCTTCACCCAGGAACTCCGCCTCGCCTCGACTGGCGACGGGCCGTTCAGCTGGCTGATCGGCGGCTTCTATCAGGACGAGAAGCTCGATACCGGTCGAGATATCCGGTACGGCAAGAACACCCGGGCCTATGTCGATGCACTCTCGGGGGGCAACATCCTCAAGCTCGAGACGCTCCAGTCGCTCGTCAATCCGGCGATCCGGCCCGGCCTCACCTATTTCCAGCCTGGTCAGGGCATCTCCGACTTCTACAAGATGAAGCAGACGTCCTACTCGCTGTTCGGGCAGGCCGATTACAAGATCACCGACCGACTCACGATCACGGGCGGCCTCGCTTACCTGAACGATCGCAAGGCGGCGCAGTCCTTCGTCGTGCTGCAGGATCCCTTCTCGTCGCTCAACCTGCAGAACGTGCCTGAGCTCGGCTTCCTGCCGCTGTATCTCGTGGCTTGCCCTCCCGGCAACACCACCTGCGTGCCGGCCGCCGCACGTATCCCGACCAATCTGTTCGGCGCGCTGGGTGCGTTGCAGTTCTTCTACGGCAACTCGCCGGTCCACGGGCCAGTCAACTTCCCGAACGCCAGCGAATCCGGCATCCTGAAGGGCGACAAGGTCACCTATACGGGCCGCGTCGCCTATGATCTCGACTTCGTGAACGTCTATGCGAGCTATTCGACCGGCTGGAAGGCCGGGGCGTTCAACCTGTCCTCGGACAGCCGTCCGCCCACGAACGGCGTCGGCCGCTCGGCCGCTCCCGAAGAGGTCACCGTCTACGAGGCCGGCCTGAAGGCCAAGTTCCGTGGCGGCTTCTTCAACCTCGCGGTGTTCAAGCAGGAGATCAAGGGCTTCCAGTCGAACGCCTTTACCGGCCTCGGCTTCAACCTGGTCAATGCCGGCAAGGAATCGGTCCGCGGCTTCGAGGTCGATGCGGCCTACCGTCCGGCGCCGTGGTTCTCGCTGACCGGCGCCGTGACCTATCTCGATCCGAAATACGACTCCTTCACCGGTGCCGCCTGCGTAAACTATGATACCGTGCGCTGCCCGCTGAATCCGACCACCGGCCTCCGCCCCAACTTCCGCGACCTGTCCGGTCAGAAGCCGGCGGGCATCCCTGAGTGGAGCGGTTCGGCCTCGGCAACGCTCAGCCATGTTTTCGAGAATGGCTGGGGCGCGGCGCTGCGCGGCGAATATGATTATACCAGCAAGACTCAGCTGACCGAGACCACGCCGCCGAACCTCTCGACCTTCGGCCAGAACACGGTCAATGCCAGCTTCACGATCGAGGACACGAACGACCAGCTCGAGGTCATGGCCTGGGTGCGCAACCTGACCAACGACAATTATCTGCTCGCGACCTTCCCGACCGTGGCGCAGGACGGCAGCTATAGCGGCTATCCCAACCAGCCGCGGACCTATGGCGTGACCTTCCGCAAGAGCTTCTGACCTCCAACCGCTTGGTTGAAGGTCCAGCCCCCTCTCCCACCCGGGAGAGGGGGCTTTTTCGTGCCGGACGCCCCGCAATGCGACCAACCGTGCCAAAAGCTGATTCAAAGTCGCTCGGAAGGGGTCTTAAACCATCGTAACAGGTGACAATCTCCAAAAGGCGGCGCACAAGCGTCACACGCTGAAACAGGCGTGAAACCGATGTCGACATGAACGACACATCAGGAAGGACAATTTATGGCGACTGCACCAACCAAGACCGGCGGCATCCACGCGCCGGTGCAGCCCTCCCCCGAACTGGGCGCGATCGTCGGCAACGACAAGCTGCCGCGCAGCCAGGTGATCAGCAAGGTGTGGGACTACATCAAGGCGAACAATCTGCAGAACCCCGCGAACAAGCGCGAGATCCTCGCCGATGCGAAGCTCGAGAAGGTGTTCGGCCGCAAATCCTGCACCATGTTCGAAATGAACAAGTACATCGCACAGCACGTCAAGGCGTAAGCGATATACCATTCCGGTGGGCACCACCCGCGCAAGCGGTGCTGGTGCCCCCGAGTGGACTCGAACCACCGGCCTGCGGTTTAGGAAACCGTCGCTCTATCCTGCTGAGCTACGGGGGCAACGCCGGAATCCCTAGGTTTCTGCGGCTCACCGGTCAATCACCAACAAGCGAAGAGCGGTCCGCCAGGACAGACCCGGATTCAGCGGCGGGCGTGATGCCTTGATTCAACGTCGCAGCGAATGATGGCAGCGTGGGACAGATGGAGCTTTATGCAGGCCCCGCCCCGCTTTTTCTCGGTTTTTTGGTCCAGGACGATCGGCTCTGGCCGTTTTCCGGCTATCCCGCTGAACCAGGGCGCGGATCAAGCAGACGACCCGACGCCGGTGAATCACCACGGACGACGCAGACACCAGCTCAGTTGATCGCCTCGGGCGGCACCACCGGAAATGGCAGCGCCGCGATCGCCACCCCCTCCTCCGCCAAAGCCTTTGCCTCTCCCGCCGTCGCCTCGCCATGGATCGGCGCCGCATCGGCATCCCCGACATGCATTGCGCGAGCACGATCGGCAAAGGCCCGCCCCACCCACTCCGATTTCTCGAGCGCCTTGGTCTGCGCAGCGGCAAGCGCTCGCATCGCCGCCTTCATCGCGGCAGGAGTCGGTGCCTCGGCGGGTGGCGCGCTCTGGCTCTGCCGGTTGCCCTTGGCGGGGATGTTCGGCGCCATCGCCGCCTTGCCGATATCGGCATCGCCGCAAATCGGGCAGATCAGCAACCCCCGCGCACGCTGCTCTTCGAACGCGCCGCTCGATCCGAACCATGCCTCGAACACGTGATCGCTCGCACACCTCAGATCGAACACGATCACGGCGCGGTCTCCACCACCGGGATCGGCCGGCGATGAGACAGTACCGGGATGCGCGCTCGCACATCCTCCGTCCGCGCGGGATCGATCTCGGCGAAGCCGACGCCGGCGTCCTCGCCCATGTCGAGCAGCACCTCGCCCCAGGGATCGATCACCAGCGAATGGCCATAGGTGGCGCGACCGTCCTCGTGCACGCCGGTCTGGGCCGCCGCCACCACGAACGCCGCGGCCTCGATCGCGCGTGCGCGCAGCAGGATGTGCCAGTGCGCCGCACCCGTCGGGCGGGTGAACGCCGCCGGCACTGCCAGGATCGTCGCTCCGGCGTCACTCAGCGCCCGGAAGAGGTCGGGGAAACGCATATCGTAGCAGATCGCCAGGCCGAGCTTCCCGGCCGGTGTGGGCACCACCACGGCGCCGCTGCCAGGCGTGTAGGAAGCGGACTCCCGCCAGCTTTCACCGGTCGGCAGATCGACGTCGAACAGATGCAGCTTGTCGTAGCGCGCCCGGATATTGCCCTCCGGATCGATCACGAAGCCGCGATTGGCGAGTTTGCCGTCCTCGCCGCGTACCGCCAGCGAGCCGATATGGACCCAGATGCGCTGCTCGGCGGCCGCCTTGCGTACCGACGCCAGCACGGGATCATCCCCCTCGGGATGGAGCGACACCGCCGCCCGCGCGCGGTTGCTGTCGAGCAGGCCCGACATCTCCGGCGTGAACAGCATCGCCGCACCGCCTGTCGCCGCCTCGGCGATCGCATCGGTCAGGGTATGAGCGTTGACGGCCGGGTCGATCCCCGTCGTCATCTGGAGCAGCGCGATCCTCATGCCGCCAGCAGCGCGTCGAGCTGGCCCTCGCGGTCGAGCGCGGCAAGATCATCCGATCCGCCGATATGCCTCCCGTCGATGAAGATCTGCGGCACGGTGCTGCGTCCGCTCGCGCGCTGGAGCATCTCCGCCCGCTTCGGGCCACCCATCGTGATGTCGAATTCCTCGACTGCGACGCCCTTGCTGTCGAGCAGCCGCATCGCGCGGGTGCAATAGGGGCAAAAGGCTTTGGTGTAGATCTCGATCTTGGCCATGCTCCAGAAATGTGGGCGGGCCCCGCGCTTGTCAATCGTCCGCGGCCGGATCGAGTACGCGCGCCCAGCACAGGATAGTGACGCTGGCCGCACCGGCCTGGAGCAGCGCCCGCGTACAGGCGTCGCTGGTCGCGCCGCTGGTATGGACATCGTCGATCAGCACCACCGCCTTCCCGCGCAGCCTGTCCCGGCCGCTCGATTGGACGCGAAAGGCGCCCGCGACCGCCTTGGCCCTGCCCCGCGCGCCCATGCCGCGCAGCACCGGCGTCGCGCGCACGCGCTGGAGCAGCATGGGGTCGTTCGGGACTCGGGTGACACGGGTCAGCGCCCGGGCGATGAGCGCGGCCTGGTTGAATCCCCGCGACCAGATTCTCCAGCGATGCAGCGGGACCGGGATCAGCAGATCCGCACCCTCGGGCATCAGCCGCGCCATCTGCCGCGCCACCGTCTCGGCAAAGGCGGTGCGTCCGCCATATTTGAGGCGAAGGGCGACGGTGCGCGCGATGTCGCCATAGGCCACCGCCGCGCGGACGCCGGCATGGCGCGGCAATGTTTGATGGCACGCCCCGCACAAGGCGCCAGGTCCCCGATCAAAGGCAAAGGGCGCATGGCAGGCGGCGCACCAGGGTGGCGCGAGGAAGCGCAATTCTCCCCAGCACGTCGCGCAGAACCGGTGATCTTCTCCCGTCACCGCGCCGCAGCCCGGACAGCGCGGCGGGAGGGCGAAATCGGCGGCGAAACGCAAAGGTGCCAGCAACGGCGTCACGCGCCCTTGTCGCGCCGCTCATCCGGCGGCACAAGCCCGGCGGTGAGCGTCCCCGACATCTTCGATCGCACGGCCCGCCGCCTGCGCCGCGACCGCGCCGTGCCCGGTTTCGCCGGCCATGACTTCCTGCGCGCGGCTATGCTGGAGGGCATTGAAGAGCGGCTGGGCGCGGTCACGCGAAATTTCGCGGATGTGCTCGATCTCGGCAGCTTCGACGGCGCATTCCGGCCCCCACCGGGCGCGCGGATCGTCCGCTGCGATGCCGGTTTATCTTTCGCCGCATCGGTCGGCGGGGTACAGGCCGACGAGGACCGCCTGCCCTTCGCCGACGCGTCGTTCGACCTGGTCGTCTCGGCGGGCGTGCTCGACAGCGTCAACGACCTGCCGGGCGCGCTGACGCTGATCAGACGCGCGTTGCGGCCCGACGGCCTGTTCCTGGCGGCATTCACCGGCGCGGGCAGCCTGTCGACGCTGAGGGCAGTGCTGCGCGACGCCGAACGCGACCGGCCCGCCGCGCGAATTCATCCCCAGATCGACGTACGATCCGCCGGAGACCTGCTCGTCCGCGCCGGTTTCGCACTCCCGGTTGCCGATCTGGAATCGCTGACGGTGCGCTATGGCGATTTCGGGAGGCTGATCGGGGATTTGCGCGGCATGGCGGCGACCAACCTGCTCGTCGGCCGAACCGCACTTCGCCGTGATACGCTGGCCCGCGCCGCCGAAGCCTTTGCCGCGCGCGCCGATGCTGACGGGCGTACGCCGGAGCAGTTCGAGATCGTCTTCCTGACCGGCTGGGCTCCTGCCCCGTCCCAGCCGCAACCTGCGCGGCGGGGCAGCGGCACGGCATCGCTGGCGGACGCGCTGAGGCGCCCGCGTTAGCCGATCATGCCGTCGTCAGCGCCCCGGGCGAGCATCCGGCCAATCGCGTCGAACAGCGAATCCATCGCCACGGGCTTGAACAACACTTCGTCGGCACCCTCAGCCAGGCAACGTTCGCGCAGGTCGATCGCGGTATCGGCTGTCACCACGATGATCGGCAGCTCCGCCTTGGCATCGCCGCGCGCGCGAATGCGCCGGATCGCCTCGAGCCCGTCCATGCCGGGCATGCGGAGATCCACCAGGATCATGTCGAAATCCTGCTCCTCGACGCATTGCAGGCCGATCTCGCCGCTTTCGGCGCCGACCATGCTCGCGCCTGCGACATCGAGCATGTCCTTCACAACACGCCGATTCATCGGATCATCCTCGATAAAGAGGACGTTCATGGCCTGAATGCCGGGGCGCTAGCCGCTTTTTGGTGAAATGGAACCATATCGGATGTCTCTATCGGATCATGCCGCGCGCGTTACAAGATGGCTCGCGTTGTCCATGTCGTTTTTGTCCAACGGGTACAGCGCTTCGACTAGCGCGGCGCCGGCGATCGGCTTGGCGATGACCTTGTCTATTCCTGCGGCAAGGAACCGGGCACGGTCTTCGTCGCTCGGTGACGGCCAGAGCAGGATCGACGCGCTTTCCGCCTCCCTGGCCGCGGTGGCGAGGGCGGCGAGCGCACCGGATACGTCCTCGCTCGCCTTGACGGTCGCATCGTCGATCAGGATCTTCGAAACGCCGCCGGCACCGAGCAGGCCGACCGCCTCTTCGACCGACCCCCCGAACACCACGGTCCCCGCCCGCGTCTCGAGCACGGCACGCAACATGCTGCGCGTGATGGGATTGCGGTCGAGGATCAACAACGCACTGGGCATCGATTCCTCTACTCCCGTGGTTTCCATCTCGGCGGCCCGGACGAGCGGCAAGTCCAGCGTGAAGACCGATCCCTGCCCCGCCCCACTGCGCACGGTCACGTCGCCGTCCATCGCGCGGGCGAGATTGCGGCAGATGGCGAGGCCAAGGCCAGTACCGCCGAACTTGCGCGTGGTGCCGGCGTCGACCTGACGGAAGGATTCGAAGATGATCTCGTGCTTGTCGGCGGGAATCCCGATGCCGGTGTCGGCGACCTCGATCTTCAGCCTGGGAGACGACGCATCCTCCACCGCCGCGGCGCGAATGGAGATTGATCCGTTTTCGGTGAATTTCAGCGCGTTGGACAGCAGATTGAAGGTGACCTGGCGCAACCGGGCGGCGTCGCCCTCGATCCGGTCCGGGCAATCGGCCAGATCGAGCGTGAACCCGATCCCCCGCGCGCGCGCCTGTTCCTCCCACATGCGTGAGACCTCGTGCAGCGTTGCTTTCACGTCGAACGGCACATGCTCGATCGTCATGTTGCCGGTTTCCATCTTGGCGACGTCGAGAATGTCGTCGACCAGCGCCCGCATGCTGACACCGGCGCCGTGCACCACCTCGATCCGGTCGCGCGTCGCCGCGTCCATCTTCCGGTCCGCGAGCATCACCTGGGTCATACCGAGGATGCCGTTCAGCGGCGTGCGAATCTCGTGGCTGGTGGTGGCGAGGAATTCGGTCTTTGCCGCCAGCGCCTTGCCCAGCGCACTGTTGGTCGCGGCGAGATCGATGTTCGCGGCGCGCACCTCATTGCGGCTGCGACGGATCGTGACCAGGCCGAAGGCGAGCATCGAGACGATGATCGCCGAGGCGACACCGAGGCCGAGGAAGATCAGCTGCTGCGTCCGGGCACGCGCCTTCTGGAAATCGATATTGCGCTGCAACTCGTCCGCCCGGAGCTTTTCGATCTGCGCCTTCTGGTTGACGGAGTCGAAGCGCGCGGCGGCGGTCGCGGTATTGATCGAGGCCGCCAGCTTGGAGGTCTTGTCGTCCAGCCGCTTCAGCGCCTCGAAATGCTGCAACGCCTGTTTCTCGTCGCCGATCTTCTTGAACAGGTCATAAGCGGTCCTGTGCGCTTCGCGGAACGACAAGGTCGTCTGAGTCAGGTCGACTCCCCGAAAGCTGCGGTCGATCAGCGCTTCCGCCCGAACATATTGGCCGTGCTGCAGGGCGGCCTGGGCGGCGACGCTCCAATCCTGCTCCGCCACCGCCGACGGTCCCGCGAGCGCCGATATCCTGGATCCCTCGGCGATTTCCCGATCGGCCGCATCGAGCTTTCCCATCGCCAGATCGGTCCGCGCGATATTGCGCAACACGAGGACCTCCATTCCCTGGCTGTGCATCGATCGCGCCAGGCCGAGCGCCTCACGGAACTCCTTCTCCGCTTCCGCGTAACGGCCGAGTTCCTTCAGGCAGACGCCGCGATTGGCGGCGTTGCTGAAGGCGAGCGATGGATCGCCCTGATAGACCTCGCCGGCCTGTTTGAAATAGGCGAGCGCGTTCTCGTAGAGATTTGCTTCCTGATAGAGCAAGGCGATGCTCTGCAACGCGACGGCGCGGCTGCGTGTGGCGCCGATATCGCGAAAGATATTATGCGCTTGCTGGTAGTCGCTCAGTGCCGCCGCGACGTCGGCCGTCATGGTGTGCAGCCCGCCGCGCGACACCAGAATATCGCCTTTGAGCTTGGTCGGCGGACCGCCCGTCGACACCACCGCCTGCAACGCCTGGTCGATCGGCAGCCGGGCGTCGTTCACGTTGTTGAGCCGCAGATAGGCCTCGCCCTGCAACCATTTGGCGGTCGCGACACCGATGGTGCGCTGGCGGCCCTCGAGCCCCTGCGCAGCCGCTTCGGCCGCCTTGGCCTTCGAGATCGTCTTGGCGGGATCGATCAGCATCGTGGCCTTCGCGTCCGCGACCATCAGGTCGAAGCGGGTGCCCGGATCCACATTTTGCGCGCGGGCCGGCGCCATCGCGCCGGTGAGCATCGCCAGCGCGATCAGCATGGCCGCGAAGACCGCGCGAAGTTTAGGGCCCGTCATTGCGGGCGACTGTGTCGAAAACATCTTAAATACGCGCTAAGGAGCAGCGATCGGTGCGCTGCACGGTCAGGCGCTTTTCCAGAAGCTCGCCGGGCGGCGGAACATCGCATGGCCCGGCTCCTCGGGCGTGCGCGCCTTGTCGTCGCGCAGGAACTGGCGGAACGCGTCGATCGAGACGGGCCGGCTGATCAGATAGCCCTGCACCATATCGCATCCCATGACGCTCAGCAGCGCCATCGCCGCCTGCGTCTCGACGCCCTCGGCGGTTACCTCCATCTCGAGCGCATGCGCGAGATCGATGGTGGACCGGACGATCAGCGGGTCCCGATTGCTGCTGGTAAGCTGCAGCACGAACATCTTGTCGATCTTGAGCTCCTTTGCCGGGAGCTGCTTCAGATAGGCCAGCGATGACAGTCCGGCACCATAATCGTCGATCGCGATCGTGATGCCGACATCGGCAAAAGCCTGCAGGTTGAAGATAGCGCTTTGCGGATCGCGGATCACCGAGGTCTCGGTGATCTCGAAGCCGATCTTCGCCCCGCTTTCGCTGACCTTGGCGCAGGCCTGCTTCACGAAGCGAACATCGGCCAGCAACTGACCGGAAATATTGATGAAGATGGCGAGATCGTGACCGTCGGCAGCAAGCAGTCGCTGATCGGAGATCACCTGATCGAGCGTCCAGAGCGTCAGCGCGGAAATCTCGCGCGCCTCTTCGGCAACCGTGATGAAATCGCCGGGCAGGATCAGGCCACGGGTTGGATGCTGCCAGCGCACCAGCGCCTCGGCGCTGGCGATCTCCTGGCGGCGGACATGGACCTTGGGCTGATACTGAAGGAACATCTCCCCGTTCTTGATCGCGCCGGGCAGTTCGCGGGTGAGGGTCAGCCGGTCGAAGGCAGGGGTGCCCGCCGACAGATCGCGAATGACGGCGTGCGCTTCGGTCCGCGCCTGCTCCAGCGCGCTTTCGGCCTCCTCGGCGAGCCGGACGTCCTCTGCGTTGCCGACCGGCGCCGCGGCGGCGCCGAAATGCATCTCGAGCCGGTGCTGCTCGCCATCGAGGTCGAGAACCAGATCGAAATCGGCGGTCAGGCAACCAAGCGCGGCGGCCAGGTCAGTGAGCGAGTCGCCTTCGAACGCGATCTCGACGGTGGTGCGGCCAACCACCGATATCCGCGCATCGGCCAGGCTGGCGTTGATGCGGTCGCTGACGTCGATCGGCAGCCGATCGGCGCGCGACGTGCCGAGATGACGGCGGAGCGCCGCGAAATTCGCGATCTCGGCGAGGCAGAGGAACTGCCAGGCCTTGGGCAATGGCAGCAAGACGGTGTCGACGGAACCGAAGGACAAGGGAGTGCTCGACATCAGCTGTTTCTGGAAGTCGCCGATACCGGCCGGCACCTCGGCACGCGGCGCCTGGTCCTGCCGATCTTCGTCCGCCGGCGGCCCACGCAGCGTGGTCGACGCCAGCAGCCGCGCACCCCGTCGCCTGGGTCCTCCCTCGGGACGATGTTTCTCTGATGCGCGCGCCATCTCCCGGAACCGGTAGCAGGGGTCACTGAAGGAACTCTTAAACGTCCCGGAACGGGCCGGCTAATCCACGGGAATCCGATTGCTTTATCCCTAATTTTCCGTTAATAAAATCGGGCGCTCGCCTGAGTGCACAAGGGAGAAAGCAAGTGCTTAAGTTCATCATTGCGCTGATTTACGGCGAGGGCGTTCGTCCCTGGTAATCCAGTCGATCGACCCGGCGAGCAGCTGAAATCCTCTATTTGAGAGGGGCTTAGCAGCGAACCGGGTCGATACTGCCTGACTGCGTTTCATTGCGAACCGGCGAAGATATTGTCCGGTTACCGGGGTTGGATTGCACCCCTGTCCCGATTCGGGATTCCTGCAAACTCGTTGACATAACCGCCATTCCGGCGGTTTCTTTTTTCGAAAATGGCGAGCGGCGCCTCAGGCGGCGGTGCCACGAAAGCGCACGGCGCTCCAAGTGAACGACCTCAAAATACGCGCCCGGCTGACGGGCTTGCTCGATCGATCCAGGCCCGCAGATGCCCGCCCGCAGATGATCGTCGAAAATCCTGCCCCCTGAAACTGGCCCCGCCTCGGCGGCATAGGACGTGTCCCGCCGCGGACCCTCGCGACGGATCACGTCGCCCGCGAGCCGCCGCGCCAGCGGTTCGAATCCCGATGCCTATCGCGCGAGCCTGGCGGCCAGCGCAGCCTTGGACCAGTCAGCCGGCGGTTGCGTCCGCGTCGCTCCAGCCGCCACCGATCGCCTTGAACAGTGCGGCGGTATCCTGCCGAAGCTGCGCATCGCTGCCCGCGACCTGCTCGCGCGCGCTCAGTACCTGGGTTTCGGCGTTGAGCAGCGAATCCTGCGCGACGAAGCCGGTGCGGTATTGCGCCTCGACCGAGCGCGCCGTCGCTTCGGCATCTGCCACCGCGCGCCTGAGCGCGGCGTTGCGCCGTCGTTCGGCGTCAAGCCGGGCCAGCGGATCCTCGACATCACGGAGCGCACGCAGCACGGTCGCGCGATATTGCGCATAGGCCTCTTCGCGCTGCTCCTGCCTGATCTTCACCGTTGCCTTGCGCCGGCCCCAATCAAGCAACGGGAAACGCGCCGCGCCCGAAGCGGTCAGTTGCAGGCTGTCGCCAGAGAATAAATTGCCGAGCGCCGTCGACAGGAGTTGCGCGGCGCCGGTCAGCGAGAATTTCGGATAGAGGTCGGCGACGGCGACCCCGATATCCGCGGTGGATGCGGCCAGCTGCCGCTCCGCAGCGCGCACATCAGGACGGCGCCTCAGCAGATCGGAGGGAAGACCCGCCGGCACCGCCGGTATCTCGGCCAGCGGCCCACCGGGCGCGGACAGCGCCGCGTCGAGCGTCTCGGGCGGCTCTCCGACCAGGATGCCGATTGCGTGGATCCGCACCCGTGCGTCGGCGCGCAACGGTTCGAGCCGGGCCTCGAGGCTGGTGAGCGAGCCACGCTGGCGGGTAACGTCGACCTGGGGGACCAGCCCGACCTTCGCGACATTGCCGGCGATCTCCAGCGCGCGGTGCTGGCGGATCAGTTCCTCTTCAACGATCGCGATCTGGTCCTGATCGAGCCGCAGCGCGAAATAGGCCTGCGCCACCTCGGCCGCGAGCGTCACCGCCGCGTCACGCTGAGTCCACACCGCCGCATCGGTCCGCGCAACCGCAGCTTCCACGCCACGCCGGTCGCCGCCGAACAGGTCGATCTCCCAGCTCGCATCGAAGCCGAGCGCATAAGTGGTGATCCCGCTTCCCGGCAGCGCGATGCCGCCAGGCGCACCGGAGCCGCCCGAGTCGCCCGAGAACAGCCGGGCAAGCGACGAGAAGCCGGCATTCTTGCTGAATTCGACATGGCTGGCATCCGCCGTCGCGTCGACCGTCGGCTTGCCGTTCGCGCGGGCCGCAATCTCCTGCAGCCGCGCCTGGCGTACACGCGAGGCGGCGACGGCGATATCGGGATTGCCCTTCAGGGCGCGCTCGACCAGCCCGTCTAGCCGCGGATCGCCGAACGCCGACCACCAGCGCGCGGGATCAACGCTTGCGCCGGGCACCCCGGCCTGGGGTTCGCCAAAGGCTGGCGGCACCGTCATTTCGGGCGGACGATAGTTCGGCCCGACGGTGCAGGCACCCGCCAGCAGCGCCGCGCTCAGCGCTCCCGTTCTAAGTTTCCACGTCAATGTACCATGCCTCCGCCACTGCCGGTCTTGCCGGCGCGCATCAGGAAAACGAGTGGTGCGACGACGAGCACCACGATCATCAATTGTCGGTAGACGTCGAGAAAGGCGAGCATCGTCGCCTGGCGCTGGACCTGCTGGTACAGGACGGCGAGCGGTGTCGTGACCGCGTCCCCAACACCCGTAAAAGCGCCCTGCGCCTTGCTCAGCCAGTCATTGTAGCGCGGATCGAGCGGATTGAGCTGCTCGACCAGCACCGACTGGTGAATCTGCCGGTTCGACGACAACAAAGTCTGCGCCATCGAGATGCCGATCGTGCCGCCGAGATTGCGTGCGACGTTGAGCATGCTCGATGCCTGCGCCGTCTTGTTCTGCGGCAGGCCGACATAGGCAACCGCGTTGATCGGCACGAACAGGAAGGGCAAGGCCGCCGCCTGGAACAGCCGGGCGATCGCCGCGTCGGTGAACGAGATGTCCGCAGTCAGATGCGACATGTTCCACAGCGCGAATGCCTGAACCATCAGCGCGGGGAACAGCAACAGCCGCACGTCGACCATGCCGGTCAGCCTCCCGGCGAACGGGACCATCACCAATGTTGCCAGCCCGCCCGCGGTCAGCGCGAGGCCGGCATCGAACGCGCTGTAGCCGAGCACCTGCTGGAGCATCTGCGGGATGAGCTGCGTCGTGCCGAACAGGATCATGCCGGTCACGCCCATCACCAGCAACGTCAGCGAGAAGTTGCGGCTCTTGAGCAGCTTCAGGTCGAGCACGGGATCGTCGTGATTGAGCTCCCACACGATCAGGCTGACCAAGGAGACTATTGCGATGCCCGCCGACGCGACGATGAAGCCGCTCGAGAACCAGTCTTCGCGCTCGCCCCGATCGAGCGTGATCTCGAGAAAACCGAGACCCAGCGCGACCAGCGCCACGCCGACATAATCGATCCTCAAACCGCGCTTGAGCAGCTTCGCACGATCCTTTTTGATCGTCTCGGATTCATGCACGAAGGTGTTGGCCAAGAAGAAGGAGATGATCCCGATCGGCACGTTGATCAGGAACACCCAATGCCAACTCCACGTCTCGGTGATGTAGCCGCCGAGCGTCGGGCCGAGCACGGGCCCCACCACCACCACGATCGCAAACGCCGCGAATGCCATGCCGCGTTGCTTGGGCGGAAAAGTATCGGCCAGCATCGATTGCTCGACGGGCGCGAGACCCCCTCCCCCGATTCCCTGGAACACCCGCGCGATCACCAATGTCGTCAGGTTCGGCGCGAGGCCGCACATCAGCGACGACAGGGTGAACAGCGCGATCGAG
Source organism: Sphingomonas bacterium (assembly GCF_028293085.1). Classification (GTDB taxonomy): domain Bacteria; phylum Pseudomonadota; class Alphaproteobacteria; order Sphingomonadales; family Sphingomonadaceae; genus Sphingomonas. Next base: position 26,750 of record NZ_JAQGLC010000100.1, read on the forward strand.
ATCATGAAATAGCGCTTCCGCCCGATCGCATCGGACAGCCAGCCACTGATCGGGATGATGATCGCATTGGCGACGAGATAGCTGGTCAGCACCCAGGTCGCCTGGTCGGTCGAGATCGAGAGGCCGCCGGCGATATGATCGAGCGAGACGTTGGCGATCGAGGTGTCGAGCACCTCCATGAAGGTCGGGATGCTGATGATCCCGACGAGCAGCCACGGGCTGTACGGCCCCGCCGCCGACCGGGTCGAGTCCCAGCCTCCCGCCGCGGCTGCGGCGCTGGCCATTTCAGCGGACCTTGACGGTCGGGACCACCGACATGCCCGGGCCAAGCGGATAGTGGCGCGGATCGGGACCGTTCTTCGCGTCGAACTCGATCCGCACCGGCACGCGCTGTACGACCTTCACATAATTGCCGGTCGCGTTCTGCGGCGGCAGCAGCGCGAAGGCCTGGCCTGCGCCGCGCTGGATCGAGTCCACATGCCCCTTGAACTGGACGTCGGGGTAAGCATCGACCCTGATCGTCACCGGCTGGCCGATCTTCATCAGCTTGAGCTGGGTTTCCTTGAAATTGGCGGTGACCCACACATGATCGGGCACGATCGCCATCAGCTGGGTGCCGGGCGCGACATAGGAGCCGAGATCGACCTGGCGGTTGACCACCTGGCCCGAGATCGGCGCGACCAGCCGATTGTCGCCGAGTGTGACCCTGGCTTGCGAGATCTGCGCCTGGCGCGCCTCGACCAGCGCGCGCGCGGCACCGATCTGGCGGCGGGCAACCGCGACATTGGCGTCGGCGCTCGAAACCTGGCGCGCGGCGGCCGCCGCTTCGGCGGCGGTCGCGCGCGCATGGGCGCGAGCCGCATCGAGCTGCTGTCCGGCCACCGCCGACGGATCGATCCGCAGCAGCTCCTGATAGCGCGCGAGATCCTGCGCGGCCTTGGTGGCATTGGCGATCGGTGCGCGCGCCTGCGCGGCGGCCTGATCGCGGCTTGCTTGTGCCGCCAAGACCTGGGCCTGAGATTGTTCGAACTGGGCAAGTGCCTGCTTGGCATTGGCATCAGCCTCGGCGACGCGCGCTTCCGGCCCCTCGGCACCGATCACCGCGAGCAGGCGACCAGCCTCGACATGGCGATTGTCGACGTCAGCCACTTCCTTGAGCGTGCCCGCGACAATCGGTGCGATACGCACGATATGCGCGTCGACGAACGCGTCGTCGGTCGACTCATATTGCCGCGCGTCGAGCCAGTAGAAAGTGCCGCCGATCACCACGGCGCCGACCACACAGACCAGGATGATCCAGAATAGCGGGCGCCTGAACACTGGCGGCTTCTTCTCCGCGGTATCGTCGTCGCCGTTTTTCGGCGCTTCGGCTTCGGTCTTCTGCTCGGCGCTCATGGCAGGTCCTGTCGCTCGGCTATCAGCCTGTCGAGAATGGCATCGGTATTGGAGGAGATCCGCGCCTGCAGCGCAGCAGTGGCGTCGGCGTCGATCGTGTCGCGCTGGAGGAGCTTGAGGCAGGAGGCGCGCGATGCCCGGATGACGATGACCTGGCCGATCAGCGTGATCGTCGTGACTCGCGCCGTATTCGCGTCGCGTCGGCCTGTGGCGATGCAAACCAGCTCGACGAGCCGCTCCATCATCTGGCCCATCAACCCGCCATAGATCCGTTCGAACGCTTCGGTCGGATTCATCTGTTCGCGGACGATGAACAGCGACCAGTTCGCGGTGTCATCACCCGCCATCTTCGCCGCGAAGACATCGAGGATGCGGTGGATCACCATCCGCGCACCTTCGGGCGTATCGGGCAGTTCGGCTGCCCCGACCGCCGGCGCCATCTGTTCGCCCATCTGCCTGGCGATGTGATCGGCGGCCGCGAGATACAGCCCTTCCTTGCCGCCATAATGATAGGTGATCGACGACATCGCCGTCTCCGCCGCCGCGGCGATCGCGCGCGTGCTCGCGCCCTCGATGCCCTTCAGGCCGAACTCGCGAATCGCGATGTCGAGGAGGCGCTGCTGAACCACGCGGCGCCATTAATTCGTTCGAACGAACAAGACAACCTCCCGCGATTGGTCGGGCCGATTTTTTTTGGAGATCAGCCTGAAACGACGCTGGTGTTGAAGGGTTCCGATCCTAGGCGGGTACGGGCTCGCGCGCTGGCTTCACGGGCTGCTTCGCCGGCACCGGATTGGAGAATTCCATCCCGTCGTCGACCGAGCCGAAGCGCAGCGAGACGACGTCTTTCGCGTAGTTCTGATAGAGCTTCCAGGGCTTCTTGCTGCCCTGCTTGGGGAATTTCTCCATCGCGCGCGTCACATAGCCCGAGGAAAAGCTCAGGAACGGCTCGGGCGTCAGTACGTCGTTGCCGATCCGCGGCGTCGCCTGGCGCTGGCCACGCTTCTTCATCGTGTTGAGCAACCGGCAGACATAGGCACAGGTGAGATCGGCCTTCAGCGTCCAGGACGCATTGGTATAGCCGAAGGACGACGCCATGTTGGGCACGTCGCTGTACATCATGCCCTTGTAGTTGAAGGTCTTCGACAGATCGACCGGGGCCCCGTCGACGCTGAACGCGACATCGCTGAGCAGCTGCAATTCTAGCCCAGTAGCAGTGACGATCACGTCGGCAGGAAGCTCGGCGCCGGAATGAAGCTTGATGCCCGTCGGGGTGAAGCTTTCAATCGTGTCGGTGACGACCGAGGCCTCGCCCTTCCGGAGCGATTCGAACAGGTCGCCGTCGGGCACCAGGCACAGTCGCTGGTCCCAGGGATTGTAGCGCGGCGTGAAATGCGTCGTGACGTCGTAATCGGGCCCGAGCTCGGCGCGGACCATCTCGAGCAGGCGTTCCTTAGTCTTTTCCGGCCGCTTGCGCGCGAGATTGTAGAAGAACATCTGGAACAGCACGTTGCGCCAGCGGGTGATGTCATAAGCGAGCATCGCGGGCAGCTTGCGCCGCAACCAATTGGCGAAACCGTCCTCGGCCGGGCGCGACACGACATAGGTGGGTGAACGCTGCAGCATCGTCACATGCTCGGCCGTGTCGGCCATCGCCGGCACCAACGTCACCGCAGTCGCGCCGCTGCCGATGACCACGACCTTCTTGCCGCTGTAATCCAGATCGGTGGGCCAAAATTGCGGATGGACGATGCGGCCGGCGAAGGTCTCGACACCGGGAAAGTCCGGCGTGTGCCCTTGCGCGTAATTATAATAGCCGCTGCACATGAAGAGGAAATTGCAGGTGAAGGCGACCGGGCCATCGGGGCCGTCTGCCTCGACCGTCCAGCGCGCGTCGGGCGTGGACCAGGCGGCGCGCTTGACGTGGTGACCGTAGCGGATGTGCTTGTCGATGCCATGGTCACGCGCGGTGTCGTTGACATACTTGAGGATCGACGGGCCGTCGGCGATCGCCTTCGCCTCGGTCCAGGGGCGGAAGGAATAGCCGAGCGTGTACATGTCCGAATCCGATCGGATCCCGGGATAACGGAACAGGTCCCAGGTGCCGCCCATCGCCGCGCGCCCCTCTAGGATCACATAGCTGCGATCGGGGCTCATCGTCTGAAGGTGATAGCCCGCACCGATGCCCGAAATGCCGGCACCCACCACAACCACATCGAAATGCTCAAGGCTCATCGTCGCTCTCCCACGATACCCGATATTCGATTTTTTCGGGCGACGCAAAGATCAGTTTCGATCAGCAATGCTTTTCGGCGGGCGGCCTATCCGTGCTGTGCCTTCACCTTCGCCCGGAAGGCGTGAAGCAGCGGCTCGGTATAGCCATTGGGCTGGTTGAGCCCGTCGAACACCAAAGCGCGGGCAGCCTGATAGGCAAGGCTGGTGTCCTCATGCCCCGACATCGGCTTGTAGAGCGGATCGCCCGCATTCTGCACATCGACCTTGGCCGCCATCCGCGCAAAGGCAGCCTCCACATCCGCCTCGGTCGCGACGCCGTGGAGCAGCCAGTTCGCCATGTGTTGTGAGGAAATGCGCAGCGTCGCACGATCCTCCATCAGGCCGATATCGTGGATGTCCGGCACCTTGGAGCAGCCGACGCCCTGATCGATCCAGCGGACCACATAACCGAGAATGCCCTGCGCATTATTGTCGAGTTCGGCACGCACCTCGTCCGGCGTCCAGTTGCGGCCGGCCTTGGCGACCGGCACGGTGAGCAAAGGCGTCAGGCCCGGAATCGCCTCGCGCGCGATCTCCTCGCGCCGCGCGAACACATCGACCTGGTGATAGTGGATCGCATGCAACGTCGCCGCGGTCGGGCTCGGCACCCAGGCAGTGTTGGCGCCCGATCGGGGATGGCCGATCTTCTGCTCCATCATGTCGGCCATGCGGTCCGGCGCGGCCCACATGCCCTTGCCGATCTGCGCCTTGCCGGAAAAGCCGTGCGCCAGGCCGATGCGGACATTGCGGTCCTCATAGGCCTTGATCCAGTCGCTCGATTTCATCTCCGCCTTGGGGATCATCGGCCCGGTGCGCATGCCGGTGTGCATCTCGTCGCCGGTGCGATCGAGGAAGCCGGTGTTGATGAAGACCACGCGGTCCTTCACCGCCTCGATACAGGCGGCGAGATTGGCCGAGGTGCGGCGCTCCTCGTCCATCACGCCGACCTTGATCGTGTGACGCGCCAGGCCGAGCAGATCCTCGACCGCATCGAACAGGCTATTGGTAAAGCCGACTTCCTCGGGCCCGTGCATCTTCGGCTTGACGATATAGACCGATCCGGCGCGGCTGTTGCGGTGCTCCCCCTGCCCGCGCAGGTCGAACAGTGCGATCGTGCTGGTCATGATCGCGTCGAGGATACCCTCGGGCGCCTCCCCGCCATCGGCGAGCACGATCGCCGGGTTGGTCATCAGATGCCCGACATTGCGCACGAACAACAGGCTGCGGCCCGGCAATGTGAAGCTGCCGCCATCGGGCGCCTCGTAGACGCGATCGGGGTTCAGCCGTCGCGTGATCGTCCGACCACCCTTGTCGAAGCTCTCGACCAGGTCGCCGCGCATCAGCCCGAGCCAGTTCGTGTACGCCGCGACCTTGTCCTCGGCATCGACCGCCGCGATCGAATCCTCGAGATCGACGATCGTGGTCAGCGCGGATTCGAGGATCACGTCGGAGATGCCCGCCTGATCGGCGCGCCCGATCACCGAGGCGCGGTCAACCACGACCTCGATGTGCAGGCCATTGTGCCGGAACAGCAGCGAATCGCCGCTGCGGCCCACCAGCTGCCCGGGATCGCGCAGCTCGGGCGTGCCGCCGCGGAACGCCTCCCATCGATGGCCGGCAAGCGGCACCGCCTCGTCGAGGAACGCCTTGGCATAGTCGATCACCTGCGCGCCGCGCACCGGATCATAGCCGCCAGGCACTGCCATGCCGGGCAGCGCGTCGGTGCCGTACAGCGCATCGTACAGGCTGCCCCAGCGCGCATTGGCGGCGTTGAGGACGAAGCGCGCGTTGAGCACGGGCACGACCAGCTGCGGCCCGGCCATCGTCGCGATCTCGGCGTCGACATTCCCGGTGCCGATCGCGAAGGCCGCGGGCTCGGGGGCAAGATAGCCAATCTCGCGCAGGAACGCCTCGTCGGCGGCCTCGCCAGCCGTATAGCGCGCGTCGATCTTCTCCTGCAGCCCGTCACGCTTCGCCAGCAACGCGCGGTTCTCCGGCGCGAAGCGGGCGTAGATCGCGGCGACGCCCTGCCACCATGCTCCGGCATCGAGCCCCAGCGGTGGCAAGATCTGCTCTTCGACGAAAGCGGCGAGGACAGGAGCGACGGCAAGGCCGGCGCGGTCGAGCAATTCGGGCATAAGGCCTCCTGGAAAATCGCGTGCTGCCTGGGGAGGGCTGCGCGGCGCTTAGTCCAGCGCGGGGCCGTGCATCAAGCCTGTTCGGGATCGAGCGGCGCGGCGGACGCCTCGAGCCGATCCAGCATCGCGCTGAAGGTCGCGATTTCGTCTACCGAGAAGCCGGCGAAGATCCGCGCCTCCAGCTCCAGCGCCTTGGGCGCGACGCTCTCGTAAAGTGTTTGTCCGGCTCGGGTGAGCGACAGGAGGTGCGATCGCTGATCGTCCGGATTGGGCCGGCGCTCCACCAGCCCGCGATCGACCAGGGCGATGGCGGCACGGCTGACCGTCACCTTGTCCATCCGCGTCGCGGCGCCGAGTGCCTGCTGCGTGAACCCCTCGCCCTCCGCAATCACTGCGATCAGCCGCCATTCCGGAATGCGCAGGCCGAACAGCGATTGATAGGCCGTGGCGATGGCGGACGAGACCCGGTTCGACGCGATCGACAGGCGATAGGGCAGGAACTGGTCGAGCTTCAGGCTGGGCATCGGTCGTTGCTAGCGCGCCCTCGGCGCCTCGTCACCCCGCTGTCATCCTTGACTCCAAAATATGGACGGCCTTTTTTTGCGAAAGAGAGATCGCCTTACGATGCGGTCGGGCCGATCGCGCACCACCTCGCTTTCTACACGGATCGCGTCACGATCGAGGAACTTCCTTTCGCGTGACGGCTTCAAGGGGAAGTGGACGGGCGATTGAAACTGCGATATAGTTTCATCTGATACCACTTCCCGCACGGAGCATTCCGACATGACCGACCCGCACGATAACCCCATGGGCCTGGACGGCTTCGAGTTCGTCGAGTTCACCGGCCCCGATCCCGACGCGCTGGCTGACCTGTTCGTGAAGATGGGCTTCACCCATGTCGGCACCCATCGCTCCAAGAATGTCCGCCGCTATGCCCAGGGCGACATCAACTTCCTGCTCAACATGGACGGGAACGGCCAGGTCGCGAATTTCCGCGAGCAGCATGGCCCCTCGGCCAACGCCATGGCCTTCCGCGTCGCCGATGCCGCCAAGGCGCTGAAGCTCGCGGTCGAGCGCGGCGCAGTGGCGGTCGAGGGCAAGGTCGGCCCGGCGGAGCTCAATATTCCGGCGATCGAGGGCATCGGTGGTGCCAATCTCTATCTGGTCGACCGGCGCGGCGCCGCGACGATCTACGATATCGATTTCGAGCCGGTCGAGGGTACTGGCGTGGACGACCACACGGTCGGCCTGCACACGCTCGACCACCTCACCCACAATCTCCAGCGCGGCCGGATGGATTATTGGGCCAATTATTACGAGAGCATCTTCAACTTCCGCCAGATCCGCTATTTCGACATCGAGGGCCAGTCGACGGGCCTGTTCTCCAAGGCGATGACCGCCCCCGACGACAAGATCCGCATCCCGCTGAACGAAAGCCAGGACGAGCATTCGCAGATCGAGGAGTTCATCAAGGA
>NZ_JAQGLC010000166.1 GCF_028293085.1 Sphingomonas bacterium
CGACCCGCGGCGAAATCGTTGCGGCTGCTTCCTTCCGGATCTGACCGGGTTGGCGACGACCACGTCCGCCCGACTCCCGCGGGCCATATGGGGGAGCCGGGCGGCGCGATCAAGCCCGCTTTACCAGCGGACGCGCACCTTGTTGCACGTGCGTGCCTTGTGGCCATGATGCCAGCTCGTCGTGCAGACGGTCTTCCACTTCCAGCCATGATGCGGCGCGGCCGTGGCGGGGACCGGGGCGAGAGCGACGGCGGCAACTGCCGCCGCGGACATGAGGGCAATCAACTTCATGGTCTTCCTTTCCTCAAGAATCTCTCCCGGAAAGTCCGTTTACCAGCGCGAACGCACCTTCGTACACACCCGCGTGCGATGATGGTTGCGCCACTGGGTGCGGCACACGGTCTTCCAGCGCCAGCGATCGTGGCGGTTGTGGTGGCGAACGACCGTGCGCTCATGCACGACGACCGCCTGGCCGGTGCCGCTCGCGCTTGCGGCGACGGGGGTCAGCGCTGCGGCGCCGATCAGGCCAGCCGCCATCAAAGCCAAGATTTTCATGGGTATCTTCTCCTGAGTGCCATCGGGGCACGGGAGCGTAATGATCAACGGCCCTGCATGTTCCGAACTTCGCCCGGAATCCGTACGGTCAGGCCGTCGAGCGCCTCGTCGAGCCAGATCTGGCAGGACAGGCGGCTGGTGCGGGTAGCGCCCGCGGCAAGATCGAGCATGTCCTCCTCGTCCTCGCTCGGCCGCGGCAGCCGGTCGAAATCCGCCGCGTCGAGGATGACATGGCAGGTCGAGCACGCCATCTGCCCTTCGCATGTGCCCTCGAGCGGCTGGTTGTCGGCTTGGGCAACATCGAGCAGCCGGTCGCCCACCTTCGCCTCGACATCGCTAATCGATCCGTCGATCCGGATGAAGCGCACGCGCATCAGGCGGCGATCCGCTGCGCCGCTGCCGCCGCCACGATCCGGTCCATTGCCACCATCAACTCCTCTTCCGTCGTATAGCGCCCGAAGCCGAGCCGGATGCTCGATCGCGCCTGGACATCGCTCAACCCGATCGCGCGCAGGACATGGCTCGGCCGCCCCGACCCGCTCGCACAGGCTGAGCCTGCGGAAAAGGCGATATCGCGAAGCTCCGACATCAGGCGATTCACATCGAGCCCGTCATGCCGGATATTGAGGTTGCCCCGATAGCGCCGTTCGACCGATCCGTTGACGGTCCAGCCAGCGTCCAGGCGCCCGGTCGCCGACGCCCAGAGCGCGGCGATATGAGCCGCATCATCCTCGTGACCGGCGGACGCAAGGCGCGCGGCGACGCCGAAACCGGCACAGAGCGCCGGCGACAAAGTACCCGACCGGCCCGACGCCTCCTGCCCGCCACCGTGCAGCAGCGGCTCGACCGTCACGCCCTCGCGCACCCAAAGCGCGCCCACGCCTTTCGGGCCATGGATCTTGTGCGCCGATATCGCGATCAGGTCACAACCCTCCGGGATGTCGACCCGGCCATAACCCTGCACCGCGTCGCACAGGAACAGCGCGCCTGCTTCATGCGCGATCGCGGCCAGCTCGGCGATCGGCTGAATTACGCCAATCTCGTTGTTGACCAGCATCGCGGCGACGAGCGCCGTGCCCGGGACGATCGCGACTCGCGCTGCTTCCAGATCGACCAGCCCGTCGGCCCCGACCGGCAGCACCGTCACCGCCCTGCCCATTCGCGCCAGCGCCTCGACCGTGTCGAGCGTTGCGGCGTGCTCGGTCGCCAGCGTGACGATCCTGCCCGGGCCAACGCCCTTGATCGCCCAGTTGATCGCTTCGGTCGCACCGCCGGTAAAGCTCACCGATCCGCCCGCGGGCAGCAGCGCCGCCACCGCATCGCGCGCCACCTCAACCACCGCCTTCGCCGCCCGCCCCGGCGCATGGGCGGAATGCGGGTTGGCGTGCTGGCTCTCCAGCCAAGGCAGCATCGCCTGCAACGCCTCGGGCGCAAGCGGGGTCGTAGCCTGATAATCCAGATAGATCATGCCGCGAATGCCCGCGCGCTGCGCGAGACGGCGCGCCATTCGGCAATGAGCCGGTCGATCTCGCTCTCGGTCGTCGTGCGGCCGAAACTCACCCGTACCACTTCGCGCGACGAATCGACATCCCAGCCCATCGCGCCAAGGACGTGGCTCGGCTTCATGCTGCCCGAGGAGCAGGCGCTTCCCGCCGAGACGGCTATCCCCGCCATGTCGAACCGGATCAGCTGCGTCGCCGCAGCCAGCCCGCGCATCCGATACGCGCCGATCGCGGGATGACGATGCGATCCACCCGCCACGACCTCGCCGCCCGACCGCGCGATCGCGTCGTCCAGCTTCAGGCGAAGTGCCGCCAGCCGATCCACTTCTTCCGCCACCTCGAGCGCCGCCGCAAAGCCGAGCGCCCCGGGCAAATTCTCGGTGCCGGGCCGATAGCCGCGCTCCTGTCCCCCGCTCGGCATCAAACTGGCGAAATCGCGCACCAGCAGCGCCCCGATCCCCGGCGGGCCGCCGCGCTTGTGCGCGGAGATCGCGACGAAATCCGCATGGTCCGCGACCTCACCATCGGCGCCCGCCGGCATCTGCGCGGCATCGACGAGCAGCAATCCGCCCGCCTCATGCACCGCCTGCGCGATCGCCACGACCGGCTGGCGCACGCCGGTCTCGCTGTTGGCCCATTGCACGCCGACAAGCGGCCGCCCGGGCAGTGTGAGTACTGCCTTCAGCGCCGCCATATCCAGCACGCCCTGCGCGTCGACTGGCAGCACCGCGGCATCCATGGCCGCACGCAACACCGAATCATGCTCCACAGCGGAGATCGCCAGCCGATCGGCCAGCGACCGCTGGAGCGCGATCGCCAGCGATTCGCTCGCCCCGCTGGTCAGCACCACCTCGCCCGCCCAGCCATAGGCATCCGCGATCCGCGCTCGCGCCTCCTCCAGCGCCGCTCGCGCCGCGCGGCCTTCGGCGTGGGGCGACGACGGATTGGCCCAGCGCGCCATGCCGTCCACCATCGCGGCCACGGCTTCGGGCAGCATCGGGGTCGTCGCGGCATGATCGAGATAGATGCGGTCGGCCAAGCGCCAGGGTCTCCAGGGCAGAATGCCAAAAGGCAGAATGCCAAAAGGCGGAATGATTGCGCCAAAGCGCTTCATGCCTATATAGCGCGCAATTCCGCGCGGCCCACGCGCTCACCGAATTTTGTCAGCAGGTCACATGCCAGAAGTCATTTTCCCCGGTCCCGACGGCCGCCTCGAAGGCCGTTTCGCTCCCGCCCCGCGCCCACGCGCGCCGGTCGCCATGATCCTGCACCCGCATCCGTCCTCAGGCGGCACGATGAACAACCGCATCGTGCAGGAGCTCTACAAGACCTTCCAGCGCCGTGGTTTCGCGACCCTGCGCTTCAACTTCCGCGGCGTCGGCAAGAGCCAGGGCACGTTCGACAATGGCGTCGGCGAGCTCTCGGACGCCGCCAGCGCGCTCGACTGGGTGCAGAGCTTCCATCCCGAGGCCTCGACCACATGGATCGCCGGCGTCAGCTTCGGCGCGTGGATCGGCATGCAGCTCCTGATGCGCCGCCCGGAGATCCGCGGCTTCATCTCGATCGCACCGCCCGCGAACATGTACGATTTCACCTTCCTCGCACCCTGCCCCGCCTCGGGCATCATCATCCAGGGCGAGGCCGACGAGGTCGTGACGCCGAGCGCGACGCAGAAGCTGGTCGACAAGCTGCGTACGCAGAAGCACATCACGATCCATCACGACACGATCCCGAAGGCGAACCACTTCTTCGAGCATGAAATGCCCGAGCTGATGGGGTCGGTGGATCATTATCTCGACATGCGGCTCGACCCGAACTCTCCGATTCGGTGACGTTTCCGCCCTCTCCCCTCAGGGGAGAGGGCGAGATCACAACGTCCAGATTACCACATTGGCGAAAATCACCACCGCCAGGACGAGCATCAGCGCAGCCTTTTGCCGCTCGCCGCGCTTCACCCACAGGTAGATTCCGCCAAAAATCAGCGCGAATATGGCGAGCATGCTGATCGCCGGCGCCGTGGCGGCCATGGCCTGCGCCACGCCGCCAAGCGCGGCCAGATAACCGTCCATCCTTATTCGCTCCCCGCCAGCACGGCGCCATAAGCGGCCAGATCGACATTGCCGCCCGACAGGATGACCAGCGTGCCCTGCGTCACCTCGACCTTCCCGGCCAGCACCGCCGCCAGCGCAACCGCTCCGCCAGGCTCGATCACCAGCCGCAACCGTTCCGCCGCCCAGCGTTGTGCGGTCCGAATCTCGGCCTCGCTCACCGCCACGCCCTGCACCCCGCGCCGCGACAGCACGTCGAAGGTCAGCGGTGAGACGAGCGGCGTCTGCAACGCATCGCACGCCGTCGGCGGCGGATTCTCGCCCACGGGCTCGATCCACCCGGCCTCGAGCGACCGTCGCATATCGTCCCAACCCTCGGGCTCGACCACGGTCATGAACGCATCGCGCAGGCCGAGCGCGATGCCGGCGGCCAATCCGCCACCACCGCACGGCACGATCACCTGCACCGGATCGCCGAGCCCGCGCTCGACCATCTGGGCCGCCGCCTCAAGCCCTGCGCTCCCCTGTCCTTCGATGATCCACGGATCGTCGAAGCTCGGCACCAGCACGGCGCCCCGCGCCTCCGCAAGCTGTGCGGCGATCGTCTCGCGGCTCTGGGTTGCGCGGTCATAGCCGACCACCTCGGCACCGAGCGCCAGTGTCCCCTCGCGCTTCGATTTGGGCGCATCGGCAGGCATCACAATGACCGCCGGCATGCCCAGCCGCTTCGCCGCCCAGGCAACCCCCTGCGCATGATTGCCCGACGAGAAAGCGACCACGCCCTTCGCCCGCATTTCCTCGTCGATCGCGGTCAGGCGATGCCACGCGCCACGCAGCTTGAACGCGCCGACCGGCTGTAGCGATTCGGCCTTGAAGGCGACTGGAATCCCTCGGATTTCCGCGACGAACAGCGGCGACGGGGGCAATATTGCTGCGATCTTTGCTGCGGCGTCGCGCACGCCGGCCCGGGTAGGTTGTCTCACAAAAGTCACATCATGCCTCCGTGGGTCCAATTCCGCTTTACATCCGCGAATGTCGACCCTATTTCGCGCTTCCCGCTGCCCCATGGGACTTCCAACCGCAAGGCAGCTTTCGTCCGCCGTTAGGCACTTGGAGGTCCCTTGAGTTGCACAAGCATCATAGCGCGCTGGGGTTAGCGACCACCCTTTCGACCGCCGTTCGCGGCATCGATATCGCTAAGCACGGACCGGTTCAGCCGGTAACGCTCATTCGTCCGCACGCCGCATCGCGTGCCGCCCGCTTCTTCGTCGAGAAGTTTCCGGGTCGCTCGATGTATGCGGTCAAGGCGAACCCCTCTCCCGATCTGCTGAAGATCCTGTGGGAGAGCGGAATCACGCATTA
>NZ_JAQGLC010000169.1 GCF_028293085.1 Sphingomonas bacterium
TGGTACGCGCCCACCCCGTTCAAGACGATCGCCGAGGTCTGCCCCGATCTTTACGAGCGCACCCTGACCGTCAACGGCTGTTCCAAGGCGTTCGCGATGACCGGATGGCGGATCGGCTTCGCCGGTGGGGCGCCCTGGCTGATCAAGGCGATGTCGAAGCTCCAGTCGCAATCGACCTCGAACCCCTGCTCGATCGCCCAGGCTGCCTCGGTCGCCGCGCTGACCGGGGACCAGAGCTTCCTCAAGGACAATGCCGCCTTGTTCCAGTCGCGCCGCGATCTGGTCGTGTCGATGCTCAACCAGGCCAATGGCATCACCTGCCCCCGCCCCGAGGGCGCCTTCTACGTCTACCCCGAATTCTCGGCGCTGATCGGCAAGTCGACCCCCAAGGGCGTGTTGCTCGATACCGACGAGACGATGGTCGCCTATCTGCTCGACGAGGCGAAGGTGGCGGCGGTTCAGGGCGCGGCGTTCGGCCTCTCCCCGGCGATGCGGATCAGCTACGCGACCTCGGAAGATCTGCTCCGCGAAGCGTGCGAACGCATCCAGACGGCCTGCGCGGCCGTACGATAAAAGAGGTCAGCTCCGGTTCAGCCGAATCGGGGCAGACGGCCCACGGTCCGGCGGAGGGTTCATGGCGATGCGCAGCATAGGGAAAGCGGGTTTCTTCTGGCGCTTCGCGGGCGGCTTCGCGCTCGGTGTCGTGGCACTGATCCTCCTCCAGCCAGCCGACGCGACCAGGACGCTGGAGGCGAACCTCGCGGCGGCCGTGCACCTGTCGCGCTAGAGCGTTTTCGAGCTGGCTGGAACAGCCAGCGGCTCGGAAAACGCGACACACAAAAAAGCTGGAGCGATTCGACCTTGGTCGAACTTGCTCTAGGCGCGCCACTTCCGGTTCGGCCGGAAGTTCCTACATCAGCCGTCGATGCCATCCGAAGGGCGACCCATGATCAAGATCCTGCTTGCCACTGCCGCTGCCGCCGGAATCGCCGTCGTCGCGCTGTCGGGCGGCGCCGCCAATGCCGAGCGCGCCGTGCCGATTCCGGTTGCGGCACAGGATGTGCCGAAGACGCCCGGCCTCCAGACCGCGGTGCTCGCGGGCGGCTGCTTCTGGGGCATGGAGGCGGTGTTCGAGCGGGTGAAGGGCGTCCGCCAGGTGACGGCGGGCTATGCCGGCGGGACGGCGGGAACCGCCGACTATGATCACGTCAGCAGCGAGACGACGGGCCATGCCGAGGCGGTGAAGATCGTCTATGATCCCGCCCAGCTCAGCTACGCGACCTTGCTCCGCGTCTATTTCTCGATCGCGCATGATCCGACCGAGCTCAACCGCCAGGGGCCGGACAGCGGCACCAGCTACCGCTCGGCGATCTTCCCCCAGAATCCCGCACAGCGCGCCGTTGCGGCGGCCTATATCGCGCAGCTCGGCAAGGCGCACGCCTTCCCGCGGCCGATCGTGACGAAGCTGGAGGCCGGCGGCTTCTTCCCGGCCGAGGCCTATCACCAGAATTTCTACGACCGGAACCCGACTCACCCGTACATCGTGCAATGGGACAAGCCCAAGGTCGCAGCATTCAAGGCGGGTTTCCCGGCGCTGGCCAAATAAGCCTCCCCTTGGGGGGCTTCCCGTCGCTCACGCCGCCAGTGGAAACCGCAGCAGCCGGTCGTCCACCGGTACCAGCGCTTCAGCCCCCGTGCCGACCGCGCGCACGATCTCCGGATGCGTCGCATCGAGCCCGCCGGTCAGCGCCCCGAATGCCGGGAGGATCAGCTTGGTCGGCGTCGCGACGAAGCAGCGGCGCGACACCTGACGTCCGCGGACGCGGATGCGCAGCTTCGGGTGGAAATGACCCGACAGCTCGGGTCGCGGCTCGCGGGGGTCGGCCTCGTGGCGCAGCACCAGTCCGTCGACCAGCGCCTCGTCCATCACCTCGCCGCCGCACCGGTCGATCGACCGGTCGTGATTCCCGGTGATCCACACCCAGCGCCGCGCGGCGGTAAGGTCCCGCAACATCTCCTGCACATCCGGCTGTAGCCGTTCGCACCCCGCCGAATCATGGAAGCTGTCACCCAGGCACCAGATCTCGGCAGCCCCGGTCGAGTCGGCGAGCGCGCCCAGCCCGGTCAGCGTCGCGATCGTGTCGTAGGGGGGCAGCATCTGGCCGCGAATCGCGAACCAGCTCGCCTTCTCGAAATGCAGGTCGGCGACCAGCAACGCGCGCCGCGCGGGCCAGAACAAGGCGCCTTCGGGTAATGCGAGCAGATCATGGCCGGCGAACGAAAAGGGAACCATGGCCTTGCTATGCAGCGATCGGCTCCCCAGATCAACGGCCTGCGGCAGTGCAACAATAGCGCTTGCGCTGGCCGGCAACAGGCGTAAAGCGCGCCGTCCGTTCCGACAGGCCATCATCACCCATGTCATCTGCCACTGAAACGCCTTCCCGTACGGCGGTTCCTCATCCGGTGATGCTGGCGCTGACCATCGGCGCGATCGGCGTCGTCTTCGGCGATATCGGCACCAGCCCGCTCTACGCGTTCCGCGAGGCGCTGGCGCAATCGGCGCATGACGGGATCGATCCAAGCGAGATTCTCGGCGTGCTCAGCCTTGCGCTGTGGACTTTGATACTGGTCGTCAGCGTCAAATATGTCGGCTTCCTGATGCGCGCCGACAATCAGGGCGAAGGCGGCGTGCTCGCGCTCACCGCGCTGGCGCGGCGCGCGCTCGGGCGACGGTCGATGATCGCGCTGGTGCTCGGCGCGACGGGCGCGGCCCTGTTCTACGGCGACGCGATCATCACCCCGGCTCTGTCGGTACTGTCCGCGGTCGAGGGCCTCCGCACGATTCCGGGCGCTGGCAGCGCGATCGGCGAACATACCATCCTGTTCCTGACGGTCGGCATCCTGATCGCGCTTTTCGTGATCCAGTCGCGCGGCACCGCGCATGTCTCCAAGCTGTTCGGCCCGGTCTGCATCCTGTGGTTCCTGACGATCGGCGGCCTCGGCCTCTGGCACATCTGGGACGAGCCCTCGATCCTGCGCGTCTTCTCGCCCTGGTATGGCGGCGAGTTCCTCGCGACCCACGGCGTGACCGGCCTGTTCGTGCTCGGCGCGGTGTTCCTGACCGTCACCGGCGCCGAGGCGCTGACCGCGGATATGGGCCATTTCGGCGCCGCGCCGATCCGGATGGGCTGGTTCGTCCTCGTCTTCCCGGCGCTGACGCTCAACTATCTGGGGCAGGGCGCGTTCGCGCTCAATGCGCTCGAAACGGCGGCGTCCACCGGGCACAGCTTCGCCAATCAGGACTGGTTCTTCCTGATGGCGCCGGATCGGTTCCGGCCCTGGCTCATCGGGCTCGCCATGCTGGCGACGGTGATCGCCAGCCAGGCGGTGATCACCGGCGCGTTCTCGCTGACGCAGCAGGCGATCCAGCTCGGCCTGCTGCCGCGGCTGCGCGTCCGCCAGACCTCGGCGGCGAATTCCGGCCAGATCTATCTGCCCGCGATCAACTGGCTGTTGCTGCTCGGCGTGCTGGTGCTGGTGATCCAGTTCAAGACCTCTTCGTCGATGGCCGCTGCCTATGGCATTGCCGTCACCGGCACGATGGTCGTCACGACTTGCCTCGCCTATCTCGTCGCGCGGCATAACTGGAACTGGTCGCGCCCGGTCGCGATCGCGGTGATCCTGCCCTTCCTCGCGCTCGATCTGATCTTCTTCGGCGCCAACATCCTGCGCGTGATCGAGGGCGGCTGGGTGTCGCTCGTCGCCGGCGCGATCGTCGGGCTGGTCATCTACACCTGGGTGCGCGGCCGCGGCATCGTCCGCGCCTTCGAGCAGCGCCAGAGCGTGCCGCTCGCCGATCTCGCCGCCGCGCTCGGCCGGCGCCCGCCGGAACGGGTCGAGGGCACGGCGGTGTTCCTCACCGCCAATCCGGAAAGCGCGCCCGGCGCGCTGCTTCACAACCTCAAGCACAACAAGGTGCTGCACGAGCGCAATTTGATCGTCAGCATCCGCACCGCCGATCGCCCCGCCGTGCCACCCGAGGAACGCGTCCGGATGACGCGGATCGACGACAATTTCAGCGCGGTGGTGCTCACCTATGGCTTCATGGAATCGCCCGACGTGCCGCGCGATCTCGGGCTCGAGCAGGTCGGCGCGCGCAAATTGCTCAACCCGGCCAAGACCAGCTATTTCATCGGCCGCAACACGCTCAAGCCCGCGGCGAACCAGGGCATGCCGCTGTGGCAGGACAGGATCTTCATGTTCCTGCAGCGCAACGCCAGCGATCCGACCGACTTCCTGCGGATCCCGCCTGGCAAGGTGCTCGAGCTTGGAGAGCAGGTAACGGTCTAGTTTCGGATCTCAGCCGGCATAGGCTTTGACCAGATCGTAGAGATAGTCCCGGCCTTGATACAGCGACGTGATGCGGATTCGTTCGTTCAGGCCGTGGATGCCGTTGAGGTCGGTTTCCACGAAAATCCCCGGCGCGCCATAGACCGGGATGCCGATCGCCTGGAAGAAGATGCCGTCGGTGGCGCCCGTCGACATCAGCGGCAGCAACGGCAGGCCCGGGAAATATTTCGCCGCCACCGCCTTGGCCGGGCCGACGATCTTCGGGTCGAGCGCCGGCGGGATCGCGGTCGGGCGGATCGGCTGGTTGGCGGTCACCTTCACCTTGGGGCCGGCCAGCTCCCTGAGCTTGGCCAGCGTCCCCTCGACCGTCTCGCCCGGGAAGATCCGGCAATTGACGTTCGCGGTCGCGCGCTGCGGCAGGGCATTTTCGGCGTGCCCGGCGTTCAGCAGCGTCGCGACGCAGGTCGTGCGCAGGGTCGAATGCATTGCCTTGTCGCGGCTGATCAGCGCGTCGGCGGCCTTGTCCTCCGGATTGGCGAGCAGCCGGTTGATCGCGTCGCCTGCCGGCCCCGGCATTGCCGCGGCGGTCGCGGTGAAGAAGGCGCGGGTGGTGTCGGTGAACCTGACCGGGAATTCATAGGTCCGCACCGCCTGCAGCGCATCGGCCAGCTCGTAGATCGCATTGTCCGGCGTCGGTTGCGAACTATGCCCACCGGCATTGGTCGTCTCGAACGTGTAATTCTGCGCCGCTTTCTCGCCGACCTGGATCGCCAGCAGCTGCGGCTTGCCGGCCGCGTCGTTGCGGCCGCCGCCGCCTTCGTTCAGCGCGAAGTCGGCGGCGATCAGGTCGGGCTTGTTGGCGGCGAGCCACTGCGCGCCATTGAAGGCGAACGTCGTCTCCTCGCCGCAGGTGAGCGCCAGCTTGATCGTCCGCTTCGGCTTGTAGCCGCTGGCCTTGAAGCGGATCATCGAGTCCGCCCACACCGCCGCCATCGCCTTGTCGTCGACCGCGCCGCGCGCGTAATAATAGCCGTCTTCCTCGACCAGCTTGAACGGATCGCGCACCCAATCCTCGCGCTTCGCCTCGACGACGTCGAGATGGCCCAGCAGCAGCATCGGCCTGGCGCGCTTGTCCGATCCGGCGAGGATGGCGACGATGCCGCCGTCCTTCGGGTGATCGGGCACCGAGAAAGTGGTGATGTCGCTATCGGCGAAGCCGGCCGCTTTCAGCCGCGCGCTGATCTGCGCCGCGGCCTGGGTACAGCTGCCTGACGATAGCGAGGTGTTGGTCTCGATCAGCTCCTTGTAGAGCTCGAAAAAGGCCTGCTGGTCGGGGCGGAGCGCCTGCGCGGAGGCGGCGACGGGAAGGGCGCCGACGAGCGCAGCGCCAAGAAACATCGCCCGTTTGATCGTCCGCATTGCTGTCCCCTTATTATCAGGGGAAGAGGCTAGAACCCCAAGGGGATGGAGCGCAACGGCGAACTCCGCGCCTCGCGTGTTGCGCTGTGCGCGAGCGAGAGGCGCACCTCGCGATTGGGGAAGTCGATCTCGACGCGATCGAACAGCCGCAGCGCATCCATGCCGAGCAACAGGGCAGGCTGGTCGGTCAGCCCGAAATGCCGGAACGGCTCGGCATCGGAAAAGGCGACGGGCAGGTGCGAGAAGGTCACCCCGCCGAACGTGACCCGGTCGATCTGGGTATAGTCGGCCTGCATCGACTGGCCAGTGACCCCCCAGAGCGAGATTGGCCGCACCAGCTTCGCGCCGCCGGCGACTCGCCGCTTCAACGCCATATTGCCCATGGTGACGCCCGATCCGGTGTCGAGGATCACCCGGATCTTCTGGCTGCGATAGCTCGCGTCGGTCACGATGAGCTGGCCGTAGATATTCTTGCCGTGTACGACGATCTCGCCCGGTGCGGCTTCGACGCTCCGCTTGCGCCTGGTCGACGGCGTTATCATCATGAGTCGCTTGACGAAGTCGATCGACACCGCGTGCCCCTGCAGCGTGTCGATCCCGAGCATGCCCGACGCCCCCAGATTGCGCGATTCGAGCGACGGCGCCTCGATGCTGGTGCCGCCAAGCGTGCTCACGCTGATCATCGGGATCACCACGGTGCTGACATCGGTGGTGCCGGTCATCGCCGTCAGCCGGACGTTCCTGCCGGGGGCCAGGCCCAGGCTGCCGGCGAGCTCGCGCGAGATGACGGTCCGCTGGGCGCCGGTGTCGACGACGAAATTGAAGGGTCCGTGATCGCCGATCTCGACCGGCACGGTCATCCGATCCTGCGCGCTGCCGAGATCGAGCGTGGTGGGTGCGGCGGGGGGCGGCGTGCCGGCGTCCTGCGCGCCGGACGCGCCCGGCGCGGTGGCGGCGATCGCAAGCACCAGGGCAGTGAAGCAGCGCATGCCCGGACGATATGCCCCTTTCGGGGGTGTCACAAGCAGCCGGTCAGTCACGGCTGCGATATCCGTCCCGCGGCAGGGCAAAGCGCACCTCGCGATTGGCGAAATCGACCTCGACATGCCGGAACAGCCGTAGCGCATCCATGCCGAGCATCAGCGCCGGCTCGTCGGCCAGGCCGAACCGCTTGAAGGGCGCGACGTCGGCAAAGGCGATCGGCAGGTTGTTGAAGCCGACCCCGCCGATGTCGAGGCGTCCGATCTGGCTGTAATCGGCCATCAGGCTGTCGCCAGTCACGCTGGTCAGCTTGATCTGCTGCGGTGTCTTCAGCTCGCGGCGCATGCGGTTGCGCAACGCGGTATTGCCCATGCTGACGGCCGCACCGGTGTCGATCACCACGCTGATCCGGCGGCCCTTGTAATAGGCCTGGGTGACGATCAGCTGGCCGTAAACGTTCCGCGCCCGCACGACGATGTCGCTGCCATAGACCTCGCTGGGGCGTGCCCGCCGCTTCGACGGCGTCACCGTCATGCGGTTGGTCTCGAAATCGATGGTGAGCGAATGCCCGCTGAGCGTGTCGATCCCGAGCATGCCCGGTGCGCCGAGATTGGCGGAGAGCAGTTCGGGCGCCTCGATCGGGCGGCTCGTGATGCTGCTGACGTTGAGCGAAGGGATCATCACGGTGCCGACATTGCTCGTCCCGGTCATCGCGGTCAGGCGGATATCGCGGCCGCGCGTCAGGCCGAGCGTGGAGGCCAGCTCGCGCGAGATCACGGTGCGCTCGGCCCCGGTATCGATGATGAACTGATAGGGTCCGGCACCCGCGATCGTCACCGGCACCGTCATCCGCGATGCCGCATCCTCGAAGGCCAGGGTGGTGTCGGTCGGGGGCGGCACTATCTCGCCCTGTCCCGCGGGCCGTGCCCCGGGAAGGGCGGCCGTCACGGCGATGACAAAGGCGGTTATGCCGCGCATGATATGAAGGTACGCCCGTTCCGGACCTTCAACAAGGGGCCATTCGACCGCAGGAATCGAACGTTCGCCCGAGCATGGGTCAGTCCAGCCGCATCGCCTCCGCCGCCAGCGATTCGGCCTCGATCAGCAGCGCGTCGTCGGCCAGCCCCATTGCGATGCGCTCGCGGCCGATCAGGGTGAGCACCGGCACGGCGAGCGGCGAAACGCGGTCGAGGCTGACATGCAGCATCGTCTCGGCGGCGCGGTCGAGCAGGTCGGCCAACCGCCCGACATCGGTCATCTTGGCGCGCGCATCGGCCCAGGCGGCCTGAAGCAACAAATGGCTCGGCTCATATTTGCGCAGCACGTCGTAGATCAGGTCGGTCGAGAAGGTGACCTGCTTGCCGCTCTTGCGCTTGCCCGGATGCTGCCGCTCGACCAGCCCGCCGATCACCGCCACCTCGCGAAAGGCGCGCTTGAGCAAAGTCGAGCTTTGCACCCAGTCGACGAACTCATCCTCCAATATGTCGGGCGAGAGCAGGGTGGCGGGATCGGTGACCGGATCGAGCGAATAGCAGGCGATCGAATAGTCGCTCGCGACGAAACCCAGCGGCCGATAGCCTTGCGTTTCCATCCGCCGCGTCAGCAGCATGCCGAGCGACTGATGGGCGTTCCAGCCCTCGAAGCTGTAGACGACCATGAAATGACGCCGTTCGTGCGGGAAGGTCTCGACCAGCAATTGCCCCGGCGCCGGCAGCTTCGACCGGTAGGACTGCACCTCGAGCCACTCGCGCACATCGTCGGGAAAGCGCGGCCATTCCGCCGGATCGGCCAGGAAGCCGCGCACCCGGTCGGCGAGGTTGGTCGAGATCGGCATCCGCGCGCCGCCATAGGTCGGGATGCGCGCGGGCCGGGCGGTCGCGCGCACGATCAGATCCTCGGTGTCAATCTTCTCGACCTCCAGGCTCATGCCGGCGAAGAAGAAGGTGTCGCCGTGGCGCATCGATGCCGCGAACGCCTCCTCGACCTTGCCGAGCGTCCGGCCGTTGCGGAAGCGCACCGTCAGCATCGTCGCCTCGACGATGATGCCTGCATTCAGCCGGTGCTGGGCGATGAAGCTCGGATGGCTGACCCGCCAGGTCCCGTCCGGGTCCCGGGTCAGCCGCTTGAACTTCTCGTACGCCTTCAGCGCATAGCCGCCGTCGCGGATGAAGCCGAGCACGCGCTCGAACGTCTCGGTGTCGAGCGCCGAATAGGGCAATGCCGAGCGGATTTCGTCGAGCATCTCCTCCTGCCGGAACGGCGCGGCACAGGCGCAGGCCATGATGTGCTGGGCGAGCACGTCGAGTGCGCCGGCGCGGAAGACGTCGGGATCGAGCTCGCCCGCCACCACCGCGTCGAGCGCTGCGCGCGCCTCGAGATATTCGAAGCGGTTGCCTGGCACGATCACGGCTTCGGAGGATTCGTCGAGCCGGTGGTTCGATCGCCCGATCCGCTGCAACAGCCGCGACGATCCCTTGGGCGCGCCCATCTGGATCACGCAATCGACATCGCACCAGTCGACCCCGAGATCGAGGCTGGCGGTCGCGACCAAAGCGCGCAGCCTGCCAGCCGCCATCGCGCTTTCCACCTTGCGCCGCGCCTCCAGGCTCAGGCTGCCGTGATGGATGCCGATCGGCAGCTGCATGTCGTTGACCTTCCACAGATCCTGGAAGATCAGCTCGGCCAGGCTGCGCGTGTTGCAGAAGACGATCGAGGTCCGGTGCGTCTCGATCTCGGCCATCACCTGCTCGGCGGCATAGCGTCCCGAATGCCCCGCCCAGGGCACGCGCCCCTCGGGCAGCAGGATCGCGATATTGGGGTCGGCGCCGGGCTCGCCCTCGACCAGGGTCACCTGGTCGATATCGCCGTCCGGCGCGAGCCAGGCGCGATAGCCATCGGGATCGGCCACCGTCGCCGACAGCGCGACCCGGCGCAGCCCCGGCGCGAGCCGCTGCAGCCGTGCCATGCACAGCGACAGCAGGTCGCCGCGCTTGCCCGTCGCGAAGGCATGGACCTCGTCGACCACGATCGTCTTCAGCCCGTCGAACATCAGCAGGCTGTCGGGATAGGAGAGCAGCAGGCTGAGCGATTCGGGCGTGGTCAGCAGGATCTGCGGCGGGCGGATGCGCTGGCGCGCCTTGCGGTCGCTGGGTGTGTCGCCGGTGCGGGTCTCGACGCGGATATCGAGCCCCATCTCGTCGATCGGCGTCAGCAAATTGCGCTGCACGTCGACCGCCAGCGCCTTGAGCGGCGAGACGTAGAGCGTGTGCAGCCCCTCGGTCGGCGCCTCGATCAGCTCGGCGAGCGTCGGCAGGAAGCCAGCCAGCGTCTTGCCCGCACCCGTCGCCGCGACCAGCAGCCCGTGCCGTCCTGCCCGGCCGACCTCGAGCATGTCGAGCTGATGGCTCCGCGGCGCCCAGCCGCGCGACGCGAACCAGTTGGCGAGAGGTGCGGGAAGATCGGTCACTGGGAACCCAAGCTCATCCCATCCATATAGGGATCATGGCGAAACTCGGCGACTGGATCGATCCGCAGCCCCACGGCATCTATGTGAAGCCCGCCGAGGCGTGGATCGATCCGTCGCGCCCGTCCCCCAAAGCACTCGTCACCCACGGCCATGCCGATCACGCCCGCGGCGGGCATGACGCGGTCTGGGCGACGCCCGAAACGCTGGCGATCATGGAAACGCGCTACGGCCCGCAGCCCGGCCACCCTGTCGCGTACGGCGAGACAATGATGATGGGCGATGTCGCGATCCGCTTCGTGCCTGCCGGCCATGTGCTCGGCTCGGCGCAGATCGTGCTCGGTTATCGCGGCGAGACGATCGTCGTCTCGGGCGACTACAAGCGCCGCGCCGACCCCACCTGCGCGCCGTTCGAGCCCGTCGCCTGCGACGTCTTCGTCACCGAGGCAACCTTCGGCCTGCCCGTCTTCCGCCATCCCGAAACGGGTGACGAGATCGACAAGCTCACCGCCGCGCTCCACGCCAATCCCGATCGCTGCGTGCTGGTCGGCGCCTATGCGCTCGGCAAGGCACAGCGCGTCATCGCCGAGTTGCGCGCGCGCGGCTTCGACGATCCGATCTACCTTCACGGCGCGCTCCAGCGATTATGCGATCTCTATGTCGAGCACGGCGTCGACCTCGGCGAGCTCCGGCCGGCGACAGGCGCGGCCAAGGCCGAGCTCAAGGGGCGCATCGTCATCGCCCCGCCCGGCGCGCTCAACGATCGCTGGTCGCGGCGGCTGCCCGATCCGATCACCGCCATGGCCTCGGGCTGGATGCGCGTCCGCCAGCGCGCGGTGCAGCGCAATGTGGAGCTGCCCTTGATCCTGTCCGACCATGCCGATTGGGACGAGCTGACCGATACGCTGACCGAGATTGCGCCGAAGGAAGTCTGGGTGACGCACGGCCGCGAGGAGGCGCTGGTCCATTGGTGCATGACTCGCCAGATCAAGGCTCGGGCGTTGGCGCTGATCGGGTACGAGGACGAGGACGACTGATCGAGCGGCCTGGTGCGGTCTTCCCGAAACCCTAGTTATGCAGCCGCAGGGATAGTTGCAGCACATTCTGGTCCTGTTGCGGCGTCAGGGCGGTGCGGGCCCGCGCGTCGCGGTCGCTGTCGACATGCAGCGCCTCGGCCAGCAGCGTGACATGCTCGCCGAAGCTGCGCCGCGCGGCGAGCGTCGCCGCCCAGCCGTCCTCGCTGTCCTCCGGCCCGCTCACGCTGCCTTCGCTCCGGGTGCCGAACGCCTCGATCCGGCCGGACAGCGATCCCTTGCCGATGGTCTGCGTCAGCAGCGCATAGGCGGATCGGAACCGCGTATCGACCCAGATGCCGCCGGCCATGGGAAAGCCCATGCCGGTCCGTCCCGCCATCGCCTGCGCAGTGATTCTTGTCGCCCCCAGCGCGGCGGTGCCGCCCAGTTCGGTGAAGCGCGTCCGCCAGCCCCATTGGCCGCCGGCCGTGCTCGCTTCGGGATTGCCGCGATTGTCGTAATAAAAGGCGTGGAGCCTGATCGCCGGCTCGGGCGTCCAGCCGAACCGCGCATAATAGCCCGGCCGGTTGTCGAGTTCGATCACCGGCCGCGTGGTGCCGGCCTGGGCGAATTGCAGGAAACCTGCCCGCGGCGGCAGCGGCACTTGCCCGAAGGCGGTCGCCTTCAGGTCGCTCAGCGCCCAGCCGCGAAAGGCGAGCAGGGTGCCGGCGGTGTCGTTGAACCCGAACAGGCCGAGCGTCGCATAGACGCGGCCATGATGCGCGATCGCCGTCGAGGCCGTCGCCTCGGCCCCGCCGACCTTCACTTCCTCGCCGATCCAGCTGTTGATCGCGGACGGGGTGATGGTTTCGGTCACCGCCCAGGTCGCGCCCGAATGTTCGAGGCTGACCGGCGGCCAGAATAGCCCTGCCCGGCCGGACAGCTTGAGATTGCCGTGCGGCCCGCGCAACCAGGTCAGATACGCCTCGGAAAGGTCCACGGGATGTTCCTGTCCGTCCTGTGCGGTTACCGCCAGCATTGCTCCGAGCGACCAGCCGAGCTGCGGCGTCCAGGCCAGGTCGCCCTCGATCGCGCGCGGATCGATCCGGAGGCGGTTGGCGGGCAGGGGCGCGTCCGGCCCGAAGCGGGACTTGCCGAACCCGCCATCGATCCAGGATCGTTCGCCATCGGCGGCGACGAGCCGAAGATCGGCGGTCGCGATCAGCGATTTGCCCGAGCTGTCCGCATAATCCTGCGCCCATGCGGACGGGGACGCGCAAGCGACGATCGCCGGCACGACACACAGGGCGATTCTGGAGAGCCCAAAGAAAGCCACACGGTCCACGGCCATTGACTAGGCGAATTCTGGTTAATTCGGCGTTTACCCGCCGACACGGGTCAGGCGGCGGCGCGGCCGGCGGTCTGCAGCATCTCCGCCTCGTCGGCGGTAAACAGCCAGGCTTCGGCGGCGCGCTGATCGTCGAAGCAGCGCGCGGTGCGGTTCACCAGCGCGCGCATGAGCTGCGACCGGGCCAGCGTCGGTCCGGTCACGAAAGCGAGCTTGCGCGATCGATAGTCGGGCGCGGACAGCATGTCGCGGAACGCCGCGACGATCTCCTGCGACTGGATCTTCATGCCCGAGACGTCGTTGATCGTCAGATGCTGGTTCGGCCCGCAGCGCAGCCTGCCATGCGCAATCCGGCGTGCTTCGAGGAAGCCGTCGACATCTTCCGCTGAGAAAAAGCCCCACAATTTGATCCGGACGAGATTGCGCTCGGGATCGGCTTCGACGTGGAAATTCGCGCTCATGCTGTGCCAGTATCGCGACTTGTTTAAAAAAAATCTGAACGGCTGGCGAAAAGCCGGCCGGATCGGGTTCAGCCCGCCGGACTTGCTTCATATATCGAGATATTCTCGCTCGCGGCCGCGAGGCGGCGCGCCGCCGCGATGAACGCGGTCGACCCCGGCTGCCCGAAATGCTCTTTCAGCGCGGCCATGTCGCTCCAGCGTTCGAAGAAGAACAGCCGCATCGGATCCTCGCAATCGACCTGCACGGAATGGCTGATGCACCCCGCCTCGGTGCGCGAGCGATGGACATGATCGAGGCTGGCCTGACGCAGCTCCTCGAAGCTGTCGGGTCGTGCGGTGACGCTGCCGATGACGATGATCATATTTTCTCTCCCCATTTCTCGACGCTCAGAGGCAAATATAGCCGTAAAGCCCATCGATGCCTGTGATCCGGCGTTGGCCATCGGCTGTCCAGGTCACGCGAGCGTCGGTCATGCAGGGGAATCCCTCGCGCCGCCATTGGGCCTGATGCGGGCTACCGGTTGCACCGCCCCAGTCGGTCTGCACGAAACCGTCTGTCTGCAATTCCTGTGCGAGGTCGGCTTCGGAGGATCCGATCGGAAAACGATGCTTCAATCGCTTCCGGAAGCCCTCATTCTGTGCATCCGCTCCGGAACCCGGCAGATCGCGCACAAGGAACGGCTGGGGCTTGTTCATTTCGCGCGTCCACACCCAGGTCAACGTGCCAAAAACGGAAATTGCGGCGACCGTGATCAGGATCGCGGCAGCCGCCAGCCGCCGAATCGCGGGCCTCACCCCACGCCTTCCAGCGCCTTTTGCCGCCGCCGCTGCACCGAACTGCCGATACCGAGCGCCTCGCGATATTTCGCGACCGTGCGCCGCGCGATGTCGAAGCCCTTGGCGTTGAGCAGCTCGACCAGCGTATCGTCGGACAGGATCGCCTTGGGCTCCTCCGCCATGATCAGCGCCTTGATCGCGCTCTTCACCGCCTGGGCCGACACGGCATCGCCGCCGTCCGAGGACTGGATCGCCGAGGTGAAGAAATATTTGAGCTCGTAGAGCCCGCGCGCGCAGCTCAGATATTTGTTGCTGGTCACCCGGCTCACGGTCGATTCGTGCATCTCGATCGCGTCGGCCACCTGGCGCAGCGTCATCGGCTTCAGCTGCGAGACGCCGTGGACGAAGAACGCCTCCTGCTGCTTGACGATCTCGGTCGCGACCTTGACGATCGTGCGCTGGCGCTGGTCCAGCGCCTTGACCAGCCAGTTGGCGCTGGCGAGGCATTCGGACAGCCAGGCCTTTGACGCCTTGTCCTGCTGCCCGCCCGACAGCTCCACATAATAACCGCGATTGACCAGCAGCCGCGGCAGGGTCGCGGCGTTGATCTCGATCGCCCAGCCGGTCTTGCGCTTCGCGACGAAGATGTCGGGCACCACCGCCTGCATCGCCTCGCCGCCATAACGGCAGCCGGGCTTGGGATCGTAATTGCGCAGCTCGCGGATCATGTCCGCCAGATCCTCGTCGTCGACGTCGCAGATCCGCTTCAGCCGCGGCATGTCGCCGCGCGCGACCAGTTCGAGATTGTCGATCAGCCGCGCCATGCACGGATCGTAGCGATCGGCCTCCTTCGCCTGGAGCGCGAGGCATTCGGACAGCGATCGCGCGCCGACCCCGGTCGGGTCGAAGGTCTGGATGATGCCGAGCACATGCTCGACCCGGGCGAGCGCCACGCCGAGCCGGTTGGCCACTTCGAGCAGCGGCACCGTGAGATATCCGGTCTCGTCGATCTGGTCGATCAGATGCGCGGCGATGAACTTGTCGGGGCCGTCGACCACCGGCCCGGCCTGGGCCAGCAGATGATCGGCAAGGCTCAGGCCGGTATCGGCGAAGGCGTCGAGATCGGGGCCGTCTTCGCCCATCCCGGCGCCGGTCGCGCCGTTCAGCCCGAGCGATCCGTCCATGCCGCCGCCATCGGCCGGGCTGTCATGGTGGAAGCTCTCGGCGTTGAAATCGACGTCGAGCGACGCCTCGCCGGTGCTGTCGCCGCCCATCAGCAATTCGTCGGCGGTGGCCGGCTCGTCCCGGGGCTCGGGCACCGCCTCGCGCTCCTGCGTCGGGCTGTCATCCTCGGGCGCGCTCGAGTCGAGCAGCGGGTTCTTCTCGATCTCCTCGGCGATGAAGCCCTCGACCTCGAGATTCGACAGCGCGAGCAGGCGGATCGCCTGCTGCAACTGCGGCGTCATCACCAGCGATTGCGACTGGCGCAGATCGAGGCGCGGGGCGAGGCTCATGGGCGCTAGAGCGAGAAGCCCTCGCCGAGATACAGCCGCCGGACATTGGCGTCGGCGACCAGCTCTTCCGGCGAACCGGTGAACAGCACGCGGCCGTCATTGATGATGTACGCCCGGTCGACGATCTCGAGCGTCTCGCGGACATTGTGATCGGTGATCAGCACGCCGATGCCGCGCTTCTGCAGCTCGCAGATCAGGTCGCGGATGTCGGCGATCGACAATGGGTCGATCCCGGCGAACGGCTCGTCGAGCAGCATGATCGACGGATCGGCGGCCAGTGCCCGCGCGATCTCGGCGCGGCGGCGCTCGCCGCCCGACAGCGCCATTGCCGGCGCGTCGCGCAGCCGGGTCAGGCCGAATTCCTCGAGCAACGTGTCCAGCCGCCTGGCGCGGGTCGCCGGATCGGGTTCGGACAGCTCGAGCACGGTCAGGATGTTCTTCTCGACCGTCAGCCCGCGAAAGATCGACGTCTCCTGCGGCAGATAGCCCAGGCCCAGGATCGCGCGGCGGTACATGGGCAGGCCGGTGATGTCGTCGCCATCGAGCATGATCCGGCCCGAATCGGGCTTCACCAGCCCCATCACCGAATAGAAGCAGGTCGTCTTGCCCGCGCCGTTCGGCCCGAGCAGCCCGACCACCTCGCCCGGCCCGACCGAGACCGAGACGTCGGAAAGCACCACGCGCTTGTCATAGGATTTGGCGATCGAGACGACCGACAGGCCCTTCATCACCGGCGCTTCGGTGATGGGCTCGACGGCATCGAGAGTGGTCACATCGGTCATTATGCGTCCCGTGCTCGCATCATAGGGTTAGCAAAAGCTTACCGGAACAGCATTTGGCAAGCTTTGTGCATGGCTGTCGAGAAGCTCCTGCACCAGACGCGTGTGCAAGGAAAGGGCCGCGCGGCGAGCGCCGCGAAAAAGCCGATCGATTGTGGGCTTCTAGTTGCGTTTCGGCACCGAGAAGGTGCCGGTCACACGGCCGCCGCGACTCGTCGTCGTGCCGCCGGCCGCGGCGCCGCCGCCGACCGCCGATCCGTCGATCACTGCACGGCCCGAATCGAGGTTGATCGTCAGCCGCCCACCATTCACGGTGTTGCCGGCCTGGAGCAGCGACACGCCGCCCAGCATGGTGATGATGCGCTTGTTGAGATCATAGACCGCATATTGGCTGCGCGCGGTCTGGGTCGGCCGGGTGACGGTCACGCCACCGGCCGCGTCGAGC
This sequence comes from Sphingomonas bacterium, assembly GCF_028293085.1. Classification (GTDB taxonomy): domain Bacteria; phylum Pseudomonadota; class Alphaproteobacteria; order Sphingomonadales; family Sphingomonadaceae; genus Sphingomonas. Next base: position 16,551 of record NZ_JAQGLC010000169.1, read on the forward strand.
CGCGAGACCTGGGGCGATCCGTCGACCACCTGTCCGGTATAGGCAACGGTCATCCGCGCGGCGTTCAGCGTCATCTCGGCCTGGCGCACCGAGACGTTGCCGGTCAGGATGGCGCGGTTCGCCTTGTCCTGCAGCTCGATATGATCGGCGCCGAAATCGATCGGCGCGGCCGAGTTGTGACGATCCTGCGCGCCCGCTGCCGAAGCGAGGAAAAGGGCGCCGAGCGCGATCAGCCGGGTCGAATGAGCCATGGCCGCCTATCTCGTCCTTCGCGGCGCGATCCGCAAGCGCGCGTTGCCGTCCAGCGTGACGATATGATTCTCGAGATCGGCGGTCAGCCGCGAAGCACTGAAATTGCCCTGCGGCACCGTGCCGGTTACGGCACCGCCGCTCCGCATCCGCCGCGTCTTGAGGTCGATCGTCGCATCGTTGGTGTAGAGCTGATAGCCGTCGGTCGTGTTGAAGTGGAGCGGGCCGTCGACCATGACCTGCTGGCTGTCCATATTATAATGGCCCCGGTCCGCGACGAGCCGCGCCGGCCCATCGGTCAGGCCGATCTGCGCGGTGAGCTGGTGGAGCTGCACGATCGGTTCGGCCGAGCTTTTCTGGACGGCGGAGCCGGCGGTCAGCTGGAAGGGCTGGCCCTTGCCGTCCTCGCCACGATAGGTCGCCGCCTGGATACGCAACCGCTCCTTGGCGACCTCGACCTTGTTCTTGTCGAGCAGGAAGCTGACATCGCCCGATCCCGCCAGCGGCATCATCACCAGGAAGGCGGACAGCACGCCGATCAGCAGCGGCAACCCGATGCGCGAGACGCCGACCACGCGGTCGTGGCTGCTTCCGGGCGACGCCCAGATCTGCCGCGCCGTGCGGACGCTGACCGCGGCTTCAGACATGCGCGAAAAGGTCTATCTCGGGCCAGCCCGCCAGATCGAGTTCGGCGCGCCAGGGCAGGAAATCGAAACAGGCCTTGGCCAGATCGGCCCGGCCCTCGCGCGCCAGCCGGCGGTCGAGCTCCTCGCGCAGCCGGTGGAGATAGCGCACGTCGGACGCGGCATAGTCCTTTTGCGCGTCGGACAGGATCGGCCCGCCCCAGTCGGACGATTGCTGCGCCTTGGAAATATCCTGGCCGAGCAGTTCGCGGACGAGCTCCTTCAGGCCGTGCCGGTCGGTATAGGTGCGCACCAGCCGCGACGCGGTCTTGGTGCAATAGACCGGCGCGGCCTCAACCTCGAGATAATGCTTGATCGCGGCGAGATCGAAACGCGCGAAATGATAGAGCTTCACCCGGTCGGGATCGGCGAGCAGTGCGCGCAGATTGGGCGCATCATAGTCGCTGTCGGGGGAAAAACGGACGAGATGCTCGTCGGGCCCGCCGTCGGAAAGCTGGACGACGCACAGCCGGTCGCGCGGCGTGATCAGCCCCATAGTCTCGGTATCGACGGCGATGTCGGCGCCAGCCGCGAACAGGCCGGCGGGAATGTCTTCTTCGTGCAGATATACGGTCATGTCGCTCGCCTAGCCCCGAACGGGCGCGCGCTCAATGCCCGCCGCCAGCGGCTTTCTTCCGCTCGCGTGCTTTGCGCGACACGATATTGAGCGTCTCGACGCCGGCCGAGAAGGCCATCGCGCAATAAATATAGCCCTTGGGCACGTGTACGCCGAAGCCGTCGGCGATCAGTACGACGCCGATCATCAGCAGAAAGCCGAGCGCGAGCATCACCACGGTCGGGTTGCGCGCGATGAAATTGGCCAGGGGGTCCGCGGCGAACATCATCACGCCGACCGCGACGACCACCGCCACGATCATGATCGGCAGTTCGTCGGTCATGCCGATCGCGGTCAGGATCGAATCGATCGAAAAAACCATGTCGAGCAGCAGGATCTGGACGATCGCCGACCAGAAGCTCATCGCCGCACGGCCCTTCTTGTCGAGCGTCGCGCCCGATTCGTCCGGGTCCATGCTGTGGTGGATTTCCTTGGTCGCCTTCCACAACAGGAAGATGCCGCCGGCGATCAGGATCAGGTCGCGCACCGAAAAACTGGTCTCGAAACTGGGCTCGCCATGCGTGTCCAGCCCGCCGGTCAGCCCCAGGTCGAACACCGGCACGATCATGCTCGCGATCCAGGCGATCGTCGACAACAGCCCGAGTCGCAGGATCAAGGCCAGGCCGATGCCGACTCGACGAACTCTAACGCGCTGATCTTCCGGCAATTTATTCGACAGGATCGAAATGAAGATCAGATTGTCGATGCCGAGCACGACCTCCATCACGATCAGCGTGGCGAGCGCAGCCCAGGCGGCGGGATCGGAAACGAGCGTTAGAATCGACATAGTGTGGCTCTGCCGCCTCACTCTGGGTGGCGCAAGCGAACCGTGCCGCATTTCGGACGAATTTATTCGCAGCCTAAGGGGATTTACGCTACACCGACTCGGTGGCGCGATAGGTTTGGCGTCCGAACAACCGCGCTTTTCGTCCAGCGCGGGCGTGTTGATATGGCGATGTGGGCGAGCCGGGAAGACGAACAGGGCATGAGTTTCGATAAAGGACGCCGCGGGGATCGCGGTGGGCGTGGCCGCGACAAGCGCGACGGTTTCGGCGGCGACGATTTCGGCGGCGGCAGCAGCTTTGGCGGTGGTGACCGCTTCGGCGGTGGCGGCGATCGTTTCGGTGGCGGCGGTGATCGCTTCGGCGGTGGTGGCGATCGCTTCGGCGGCGGTGGCGGCGGCGGCGGCGGTTTCCGCAGCGGCGGCGGTGGCGGTTTCGGTGGTGGCGGCGCAGGCGGCGGTGGCCGCGGCATGCCCCCCCAGGTTGTCGGCGAGGGCACGGGCGTCGTCAAATTCTTCAACGGCCAGAAGGGCTTCGGCTTCGTCGTTCGCGATGATGGCGGCGAGGATGTGTTCGTGCACATCTCCGCGGTCGAGCAGGCCGGCCTGACCGGTCTGGCCGAGGGTCAGCCGCTCGGCTTCACCCTGGTCGATCGCGGCGGCCGTATCTCGGCGACCGATCTCAAGATCGAGGGCGAGCCTCTCCCCGTCACTGACCGCGGTCCGCCGCGCGATCGTGACGCGGCGGGTCCGGGCGGCCCGCGCGGTGGCGCAGGCGCCGGCGGTGCCGGTCCGGCACGTCAGCTGACCGGCGAGAAGGCGACGGGCACCGTCAAGTTCTTCAACGCGATGAAGGGCTTTGGCTTCATTCAGCGCGATGATGGGCAGCCCGATGCGTTCGTGCACATCTCGGCGGTCGAACGCGGCGGCATGACCAGCCTCAACGAGGGCGACCGGCTCGAATTCGAACTCGAGGTCGATCGTCGCGGCAAATATGCAGCGGTGAATCTCACCTCGATCGCCTGAGGCCTAGGCCCGAGCGACCAGGGATCAAGACCCGGCGTGCTTTACGGCACGCCGGGTTTTTCTTTGCTGCCGGATCGCGGCACGGCGTGTTTAAGGCGCTGTCCACCAAAGGAATCAGTTCATGCGTCGATTGGTTACCGCCCTGCTTGCTTTTGCTGTCGCCGTACCCGCCGCTGCCGCGACCGCGCCGCACGTGCCTATCGCCACCTTCGAGCAGCTCGCCAAGCCCCTCCCGCTTCCGTACGACGAGCAGGCGAACGCGCAGACCGTGGTCGCCGCCGCCAAGGCGCGGGCAAAGGCCCGTCACAAGCTGTTGCTGATCGATCTCGGCGGCAATTGGTGCCTCGATTGCCGGCTGCTCGCCGGTACGATGGACCTGCCCCAGCTCCAGAAGTTCATCGCGGCGAACTATGAGGTTGCGATCGTCGATGTCGGCCGGTTCAACAAGAATCTCGATATCCCGGCGCATTACGGCATCAAGGATCGCATGGAAGGCGTGCCGAGCGTCCTCATCGTCGATCCGCGCACCGACAAGCTGATCAACCAGGGCCGAACCGCGGCATTGGCCGACGCGCGCAGCATGACACCGCAGGCGCTCGCCGACTGGCTGGCGGGCTGGACGAAATAAACGTCAGGCGGCCGGTTCCAGGTCCTGGATCGGCACTGCGTCGTGCAGCAGGGTCATGTCGAGCCGGATCGCGCCCTGCTCGTCGGAGATGACGTCGACGAACTCGTGATCGATCAGCACCTGGTCGCGATCGTAGCGCGTGCCGCCCTGGGACGGGCTGGCGAGCAGGGTGTCGAGGCCGCCGATCGTCACGGTCAGCAGGAAACGGTCCGATCCGGCCAGCGCTTCGAGCAGCGGACTGTCATCCTCCATCAGGTGCACCAGCGTCCAGGACAGGGCCAGCAGCGGGTTGATGTCGCGGATCAGCGGCAATGTCGTCAGGCTGCGAAAGGTGCGCCCGCCGGGCAGATGCACCGTGTGCAGATACGACATCTGCGCCGTCGCGTTGGCGAGCGGGCGTGACCGCATCGAGGCGACGCGCACCATCAGCGCTTTCTTCCCGGCATAGCGACCCACCACCGCGACCCGGCTGAACACCAGGCTCTGCCGCGGCCGCGCGAACCGTGCGAAGATCAGTCCGGTCATCGTCGCCGAGAAGAACAGGCCGGTCAGGATCTCGACCGAGGCGATGCCGTGCCCGAGCCGCGTCGCGGGTGCCATCGCGCCGTAGCCGACCGTCCCCAGCGTATCGACCGAGAAGAAGAAGCCGTCGACGATCGAGCCCGGCTCGGCATTGGCGACGGTGCCGGGCAGCAGCGCGTAGAGCGTGCCGAACAGCAGATTGATCGCGAGGAAGATCAGCGAGGTCAGCCCGATAAAGGCGGGCCAGCTCATCTCCATCACCCAGTAATAAATATCCCCGAACGGCGACGGCCCGCCGATCTTGATCGCGGGGAAACCGCCGAGCTCGACGATCTGGCGGCGGGGTTTTCTGGCCATAAGGCGAAACGTCGGCCAATCGCGCCGGCCGGTCAACCGGCGAGGATCAGCGCCGCGCCGCCAAGAATGCCGATCACCCCGAGGAACCGCCCCGGCGTCGCGCGCTCCTTCAGGAACAGGATCGAGATCAGCAGTGCGGTCACCATCCCCGTCTCGCGCAACGCTGCGAGCGGTGCGGTCGGGCCGAGCGAGAAGGCGGTCAGCGCCATGCCATAGGTCAGGATCGACAGGATTCCCGCGATCGCTCCCGGCCGCCACTGCGCCCGCGCCGCCGCGAACATCGCGCCGCGCGAGAGCAGGCCGAACATCGCGACCACCACTATACCCATCTCGACGAACACCCAGACGATATAGCTGGTCGGGCTCGGCGCGGCGCGCACGCCGATCGCGTCGACCACGGTATAGGCGGCGATGCAGGCGCCGGTCGCCAGCGACCAGCCCAGCGCTTCACGGCCGAGATGGCGCCCGGCGATCATCACGAACATCGCCGCGCCGATCAGTGCGATGCCGGCGATCTGCCGCACCGTCGCCGCTTCGCCGAGCAGGCCGAGCGTCACCAGCGCAGTGAGCAAAGGCGCGGTGCCGCGCAGCACCGGATAGACCGCCGACAGGTCGCCGACCTTGTAGGCGCGGACCAGCGCGTAGAGATAAAAGCCATGGATCACCGCGCTCGCCGCGAGCCAGCCCCAGGCGCCGTGCGGCAAGGGCACGAACAGGGTGGCGGGGAGCAGGATGATCGCGCTGGTCCCGTCGGTGATCGCGCGCCCGGCGGCCTTGTCGCGCCCGCCCTTCACGATCGCATTGACCACCGCATGGATCGATCCCGAGGCGATCATCAGCAGCGCGGCCAAAGTAAAAACGGGCATCGCCCCGCCATGCGGTGCGCGATCGAACCACGCAAGATCAGGCGCAAATCGGTCGTTGCAATATCGTAACGATGTTCAGCTAAGATATTGTAATCCGACAAACTAAATGGGGAGGCCACCCCTCCATACAGTCTCCTAAAATTATCCAACAATCCAACGCGTCGCGGCGATTCTCAGGTGATCAGCCGCCGCAGTCCGGCGACCGTATCCGCTTCCGCCGCCGGCTTGTCGGTGCGGATGCGCGCGATCCGGGGGAAGCGCATCGCGACCCCGGATTTGTGACGCTTCGATTCGTGGATCGAATCGAACGCCACCTCGAGCACCAAGGTCTTCTCCACCTCGCGCACCGGCCCGAAACGATTGAGCGTGTGGTTGCGCACGAACCGGTCGAGCATCTTCAGCTCCTCGTCGGTGATCCCCGAATAGGCCTTGCCGACCGGCAGCAGCTCGCCCTCTTCGGTCCAGCAGCCAAAGGTGTAATCCGAATAGAAGGAGGATCGCCGGCCACTGCCGCGCTGCGCGTACATCATCACGCAATCGGCCGTCAGCGGATCGCGCTTCCATTTGTACCACAGCCCGACGCGGCGCCCGGTGACATAGGGCGAATCGCGGCGCTTGAGCATCACGCCCTCGATCGACGCGTCGCGCGCACCGGCGCGGATGCCTTCGAGCTCCGTGAAGTCGGTCGCGTCGATCACCTGGCTGACATCGAACCGCTCCGGGTCGAGTCCCGCGGCGAACGCCTCCAGCCGCGGGCGTCGCGCTTCCCATGGCAGCTCGCGCAGATCCTCTGCGCCGTCGAACAGGATATCGTAGAGCCGGACGAACGCCGGATAGTCGCTCAGCATCTTCGCCGAGACGATCTTGCGCCCGAGCCGCTGCTGCAGCGCGTTGAAGCTCGCGGCGCCCCCGCCTTCTTCCCGGCCGCGGCCCTGGAATTCGCCCTTCACCATCAGCTCGCCGTCGAGCACGCCCGGCGACCGGAAATCGCGCGCGACCTCGGGAAAGCTCGCCGTGATGTCGTCGCCCGCGCGGCTGTAGAGCCGGGTTTCGTCCGCGACATGGACGAGCTGGACGCGAATCCCGTCCCATTTCCACTCGGCCGCATAATCGTCGAGGCTGACGCGCAGATCCTCGAGCGGATGGGCGAGCATGAAGGGCCGGAACACCGGCACATCGGCCGCGGTCGGCTGCGCGCCGGTGCCGGCCGCCCAGGCGAACAAGGTGTCGTAAGGCGGCGCGATGCCGTGCCACACTTCCTCCACCGCTTCGACATCGAGCCCGAACGCCTGAGCCAGTGCGGTCTTGGCCAGCCGCGCCGATACGCCGATGCGCAGCGCCCCCGTCGCCATCTTGAGCAGGGCGAAGCGCTCATCGGCGTCGAGCCGGTCGAGCATGCCCGCAAGCGCTGCCGGCGCATCGGAGCGCGATAGCGACCCGAGCCGGTCGACCACCGCCGAGATCGTCAGTGGTTCGCCGCTTCCGGGCGCCGCCTTGGGCGCGGGCCAGAGCAGGGCGACCGTCTCTGCCGAATCGCCGACATAGTCGCGGCTCATCCGGAACAGCACCGGATCGACCCGTTCCTCGATCAGCGCGCGGATCATCGCGGGCTTCACCGCGGGCAGGTCGAGATCGCCGGTCAGCGCCGCCATCGCCCAGCCGCGGTCCGGATCGGGCGTCGCGCGCAGATAGTCGCCGATCAGCTTCAGCTTCGCATTGCGGGACCGGGTATAGATCAGCCGGTCGAGAAGGTCGGCAAAGGCGTGCATCAGGGCTGAACATGGCGGCGGCGGCGGGGTTCCGCCAGCATGATCGCGCTGGCGTCCGGCGATGCCGCGGCTATGGTCGCGCGGTGCGTCGTTTCCTCAGAGTCCTTGCCGGCTTCGTCGCCCTGGTCGTCGTGCTGGCGATCTGGGGCTATCTCAACGCGCGGGCCGATCCGGTCGTCCGACGCACGACGGTGACGCTGCCCGACTGGCCGGCGGGACAGGCGCCGATCCACGTCCTGCTGATGAGCGACGTGCATTTCGGCAATGCGACCATGGATGCTCCGCGACTTTCCCGGATCGTCGCTCAGGCCAACGCGCTCAAGCCCGATCTGACGCTGATCGCGGGCGATTTCGTCGCCGGGCACGATCCCGATGACGCGGTGAGATTTGCCAACGCTTTCGTCACGCCGCTGTCGGGTCTGCATGCCCGGCTCGGGGTGGTCGCGACGTTGGGCAATCACGATCAGGCCACGCGGCCGGGCGCGATTCGCGCGGCATTGATGCGGGCGCGGATCACCGTGCTGATGAACGATGCGGCCTCGCGCGGGCCTCTGGCGATCGCCGGTCTGGACGACGGCCCGACCGGCAATCAGGACATGCCCCTGACCCTGGCGGCCCTGGCCCGCCAGAAAGGCGCGCGGATCGCCCTTACGCACTCGCCCGTCACCGCGGGGCCCCTGCCGGCCGATATCGGATTGCTCCTCGTCGGACACACGCATTGCGGGCAGGTCGTGCTGCCACTTTATGGCCCGATCAAGCCGCAGGCACCGGCACCCTATAATTGCGGGCTGGTCCGCGTCGGCGGGCTGACGACGATCATCACGGCAGGCCTGGGCACCAGCGTCGTGCCCTTTCGCTTCGGCGCGCCGCCCGACATGTGGCTCATCACCCTCGGTCCGGCGGCGCGGTAAAGCCTAGGACGGATCGACATTTAGGATTCCCAAGCGAGTGGATGTCTGATTCATGAGGTTCCGTGTTTTGGCGCGGAGCGGGCGATGGGGATGAAGCGGTATGAGTTGAGCGAGGGGCAGTGGCAGC
>NZ_JAQGLC010000174.1 GCF_028293085.1 Sphingomonas bacterium
CGCACTGACTCGCGATCGTCCTGCGCACCCCAGCCGACCGCCCAGTCGGGTCCGCCGATCGCCCAGGCCCCGAAGCCCACGCGGGTGATCGCCATGTCGGTGGTGCCGAGTCGGCGGAGCGGCAAGGCCGTGGTGTATGGGGCGGTCATGGTCGACATTGTCGGTTTCCTTCGGACATGGCTGCCCGATCCGTGGCGCAAAAATGCCGCGGATCGAGCGGATAGAAAAAATGCGGCACGCAGCTCCCCCGGGACAGGGATGGGCCAGGGGAGCTGCGGCCGGCGGGGAGGGTTCGTCCCCGGCCCAGGCGCGGGAGGTGGGGGGAAACGCCTGGGCCGGACCCTCCGGCGCTGATTTGTCACGCCGAACAGGGCGCGCCATGAAGAATAGGGGCGGGGCTGCTGGTGCGCCACCCGTCGACCCGGCAGCGAAATTCAACGAGCCAGTGAGTAATTTGCCTTGGGCCGGGCGCAGAGCCGTTTCTCGCGAGAGGGACGAGAGCAAGGCGGAGAATCATTCAACGCCGCGTTGGATTCTTCTCCTTTGTGCGGCCGGGGCGGGATCACTAGCTCCCGGCAACGATGGCAATGCGCCCCCCAAGCGGGGCGACCCTGGACGGGCTTTTCCCCGCCACCCACCAAGAAGCACGAGGAGTCCCGCGATGAGCAGGAAGAGAATCTGGCTGACCGCAGCCGCAACCGTCGTGATCGTGGGCGGCGCGATCGGATACAAGGTCGTTGCCCGCCCCGAGCAGGCGTCGCTGCTGGTCTCCGACGGCACCGGCCCGGCGCCCGAGCTGCCGTCGCCGAGCCGCACCTTCATGCCGACCGTCAACATCGCACCGGCCATCGGCTGGCCCCAGGGCGGCAAGCCCGTCGCTGCGCCGGGGCTCGCCGTCGCGGCCTTCGCCACCGGTCTCGATCACCCGCGCTGGCTTTACAAATTGCCCAATGGCGACGTGCTCGTCGCCGAGAGCAACCGGCCGGCAACCGACAGCAAGCCGACCGGCATCAAGGACTGGATCGCCAGCAAGGTTCAGGGCAGCGCCGGCGCCGGCACGCCGAGTCCCGACCGGATCACGCTGCTGCGCGACACCAATGGCGACGGTATCGCCGATGTCCGCAGCCGCTTCCTCACCGGCCTGCATTCGCCGTTCGGCATGGCGCTGGTCGGCGACGCGCTCTACGTCGCCAATGCCGATGCGCTGATGCGCTTCCCCTATGTCGCCGGCGAAACCGCGATCACCGCACCCGGGGTGAGGGTGTTCGACCTGCCCTCGGGTCTCAACCATCACTGGACCAAGAATGTCGTCGCCAGCCCCGACGGAACGAAGTTGTTCATCAGCGTCGGCTCCAACAGCAATGTGGGCGAGAACGGCATGGCGATGGAAAAGGGCCGCGCTGCGATCTGGGAACTCGATCGCGCCTCGGGCCGGATGCGCATCTTCGCGAGCGGCCTGCGCAACCCCAACGGCATGGCGTGGGAACCCGATACCGGCAAGCTCTGGGCGGCGGTCAACGAGCGCGACGAGATCGGCAGCGATCTGGTGCCCGATTACATCACCTCGGTCACCGATGGCGCCTTTTACGGCTGGCCCTACAGCTATTACGGCCAGCACCCCGATATCCGCCCGCAGCCGCCGCGGCCCGATCTCGTGGCCAGCGCGATCGCCCCGGATTATGCGCTCGGCCCGCACACAGCCTCGCTCGGCATCGCCTTCTCCTACGCAAGCAGTCTGCCACCGGCGTTTCGTCACGGGCTGTTCGTTGGCCAGCATGGCTCCTGGAACCGTCGGCCGAAAAGTGGCTACAAGGTGATCTATGTGCCCTTCGCCAATGGCCGTCCGGCCGGCAGTCCGGTGGACGTGTTGACCGGATTCCTCAACGCCCGCGAACAGGCGCAGGGACGCCCGGTCGGAGTCCTCATCGATGCGGCCGGCGATCTGCTGGTGGCCGACGATGTCGGCAACACTGTCTGGCGGGTTTCCGCCGGGCAGCCGGCCGTCGCCGAAATTGCCCGGCCGGTAAGGCGCCGCGAAGGCTTACCAGGACTCGAGTCCATGATTGCGCTGGGAACATGGGGCGGGTGACCCGAAACCGTTTGCCGACGCGCGGCGAACCTCCCTGTGCGCCGCCCCCGCCTTCATTCGGTCCGGGGGTCGGCGATCTTGCCCGGAAGGTCGATGCGGACGAGCTTCCACCAGAAAAGGGTCCGTCGCTCGAAGGTGAAGCCGGCAATGTCGTCCGGCCTCTCCTTGCGGTAGAGCCGCACCAGAAAGCGGTTCAGGCCGATATAGCGATAGTCATAGGCAACCCGATCGGAAGATGGCGCGCCGGCCTCGTCATGCGCCTCGGGAGTCCCCATTCTCACCAGCGTGGCGATGCCCTTGGGCGTGACGATGCGGTCCACCGCCTGGTCGGCGAGCGCGGGCGCGAGCAACGCGCCCAGCCCCGCCAGCGAGGTGCCGCCGATGCGGATGCCGCGCGCTCGTGATTCAACCGTGGCGGACAGTTGCGGCTTCAGACTTTCGCGCACCGCTGGAAAATCGATCGCAGCATTAAGCCTGGCGGCGTCGCCGCTCTTGGCGGCCTCGACAAAGCTGCGCACGGCCACCAGCGGCGAGAGCGCATAGGCCCCGACGACGACAGCCAGCACGATCGCCAACCCGATACCCAGCCGCTTGTCCACGCGCGCTCTCCGCAAACCGCTTGATCCACGTCAATCTATCGCGCGGATTGGCGCATGTGTCGACGGCTATGGCGCCTGCGTCGCCGCTTGCCGGTCGGGATCGCCGATCACCCAGCTGTGATTCTCCACGATGATCGATTCGACCGGATCGCCGTCCTCGTCCTTCGACGGCCGGTAACGGAACCGCTCCTGGATCAGCCGGCAGGTGGTCGCGTCCAGTTCCGCATTGCCGCTCGACCGGGTGACGATGCAGTCCGTCACCCGGCCGGTCACGGCCACGGTATAGCGCACCGACACCGTCCCCTGGATCATCGCCTCCTTTGCGGCGTGCGGATAATCCGAATCCTTGATCCGCCCCTTGATCCAGCGCGGCGGCGTGTCGTTCCCGCCGTCTCCGTCGCCATTCCCCGCGCCGCCACTGCCGGTGCCGTTCCCCATGCCGCCGGCGCCGGTGCCGGGCCCGGCCACGTCCGCCGCGCCGGCCGAGCGATCGCTGCCGATACCCGGCCGGGGCGCGGCGACGATCGGCGGCGGGGCGGTCAGCAGGACGATCGGCACCGGTGCGACGATCTCGCTTGCCTTGGATCGCAGGTTCGGCGGCGAAGCCGCGCCTTCGGGCTTGGTGCTCCTGACCGGATGGGCCTCGACCTTCTCGGGCGGCGGCGGGGGCGGGGACAGAATACCGAACAGCACGAGCCGACTGTCGACCGCGCCCGGCATCTTCACCGCCAGGCCCGCGATCAGCGCATAGACCAGCAGGCCCTGCAGCGCGGCGGCGCCGATCGCGGCCTTGAGCCGGTCGCCGGGGGTCGAACGCGGGGTCTTCATGATCGTCGGCGGGTTTCCATGGGGAAACAACGCTCTGAAGCAGCAAACGGATGAACCTGCGCTGGCCGCCACTCCAGCCTTCCGAAACGTCACATGGTTGTATACGAATGAACAATCATGCTAACGAGGCACTTTTCGAAATGATGGATAGCCCACGAAGTAATCCGATTATCATTACCGCCCGACCATAATGAGGAACTGCCAAGTGCCGAGGATGCTAATATTAATATTCTGCGCGGCCCAACTCCTTGGAGAACTATGCTATTTTCTGTTCGTCGGAATGGGTAGCACAGTGATGTGGAATATATCCCTTATTCTGCTCATGCCCGGAAATATGACTGCATCATTCTTGGTGGAAAGCCTGGCTTGGGGGCATCTCAGTCTGCCTCAAATGATGTATCTATCAATTCCACTTGAAATAATAATAAACTTCTGTGCCTGGTTTTTAGTTTACCGAATGTTTCGGGCTGTAGTGAAATCAAAAGCATAGAGAGCGAAGCGAATATCGGGGGCTCGTAGCGGCGGCTTGCTTTAACTTTCTGAGCTTTGTGAGACCACTTAATAGAACGGCGCCGGGTAGGAGGCGCGTGCTCGTCGCACCCTCATCCTACCGGTGCGGTCCGTCCGATTTAGGCGTTCTTTTTGGGTCGCCCACGCGATGCTTTAGGCGCAGGAGCGTCCGACGTCACGGCGGGCACCGTGTTCTTACGCATCCCGGGCTTGCGCCCCAATCCGATCGACTTTGCCATCTGCCGGCGCGCTTCCGAATACGCCGGTGCGACCATGGGGTAGTCGGCCTTGAGGCCGTAGCGGGCGCGGTACTCGTCAGGCGTGAGGCCATGGGTCGACAGATGCCTGCGGAGCGTCTTGTACGGCTTGCCGTCGATAAGCGAGATGATGTGCTCTTTGGACCCGAGCGACTTGCGCACCGTTACGGCCGGCTCATACTCGGCAGACGTTACCGGCTCGGCTTCCGCACTGCCCGATCCCGCAAGCGCGGTCACGGTCGCATACATCGTCTGGATGAATGCCGGCACGTCCTCGGCGTTCACCCGGCTGTTGGGATTGCCAAGCCAGGCGATGGTTAGCTCGGTTGCAAGCTCAATCGGGCTAATGTCTGCGATGTCGTCTGCCATGGGTGCCTCCGAAATGGATGACGTGGCACTAGAACAATTGTTGTGAAGGTCAACGGCCGGCCGATGAGCAAGCAGTGCTACCGACGACCTTGAGCCTCACTCTGCGCATCGGAAGCGCCGGTATCATCCGGCACCACATTCTTTACCGTCAGAACAAAGGCATGGCACGTGTCGAAATAGAGTTCCAAGGTTTGCGACTGCTTTCGAGCCTTCGTGACGGTGACCCTCGCCAGATATTTGCAGACACGCGGACCAATGCGCTGGTGGTTTGAAAACATCGAATCATCAGGGCGCGCGCGCTGTACCTGGTGATAATTGAAGTCGAGTACAGGATACGGCTCCTTGTCTCCGGGGAGGCGCACCAGATAATTGGGATCGAAGATTTCTCGGCCGCGGCCGGGACGATGGCCGTCGTCCGGCGATACCCGTACGCTCTTCACCTCGTACTCGGTGCAATTTACCAGCAAGCTCTGCCCGAGCGAGTTGTGGTTTGTACGGCTTGCAATAACGACGATGTCATCGCCTGCGTCGGCAGGCCGATCCGACATCTGCGGCGGCCTTGAGCGATCTCCCCGACCGCACACTTCGTCGCGAATAGTCTCGGCGCGCGTCGGACGCGGTGCAGCTTGCTGGAGCGGCGCCACCCCTGGCAAAAACATAAGCGCGAATATGTCGATCATCGCTGCGCCTTCCAGTACCCTGTAGCGAAAGATATCAGTGGCGATCCTTGTACTGCTGGTCTGGCAAGGGAATGACTTTAACCAGCGATCCTGGCTCGATGTGCATTTGCTCGGTGACGCACGCGGCGAGGGCGTAGGGATAGCGAGGCAGGTCTCGTATGCGCGCGTAGCGATGACCGCACCGTACCTGCGCATCCCCGTATGATTGCAACGTCTTCTTGTCTGGCTGCTCGGGCGTCACCAGTTGTATCGGCATCCACGCGCTTGCTTCTGCAACCGTAATGACGCCGGTCTGCGCGTCCTGCGAAGCTTTGTACTGCGGGCCAAGAGCCTGTGCGGGAGCAAAGACGAGCAAAGAGACTGCCGGTGAGGCTACGAGCAACCATCGCATACGGAACTAATCCTTATTGATCTGGCGTAACTTCCACTTCCCCCTTCGGAAGCGGATTCACATAGATGATCGTGTAGGGAATGTCGTCTTTGCACAGGTCGAAGGAGCGCACGCCGGTTTCCCACTCGTGGTTCCGTCGCTTGCGCTCGCGCAGCTTTACTTGAGCCTGAATGATGCACCCGAGCTCCGTCGAACGGTGTATCCACCACGCCTTATGGAGCTGAAGGACGAAATCACTTCGAAAGAGATTATCCGACCATTTGAGCTGACCGTGGACGTCCACCTGGCCCTCGTTGATGAAAAAACCGCTGACAAGGTATTCGGGATTGTTGTTTACGACGACGATGCACTCGTTCTTCTTTTTGCATTTCAGTGACGGTTGAAAGGCCTCAATCGGCGCGCTGTGGCCCCGCTCGGCGCCCAAACCGCGCAGGCTTGCCGCTTGAGGATACTGAGCCGAGGCCGGAGCCGCGTTCAGAAACGCTACGGCGAGCGCACCGAGGGCGCACAAGCGCGGAGCCGCCAGGACGCTCTTCACGGTCAAAAGCCGTTGGCTTGGATCTGGGCGACGTGCCACCCGGTCTGCCAGCGCTCGATCTGGAACTCGAACGAGATGTTGTAGGGCTGGTTGAGGGTATAGCCCGGATAGGAATATCCGTAGCACTCGACATCTGCTCCGCCAAAGGGCCCGTTAAAGCCCTGCGAGTTATAGACCGTCATCGGAATGATGAGCTTGACCCTGCCGGTCTGCGGCCCAAGCGTCGAGTCGATCACCCGGGGGTCGCCGAGGGTGAACGTGTCAGTGCAGGGGCGCTTTGTACTCAGGCTTGCCATGCCGCGTGTTCGGGTGAGGAGGCGCGCCCTGGCGTCGGCTTTGATCGAGGCCTCGTCGGCGGGGCTGAGTCCTGAGGCCGCGAACGGCACCAGTACTGGAGCAGGGGCGGCCGAAGTCGAGGTGTCGGTTGGAACCGACGCAGGCTCGCAAGCTGTGAGCATGACGATCGCGGCCGTCGTCGCTCCGGTCCGTAGGTGCTTTCGCATCAGCTTTCCCCCGAAATATATGAACCTCATATATCCGAAGTTCATATCTAAGGGAAGCGACTGCCTCGAACATCGCGCGGTCCTTCCTTGTCCAAGTCAGTCTTCTCCGATGCCTATGCCATCCTCTTGGATGTGCTTGTCGCGGCCCGGAAAGAGGCGAAGGTCACCCAGGTGGAACTGGCCTCGCGTCTCGGCCGTCCACAGCCGTTTATCTCGTACGTGGAGAGCGGAGAGCGGCGGGTTGATGTCATTGAATTCTGCGCGATTGCGCGGGCGCTTGGCTTGGATCCGATCGCGCTTTTCACTCGCGTCGCGGCGAAACTGCCGGATACGCTCAGCATCTAAGCCGTCTCCTGAGAGGCCGAGTCGCTCTGGATGCAATCGCATAGCACCAGCGGCGGCCCGATTTGTGCACTGTCCTCGCAGAGGGGCTCAAGGAACAGTGAGCCAGAAAAGAGCCAGAAAGCGCGATGCGCTCGCCGCCATTTCGCCTAAGCCATTGATTTTACACTGGAGCGGGTGAAGGGAATCGAACCCTCGTCGTAAGCTTGGGAAGCTTCTGCTCTGCCATTGAGCTACACCCGCATTT
>NZ_JAQGLC010000181.1 GCF_028293085.1 Sphingomonas bacterium
GAATGCGGGCCGCGCCGATGTTGTTGGTCGGGTCGTCGCTGTCCACGACGTTGGGGCTCTCATTGCCGTGGCCTTGGCCAATATAGACGTCGCCGTTCGGCCCGAAGCCGATGGAAACCGGCTCCCACAGCAGCCGCTGGCCCTTGGCCTCGTCCCAGTCGCCGGGGTGGCCCGAGGTGCCGATCGTCTGGAGCAGCTTGCCGTCGGGGCTGACCTTCTTCGCGGTGGCGTTGGCGGTATCGAGCACCCAGACATTGTCGTCGGCATCGACCGCCATGCCATGCGCCTTGTCGGCATGGCCGATCACGTCGTCGCCGACCGTCATGCTGAGCTTGCCGTCAGGCGAATAGCGCAGCAGCTGCGGATTGCCGGCGGGCTTGCGCTGGAAGACCCAGAGATTGTTCTTCGAATCGAGCGCGACGGCGGGGACGCCGCCGATGCCCGGCGGAAGCTGGATCGGATAGCTGAAGCTGTAACCCAGATTCTGCGCCCATTGGACGCGCTGCATCTGGCCGCGGGCCGGACCGTTGCGGTTCTGGCAGACCGTGGAGTGGCGGCAGCCCTGCAGCGACGCCGGACGTGCGCCGGCCGCGAAGGGCGCGCCTTCGGGCCGCGGAATGACGGTGACCTTGCCGGTCGCATCGACCGAGGTGCGCCCGCCCGGATCGGGGAAGGAGCCCTGCATGAACCATGCGGGTGAGCCGTTCGCGGCCGGGCCCTTGGTCGGCGGCACCGTCTGGGCGAGCGCGCCCGTGACGATCAGGGCCGCACCGAGCGCGAGGGCCATGCCGCGTAGGGGATATCGATTCATGTTCAGTCTCTCCAGGGGGTTGATCGGTTATTTCCTGGGCGCGCGCATGACGGTGACCCGTCCGACGCTGGTGTCGCCCGCGTACAGGTTGTTGTGCTTGTCGAAGACCCAGTAGCTGGCCTCGATGAATTGCCCTTCCTTGATGCCCATGCCGCGACCGATCGCACCGATCACCTTGCCGTCGCGGGTGAGCTTGAGGAACTGGCCGTCCTGGCCCGAGGCCATCCACGGATTGCCGTCGGCATCGAACTGGAGCGCGCAGACCAGGTTGCGCATCTGCATCGTGCGCAGGAATTTGCCGTCGCCGCTATAGACGACGATGCGATATTCCTCGCGGTCGCCGATCCAGACATCGCCGGTCTTCGGATCGATCGCGAGGCCGTGCGACGAGGCGAATTTCCCCTGGCCGACATTGTTGCCATACCATTGGTTGATGAACTTGCCGGTCTTGTCGAGATGGATGATCCGCGAGGCGCCCGACTGGTTGGCCGGATCGGGGGAATCCGTATCATTGGGGCTCTCATTGGCATGGCCCTCGCCGATATAGATATCACCGTTCCTGCCGAACGCGATCATCACCGGCTGCCACAACAGCCTCTGGCCCTTGTCCTCGATCCAGTCGCCGCGTTTGCCGGCCTCGCCGATCGTCATCAGGAGCTTGCCGCCCGGGCTGACTTTCTTCGCGGTCGACTGGGTGGTGTCGAGAATCCAGACATTGTCCTCGGCATCGACCGCCATGCCGTGCGCCTTCTCCGCATGGCCGATCACATCGTCGCCGACCGTCTGGATCAGCTTGTAGGCCGGATCATATTGCAGGAGCTGCGGGCTGCCGACGGGCTTGCGCTGATAGACCCAGAGATTGCCCTTCGAATCCAGCGCCACCGCGGGCACGCCGCCAAAGCCGGGCGGGAGGTCGATCGGATAGGTGAAGCTGTAGCCGAGCTTCGGCTCATACTGGACGCGCTGGAGCGACTGGCGGCCCGGGCCGAACTTGCCGTCGCATACCGGCGAGTGATCGCAGCCGAGCCGGAAATTGCCCGATCCCGCCGCCGAGGCGACGGTCGGGGGGCCGGCGGGGCGCGGCGCGGCCGTGACGATCCCGCCATGCGCCACCGTCGTGCGCCCGCCCGGATCCGGGAAAGAGCCCTGGAGGTACCAGGCCGGCGTGCCGTCCTTCGCCGGACCGCTGACCGGCGGCACCGATTGCGCCAGCGCGCCGGTGACGATCAGCGTCACGGCGGCGATGCCGAGGAGATGGCGCTTCATCTCAGCGGCTCCGTGCCGTGCTGATCGCGCCGGGGCGCGTATCGAATTTCAGGG
Organism: Sphingomonas bacterium; assembly: GCF_028293085.1. GTDB lineage: Bacteria > Pseudomonadota > Alphaproteobacteria > Sphingomonadales > Sphingomonadaceae > Sphingomonas. Next base: position 2,132 of record NZ_JAQGLC010000181.1, read on the forward strand.
TCGCGGCCATATCGCGCTTCAGCGACTTGCCGTCGAAGCGGTAGACCTCGATCTCGCGCGCGACCGCACCCTGCAGCAGGATCGTGCGGCCATCGTTGCTCCAGGTCGCGCCCTGCCCCCATTGGCCGGTCTGCGCCTGGGCGACGAGCGTGAGCGTGGGGCCGTTGACCCGGTAGACCTGCATCAGGCCGAACGGGCTGAACTGGGCGCTGACCGGATTGGCGGAGGAGCCGTTGACCACCGTCACCTCGAGATATCTGCCATCGGCCGACAGCGCGACATGCTCGGGCGTCGGGCCGACCTCGACGGTGTTGACGATCTTGTTGGTCTTGAGATCGACCGCGGTGACGGTGCCGATCCGGGCGGGGCCGCCGGGACCGCGCCGCTCGGGCGTGCCCGCCGGCGGCAGGGTGCCGAGCAAATTGGTGTTATAGGCGTAGCGGCCATCGAGGCCGATCACCGAGCCATAGGGATTGCCGCCGGTGCCGTACATCACCCCGGTGTCGGTGACCTTGGTGCCCTGGATCGCCAGGCGCCACATGCCGTTGCCGCGGCGCTGCGTCACGAGCGCGGTCTTGCCGTCGGGCGCGATGTTGACGTCGACCGGGCCGGCCTTGGCATCGAGCTGGAGCTTGTCGACCAGCGTCAGCGTCTTGCTTTTGATCGAATAGACCGAGATCGTGCCCTCGCCCGTGGCAGCGACGAGCGCGAGCGTGCCCGCCCGGTTGATCGCGACGCCCGACGCGCCATCGCCGGCCTTGATCGTCTGGATCACCTGCGGGTTGGTCGGATCCTTCAGGTCGATCACCGAGACGGTGTCGTCGAGGATGAATTTGGTCGGGTTGGCCGGATCGAATTTCTGGCCGTTGGTGACGATCGCGAAGCTCGAATCGGGCGCGACGCCGACGATCGTCGGCGGGCCGATCATGCTGACCGGCACATCGACCTTGCCGATCACTTTCGGCGGATAATGGCCGAGATCGATCACCGTGACATTGTCGGGTTTGACGTCGCTCGGCACCTGGCCGAGGCGCGGCTGCTTGCCGTCATTGGCCGAGATGGCGAGCTGCGCGCTGGCGGCAGTCGCAGACAGGCCGAGGGCGAGCCCCACAAATGCCAGGCCGATCGTCGATGATTTCATCTTGTAGCTCCTGCTCGCCCCGCGGGGCGGAGATTGGTCCGATCGCAACGCCGTCACCTTATTGCCTGGGCGGTTATTGCTTTGGTGGGGGCATATTCGAGCGGACCGCGAGAATGCGGGCCGGCTTCGGGCTGGGCGCCTTGTCGTTATAGAAACCGACGGTGGTGTTGGCCCGGTAATAATAAGCGTCGCCGGGCCTGGCGGGATATTTGCCCTCGATCCCGTCGATCCCGCTGCCCGCGACCATCTGGCCCTTGCCGTCGAGCAGGAGATAGATCTCCTCCTGCGTTTCGTGATGATGCGGGAAGTTGGTGGCGCCGGGCGCGAACTCCATGACGAACAGGCTGATCATCACATGCCCGGTCGAGAGCTTGTCGCGGGTGCTCTTGGTGTCGCCCATCAGCAGCCGGTAGAGCGTATCCAGCGGATGGCCGCCGACATTGACCAGCGGCACATCGTTGATGTTCGCGATCTTCAGCGTGTCCGGGATGGTCAGCGGCATGGATTCCGGGATCTTGAAGCCCATAAAGGCGGCCTTGACCCCTTTCGCCCCGCCGTTGAGCCCGAATTCCACGGTCGGCGGCAGATAGAGGAAATCGTCCTTCTTCACCGGGAAGGTCTTGCCGTCATAGGCGACGGTGCCGTCGCCATCGAGGATCACGAACATGTGCTCCTCGCGCGGATATTTGACGAGGCTGCTCTTGCCGTTGGGATCGACGGTCAGTTCGCCGAAGCGAGTCATCGCGCGGAGCAGCTTGGCGTTCGCGTCGCCCTCGCCGAACAATGCCTGATAATGCGCGGTCGGGCTGCTGATCGGCACCGTCACCGGCTTCACCGCCGGCACGAAGCGGTGGAGAAAGGTCGGATCGACGGTGCGGTGGGGATCGGTCTGCGACGCCGCCGGCGCCGCGCAGAGGATCAACAAAGGTGCCCAGATCTTCTTCATGAAATGCTCCCGTCATTCGGGGAAAAAACAGCGCCCCTCCGCCAGGGCGGAAGGGCGCTACAGGAGGGGGCTCAGTATTTCATGCGCAGGCCGACGCTGATCACCCGGCCGAGCGGATTGGAGCCGAAGGGATCATAGCCGTTGGAGGTGTTGGTGAAAGGCGGCGCCTTGTTGAAGATGTTGTTGACGTCGACATAGATCTCGCTGTCGCCAAGCGCGCCGCCTTTCGAGAATTTATAGCCGGCATGCCCGTCGAACGTCGTCCAGGATTTGACGATGTCGCCGCCGCCCGAGACGTTGCCATTGGCATCGAGGATCAGCGGATTGACCGTGCCGCTGGCCCAGTTCTTGTAGGAGCCGACATGGTTGGCGAAGAACTCGAGCGAGGCGCCCTGATAGTTCCAGCCGACATTGAAGCGGGCCTGGCGCTTGATCGACGGGAAGGTCGAGTTGACGCCCACCGTGTTCAGGATGTCGAACTTCGGCCCGCCGACATAGCCCTGCTTGAACTTCAGGAACTCGGTCCACGACCCGCCAAAGTCGAACTTGCCGACCCCGGTGTTGAACTCGTAGCTGGCCGAGACGTCGAGGCCGGTCAGATCGAGATCGAGCGCGTTGGATTGCGGACGGCGGAAGACATAATAGGTCGTCGCCGGCAGCGCGGTGGTGATCGGCACATTGTTGAACTGCGCCGCGAGCTGCGCCGGCGTGGCGCCGGTCGGGTAGATCGTCAGCAGATAGTTCAGCGCGCCATTGTTCAGGATGCAGCCCGGGGCGCAGGGCGAGGTGATGCCGCCGCGCAACTGGTTGTTGAACAGGGTGACCGACGCCCGGAAGCCGGGCAGGAAGGTCGGCGCCAGATCAATGCCGTAGGACCAGGTCGTGCCCTTTTGCGGACCCACGGTCGGGTTGCCGGTATCGACCACCACACCCTGGATGCTGCCGCCGATCGTGCAGAAGCCGTTCGAGCAGGGAATGCCCGGGATATTGGCGATCGTCGGGAAGCGGACGACCGACACCGCCGCCGTCGCGCTGGTCAGGGAGACGGTCGAGTTGCTGTAGGTGCCGAACTGATCGCCGACCGAGCGCATCGACGGCGCCACGAACGAGCGAGCCCAGTTGCCGCGCAGCTTGATGCCCTGGACGATCTCCACATTCGCTGCGATTTTCGGGTTAAACGTGCCCCCGAAATCGCTGTAGTGATCGTAACGGCCCGAGGCGCTGAGATCGACCCGGTAGAGGAAGGTATCCATGTCCGGCGAGATGACCGGGATCAGGATTTCGCCATATGCCGACTGCACCTGACGATCGAGCGGGAAATAACGCTGCGTCGAACCCAGGCTGGCCGGGCCCGAGTTGAGCGGGCGGACCACGGTCGTGTTCAGGATCCAGTTCTGCAACTCGCCGCCGAACGCGATCTTCACGGCGCCACCGGGCAGGTTGAACAGCGAGCCGTCGATGCCGGCGCGGAGCTGGCGGATCGAACTGACATGGCTGATCGAACTGCGGCTGTCGGTGAGCATGGCGCGCACTGCCGCCGAGGTGCGGTTGGTCGCCGCGGGATTCCACACGTCGAGCGCGTTGGCGGCGGTGAGGGGCAGGTTCAGCGGGATCAGATTGGTGCCGGCAACCGGCGTCGTCGTGCTGCCGTTGGTCTGCACCGTGCCGTTCAGCGCCAGCGTGGCGCAGCTCGTGCACAGGCTGCCGTCCTGGGCCTGGGCCGTGCGGTCCTCACCGTACAAAGCCATGGCGGTGAAGCGGAAATTCTCGCTGAAATTCCACTCGGCATTGGCCGTGGCGATATAGGTCTTGGCGCCGTTGTCGGTATAGGCGCCCGGCCCGAGCAGCTGATCGGCGTTCCAGCGGATCGTCTGGTTCGTCGAGGTACCGGTATAGCCCGTCTGGGGAACGAAGAAGGGATTGGCCTGCGCGCCGGTGCTGAAGACGGTGGCCTGGATGCCGCCGCGGGCATTGTTGGTGAAGGTATCGCGATCCGAATAGACGAAGTCGGCGAACAGAGTCAGCTTGTCGGTGATGTCCTGCGACACCTTGATCATCGCATTGTAGCGACGTTCCCGACCGATGCGGTCACCATAAGGCTGGTTGTCGCACGGCGCGTTCGCGGTCGTATTGGGCACCGACGTCGCCGAGCCCGGCGACAGGAAAATATTGCCGCTGCCACCCGGCTGGATCGTCGCGGGCGAGCAGTTGTAGCTCTGGAAATTGGTGCCGCCCTCGTCGAGATGGTTGGGCTGGAGATAGGGGCGGTTGTTATAGTCGTACGGCACTGCGCTGGAGCGCGAA
>NZ_JAQGLC010000188.1 GCF_028293085.1 Sphingomonas bacterium
GGCATCGCCGACGTGCTGATCGCGGGCAAGGACGGCAAGGCGCGCCACGATTTCCGCGGCAAGCTCTCCTATTCCTGGCCGAAGCGGATCGACCAGAGTCCGCTCAACCGCGGCGACGCGAACTACGATCCGCTCTTCGCCTTCGGCTACGGCCTGGCCTATGCCGACAAGGGCGATCTCGCACCCTTGTCCGAGGATCATCCCGTCGCCGCGACGCGCGAGGACGGCATGATCTTCGCACGCGGTACGCTGCCGGCAGGCTGGAGCTTCGACCTGGCCGAGCCGGGTGGCGTCGCCGAGCCGGTGAAGGGCAATGCGGGCGCGACGGGCGGCGGCATGCTGCGGCTGTCGGGCGTCGACCGGCGCGCGCAGGAAGATGCCCGCACGATCGTCTGGGGCAAGAATGGCGGACGGATGCGGATCGTCGCCGACAAGCCGATCGACATCGGCCGCGAAACCAATGCGCAGTACAGCATGATCGTCGAATACCGTGTCGACGTCGCGCCAGCCGGCGCCGTCCGGCTGGGCATGCAATGCGGCGACAAATGCGAGGGCGGGGTGCCGCTGACCGGCACCTTGCGCGCGGCGCCGGTCGGACAGTGGACGACATTGACGCTGCCGCTCAACTGCTTCGCCGACACCGGGCTCGATCCGAAGCGGGTGACCGCGCCCTTCACCCTGGCGAGCGAAGGCGCGATGACACTGTCGATCTCCGACGTCCGCTTCGTCAGCGCGAGCGGCGCGCCGGCGTGCCCGAAATGACGATGATCGTATTTGCAGAAGGATCGCGTGAATGAATGACAACATGACCGGCGGCACCTCATTTCTCGCCACGATACGTGACGTCTTCAGCTGGCGTTTCGTCGTTGCGAACGCTGCGTTCCTGGTGGTGACGTGCCTGTTCTTCGCCTGGGGCTTCATCACCTCCAATACCGATCCGCTGATCGCGGCGATGCGCGGCATCTACACGCTCAACGTGGCGGAAGGGATGCTGACCCAATTCGCTTTCTTCCTCGCCTATTTCGTCGTGTCGCTGCCGGCCGCCGCGCTGCTCGCCCGGCTCGGGCACAGCCGGACGATCATCACCGCGCTGATGGTGATGGTCGGCGCCTGCGTGCTGATGCTCGTCGCCTCGCACATCCAGGTGTACGAGATGGTGTTGGTCGCCTTGTTCGTGATGGCAAGCGGCATCACCGTGCTGCAGGTCGCGGCGAACCCGCTGGCAGCCTCGCTCGGCGCGCCGGAGCGGAGCCACTTTCGGCTGACCTTCGCCCAGGCGTTCAACTCGCTCGGCGTGGTGCTCGGCGTCCAGATCGGCTCGAAGCTGATGCTGCGCGACGATGTGTTCGGCCAGGGCGGGCATATCCTGCCTGATGTCTCGCGCGCGACCGCGCTGGGCGCGATCGATCATGCCTTCGTGTTGATCGCCGTTGGTATCGCCGCGCTCGCGCTGTTGATCTACGCCTTCCGCAAGCGGATCAACACGTCGGCCGCCGACATCACGATCCAGGGAGCCTCGGGGCTCGCTGCTCTCGGCTCCGGCTGGGCGGTGTTCGGGGCGGTCGCGATCTTCCTCTATGTCGGCGCCGAGGTGACGATCGCCAGCATCATGATCAACTTCCTCAACCAGGGTGAAGTGCTCGGCCTGCCGCTCCAGACCGCAGGATTCTACCTGGCCCTGATTTACTGGGGCGGAGCCATGATCGGCCGCTTCATCGGCAGTGCGCTGCTGCCCTGGGTGCGGGCGAGCTATCTGCTGACCGCGGCCGCGATCGCTGCCGCGGCCCTGAGCGCCGCCGCCTTCCTGCTGCATGGGCCAGCCGCGGCTTATGCAGCGCTCAGCGTCGGCTTCTTCAACTCGATCATGTTCCCGACCATCTTCAGCATCACGATGGAGCGCTCCAAGGCCTCTACCGCGTCCGTCTCGGGCCTGCTGTGCATGGCGATCGTTGGCGGCGCTGTGCTGCCCTGGCTGTCGGGCCATCTCGCCGACCGGACGAGCATCGGCATGACCTTCGTGCTGCCGGCGATCGCCTATGTCGGGATTGTGCTGTTCGCCGTGCTCGGTCCACGGTCGAAGCTGCTGGGGGAAGAGGCGGTCGCCGCGCCCGGTGCGATCCACTGACATCGCCGGCGTTTGACAGCCAGAAGCGGATGGCGCGCGCCCGGCCGGTTGTGACATGGGTGCGCGATGGAACCCGAGGACACGGATAGCGGCTATGCCGCCATGGCCGAGGCGGCGCGGCGCGCCATCGCCTATCGCCGCGAGATAGCCGGCGCCGAGCACACGCCGGTCGCGAGCTATGGCGAGATGCTCGCCGCCTTTGCCGGGCCGACGCCCGAACGAGGCGGCGATCCGGCCGCGATCATCGCGGAGCTGGCGACGCTCGCCACGCCGGGCATCCGCGCGTCGACCGGGCCGCGCTTCTTCGGCTGGGTGATCGGCAATTCGCACCCGACCGGCGTCGCCGCCGACTGGCTGACCGCTGCCTGGGGGCAGAATGCCGCAAACCTTCATGCCGCGCCCGCCGCCTCGGCGATCGAGGCGGTGGCGGCGGGGTGGCTGCTCGACCTGCTCGGACTGCCCGACAGCGCGTCGGTCGGCTTCGTCACCGGGGCGACCGTCGCCAATTTCGTCTGCCTCGCCGCCGCGCGGAGCGAGGTGCTGAAGCGGGTCGGCTGGGACGTCGAGGCGGACGGCCTGTTCGGCGCGCCGCCGATCACCGTGCTGATCGGCGAGGATGCCCATGCGACGGTATATTCCGGGATCAAATATCTCGGGCTCGGCGCCAGGCGGGTGCGGACGATTGCCTGCGATGCGAGCGGGCGGATGCTGGCGGGCGACTTCGAGCGCGCGATTGCCGAAGCATCCGGGCCGGTCATCGCGATCGGGCAGGCCGGGCAGATCAACACCGGGGCGTGCGATCCCTTCGATGCGATCGCGCCGATCGCCAGGGCGGCCGGCGCGTGGCTGCATGTCGACGGCGCGTTCGGGCTGTGGGCGCAGGCGAGCCCGGCACAGGCGCACCTGACCAAAGGGGTCGAGCTGGCCGACAGCTGGGCGACCGACGGGCATAAATGGCTGCAGACGCCCTATGACAGCGGCTTCGCCATCGTCCGCGACGCCGAGGCGCACCGGCGCGCGATGGCGATCACCGCGAGCTATCTGCCGCCCGTCGAGGGCGCCGAGCGCGACCCGTCGGCCTATGTGCCGGAGCTCTCGCGCCGGGCGCGGGGCTTTGCCGCCTGGGCGATGATCCGGCAGCTTGGCCGCGAGGGGATCGCCGACATGGTCGCGGGGCATTGCGCCATCGCACGGCATATGGCCAAGCGGCTGGCGGCACATCCGGGCGTGGAGCTGGTCTGCCCGGTCGAGCTCAACCAGTTCATGGTGCGGTTCGGCGCGGGCGACGGGGCCGATGCCCTGACGCTCGCGGTGGTGAAGCAGGTGCAGGAGGATGCAGTCGCGTTCATCGGGTCGGCGCTGTGGCGCGGGCGCTGGGTGATGCGGGTTTCGGTTACCTCCGTGGCGACCAGGATGGCGGATGCGGACGTGACGGTGGATGCGGTGATCGGGGCGTTCGGGCGGGTAGCGCGCAACGGCTAGGATATTGCTTCCCCGGCGAAGGAAGGAGGATCTTCTCGCCTCATTCCCCCGGCTGGTATTTCCGCTCCACATGCCCGCCAGATCCTGCGGGTAGAAATAGATCGGCCAGCGCGGTGGGCTCCAACGCAGCGGACCAGCGATAGTCCCAGCCCTTCGGCAGCGCGACCGGCGCGACAGTAAAACTGTTGGAGCGAGCCGATATCGGACAAGTATTCGCGGAATTTTGCGACCCACTTGCGAGAGGGGCTGAATCGGGCGTTATTGGGCGTCGGCAGATGATTTATTTCGCGCTCCACTATAGATGACGCGCTGCGCCGAAAAGCGACGCGAACATATCGGTGCGCTCCATTTGACGAATTCTCGCCGAATTTCGCGACCCCTATCGGATTTAGGGAAGGCTTTTCTTCGCGATAGTTCCGATGCGTGAATGCGGGACGCCATGACCTGGACCGGCGGTGTGCCGGCGGCGTTGGCGGAACGGCGAAGTATTCGTGTTGGATCGGGCGGAGGAAGGGCAAGTATCGGCGGGATAATGTCATCCCTTTAGGTGAATCGCGTTTTTCGAGGCGGCGCGAGATCCGCAGGCGATTTATTTGACGGCCTGCAACAGATGGTCCGCGGCCAAGAACAGTGCTCCGAAAAAATCCGCCGGATGGATTTGTCGAGATCTTGAATAATTGTGTCAGTGGCAGGTTTTTTATTTCCTGTTTTCGCCGACGATAGTTGGGACGCCGAATCTTTAGTGCCATGTCGAATCCCTCCCGATTTCCGCGGCGTGACGCCGGGCGAGAGACGATAGCCGATGGGGCGGGCGGTTGAATCAGGACGGCCGGTTTCTGCCAGCGCGGGGCGCGCGCGCGCCGAGTCAGTGACCCAGCGGCACCAGCTTCACCGTTTCAGGCAAGGTCACGTTGACCATTCCACCGCCGCCGTCGAGCTTCGCCGCGATCGCGCGCAGGATCATCGCCAGGACGGCGCCGTCGGGCGCGTGGCCCGCATCCCTGATCACAAAGGCCGCGCCGGACTTGCCCGCGGCATGGGCCAGTTTGAAAAGCTCCTCGCCCTGCTGCCATGGCACCGTGTCGTCGGCGGTGCCGTGGATCATGTAAAGCGGCTCGTCGAGCTTCGCGATCGCCGCCTCATTGTCATATGCGTCGGGCACCGCCGCGCGCAGGAGCCTGGGCGCCATTGCGCGCAGGCGAGTGAAGGCACCGATGGTGACCAGCGCGTCGAGATGCTGCCGTGTGGCGAGCCCGAAGGCCACACCCCCGCCGAGGCTGTGACCGACCACGATCAGCTTGCCGGTCCCTGCCAGGCTGCGCGCGCGGGCATAAATGGCATCGGCATCGGCGGCGAGCCCGGCCTCGTCGGCCTTGCCCGGATTGCCGCTATATTCCCGATACTCCGCCGCGACCACGCCGTACCCTTCCGCATCAGCGGCGCGAACCAGCGCACCGATCCCATCGCGCTCGAGGCATTGCCGTGAAAGACGAGCAGGGTCGGTTTGCCGTTCCGTGGGGCGATTTCGATGCCCTTGAGCGACAGGCCGTCGGTGGTCCGTACCGCGTCGATCGTGGCGCCGGCGGGGAGCCCCTCCACGCTTACCGGCGCGTTCGGTGCGGGATAGATGCGATCATGCACCTGCGCCGCCGCCGGCGCAGCGAGGAGCAGGCACGGCAGCAGCGCGCGGGCGACCCGGCTCATACCAGCGGGGCGCGACTGGCGGACGAACCGGAACCAGGGCGACGTCTTACGCCGCCGCCCCGGCCATTACCGGCGGCGATGGCCATAGCCGCCGCGATAGCCACGATTGGGGCCGTAGGGCCGCCCATAGCCGTAATGGCGATAATACCAGGTGTGATACGGGTATGGGCGATAATCCCAGCGCCCCTGATAAAACACCCAGGGCCGGTACCAGCCGGGCGCGGCGTAATAATAGGGATCGCCATAGCCCTGATAATAAAAGGCCGGCGCGTCGTTGCGCACGACATAGCCCGGCGGGCAGCCGGGGCTGGTATCGTTGCTGCTCGCGTCGCCGACCGCGGCACCGCCCACGGCGCCCGCGACGCCGCCGACGAACGCGCCCGCGCCGCGATCGTGCCGGCCGGCCACGCTCGAGCCGAGCAGCGCGCCGAACAGGCCGCCGATCAGGGCGCCCGCCGTAGCGTTGCTCCTGGCACGGATGCAGTTTCGCTGCGACCAATCCTCGGCATAGGCCTCGTAGCGCCGGTCCTGATCGGGCTGCTGGGCGTAGCTCGGGTCCGGCTGATAACCCTGCGGCGGCGGTGGCGGCGCCGAGCCGTCATAGCCCGGCGGCGGCGCATCGTCCTGCTGATAGGCCGGGGGCGGTGGCGGATCCTGATAGCCCTGCCCGGATGGCTCCTGATAACCCGGCCCGGGCGGGGGCGGCGGATAATTCTGCGCGGACGCAAAAGAGGCCGAGATCGGGGAGAGCGCCGTTGCCAGCGCGACCAGCGCGCCGGCGGTTCGCCGAAAAGAGTTGGACATCAGATACATCCTTTCACCGCAACGCCCGCGTCGATGCGCCTTTCCGGGTGAATGATTGCTGACCGGACGGCGCGCGCGGGCGGCCGCTGACGACAAAGTGCACCGCGACCGATTGTGCCCGCCGCTACAGGCGGTAAGCGGGCATGATGTCCGCCGAGATCGACCCCTTCCACGCCATCGTGATCAGCCGCGCGGCGCACCGGATGGCGGCCGAGGGGCAATCGGTGATCCATATGGAGTTCGGCCAGCCCTCCACCGGCGCGCCGGCCGCGGCGATCGCGCGGGCGCATGCGGTGCTCGACAGCGACGGCATGGGCTATTGGGAAAGCGCGGCGCTGAAGGGCCGGATCGCGCAACATTATGCCGATGCGTACGGCGTCGTGGTCGATCCCGAGCAGGTGGTGCTGACCTGCGGCGCCTCGCCGGCCTTCGTGCTGGCTTTGTCCTGCCTGTTCGCGCCGGGCGACCGGGTGGCGTTCGCGCGGCCGGGCTATGTCGCCTATCGCAACACAGTGAAGGCGCTGCATCTCGAGCCCGTCGAGATCGGCTGCGGCGAAGCGGAACGGTTCCAGATTACCGCGGCTGCGATCGAGCGGCTCGACCCGGCGCCGCAGGGGCTGATCCTCGCCAGCCCGGGCAACCCGACCGGCACGATCATCGCGGCCGACGAGCTGGCCGCGATCGCGGCGGTGTGCCGCGCGCGCGGGATCCGGATCGTCTCAGACGAGATTTATCACGGGCTGAGCTATGTCGGCGCGGCCAGATCGGTGCTGCAGGAGGAGCCCGGGGCGCTGGTGGTCAACAGCTTCTCCAAATATTTCAGCATGGCGGGCTGGCGACTGGGCTGGCTGGTGGTGCCGCCCTCGCTGATCGGGGCGGCGCGGGCGCGGATGGGCAATCTGTTCCTGACGCCGCCGTCACTGGCGCAGCATGCGGGCCTCGTCGCGTTCGATTGCCGCGACGAGCTGGAGGGGCATGTCCGCACCTATGCGCGCAACCGCGACCTGCTGCTGGCGGCGCTGCCAGCGCTCGGCCTGAAGCGGATCGCGCCGCCCGACGGGGCCTTTTATATCTGGGCGGATATCGGGCATCTGACCGACGACAGCATGGCATTCTGCCTGAAGCTGCTGGACGAAACCGGTGTGGCGACCGCGCCGGGGATCGATTTCGATCCGGTCGACGGACGGCGGTTCATGCGGTTCAGCTTTGCGGTGTCGACGGACAGGATCGAGGAGGCGCTGCGGCGGATGGGACCATGGTTTGCGGCGCGGGACAGGGTAAGTGCCGGACGATTGGCCTGACCTGGTCTTCGGCGGCGAGATTCCGAATTTCGCCTCGCCCGATCTTCGCGGGAGGATGATCGTCGGGCCGACGGCTGAGGAGTCGGTCGTGAAGACATCAACCCGCGGAGCAACACATGACCGACGAGCGCATTGCCCAATGCGCATGCGGTGCCCTGAGCGCGACGTGTCGCGGGCCGGCCGGCGGGTTCGCCGACATGGATTTTCCCGAGCCGTGAGCGCGCCGCGCGTGGAGAGGACCGAAGCTGGACACGCCGCAGCGCGCCAATGGGATGTTCGTGCCCAACGGCGGCATGCATACCGGCACCGCTGAGCACCGGGGTCGTTCACTCCTCTTCGCCGGGGAAGGCGAACCGCGACGCCCCCGCCGCGCGCCGTTCGCGCCCCGTCACTTCGCCGCGCTGTCCTCCCGGGCGCGGTTTTCCTTGCCGCGCTGCGCCAGGCCATCGAGCATGTCGGGCACGAATTGCTCGAAGAACCCGGCGATGAAGGCCCAGACCAGCAGCTTGAAGAATTGCGCGACGCTCAGCAGGCCGAGCGCGAGCGCGAGGTCGCTGAACCAGGGATCGCCGGAGTCGCGGGACGGCGTCTCGTTGGCGATCGCCACCGCCGCCGCCTCCGACGCCTTTGCAACGACGTCGACGGCATTGGCCGCCTGGCGCTTGGCGTCCAGGTCCGCCGCAGCGCAGGGCGTTGGCGCGGCGGCGGGTGTCGCGGTCGCGGTCGCGGTTGCGACGGTTGCCGGCGGCGTGGCGCCGGCAATTGTTGTCGCTGCAGGCGTCGGCCTGACACCGGTCGTGCTTGTTGCGGCAGGCGCCGGCGCGAGCGGCGCACCCGGCGCAGCTATCGCAAGCGGCACAGGCGTTGCCGTGGCGCCGAGTGCGGGCGTCGCGGTGATGGCGGGCGTCGGCGTGCCACCGGCCGGGATAGCCCCGGCCGCCGGCGTTGCCGCTCCGCGTGCCGGCGTTGCGGCGGTGGCAGGGGTCGGCGTACCCTGGGGGGTGGCCGCCGCTTCCGCCGCGCACTTGTCCGCCGCCTCTTTCAATCTGGTCGCCATATCCCTGTCGGCGACGGCGCGGCTGCGCGCGGCGCTGATCGCGGTGGCGCGGAATTCCGGCGCGATGCCGCCGTTCAGGCCGAGCACGCCGGGAAGCCCCGACGCGAACAGCGCCAGCGCGACGAGGCCGAACACGGCGGAGCTGAGCAGCGAAAAGGCCACGCCGTTCCGCCCCGAGCCGAGGCTGGCGAGCGTGAAGATCGAATCCCCGGTGGTGCCGATGCCCAGATTGTCCTGGTTCATCCGGCGGCCGATGCTGACGATCGCGCCGCTGCGCGAGGCGAGGATGACCAGCACCAGCGCCGCGATCAGCGGGAAATGGTCAGGGAGCAGGAGGCGGGCGAGCAACAGCACGATCAAAGCGACCATCAGGCCGAACCAGATGCGCCCGATCAGCCAGCCCTTGAGGCGACTGATCGCCGTTTCGCGCGCCATGCTGACGATGCGCGCGCCCTGGATATAGGTGAGCATCGCCTGCATGTCGCCGCGCAACAGATGCGGCGACGGTGCGGGCGGAGCCGGAGGAGCGGGCGGAACCTGCGTGGCGGGAGCCGCCGGTGTCGGGGCGGTTGCCATCACGAATCCTTTTTCACGTCGGGAGCCGGTGCCGGCGTTGCAGCCGCCTGGTTGGCCGCCGCCAGCGCCGCGAGTGCCTCGGCCGCCTTGGCCTCGGCCGCCTCGAGATCGGCAACGCGCTTGTCAGCGGCCTTTACCGCCGCGACGGCGGCGTCATTGGCCGTTTGCGCGGCGGTAACCGCATCCTTCTGCACGGGCGTCGCGGCAGCGCCGGCAGCGGTGGCGATGGCGGTGGCCTCCGCAAGGGCGATCGCCGTGCGGCCCGCCTCGGCCAGCGTCGCATTCCGCGCCAGCTTCGCCGTCGCCAGCGGCGAGTCGGCCGCGACGGCCTGGGGTTCCCGCAATTCCGGCGGCGCCCAGCGCACATGCTCGTCGATCCCCATCTGCGAGGCGACGCGATTGAACCGGTCGCGCACGATCCAGTAATTCCGCGAGACCTGATCGTCGGACATCTTGCCGGCAAGGCGGGTCTCGATCCCCATCAGGGTGGAAAAACTGCGCGTGCGCTCCTCGTTCGCTTCCTGCTTGTCATGCGCGTCCAGCTTGTCGCGCGCCTTGCCCAACTCCTCCTTCAGTTCCTTGTCGTCGGGGAGGAAGCCCGCCACCTGCGCGCCGAGGAAATCGGCATAAGCGTGCCGCGCGATATCCTGATCGGCCGGATTCCCTTTGGGAATACCCCCGCTCAGCCAAGTCAAAATGGCTTCAACCACCATGTCTTCGCCCCCCTCCGACGATATCGACGACTATAGCCCGCTGAAAAAACACGGTGAAGGAAACTATAACCGCTTCGGATCAATCGCACGGTGCGGCGCAGACCCCACCGCACCTGCTTGAAAGATCGCGCCGGCCCCTTTAATCTCCAGCGAGCATTTGAACGGACTATGTGCAGCCATGAACCGCCCCCTGACAGCGACGCCAGCCCGCCTTGCCCTCAGGGAAGTTCATCATGTCCGCCATCACGATATCCCATCTCGCCTGGTCCACGCCTGACAATCGCCCGGTCTTCGCGGATCTGAGCCTCAGCTTCGGCGCCGAGCGCGCCGGGCTGGTCGGGCGCAACGGCGTTGGCAAGACGACGCTGCTCAAGCTGATCGCCGGCACGCTGCCGCTCCAGGCCGGGCGGATCGCGGTCAGCGGCACGATCGGCCTGCTGCGTCAGGCCGCGCAGGTGAGCCGCGACGAAACCGTCGCCGACCTGTTCGGCGCGACCGAGGCGCTCGCCCTGCTGCGCCGTGCGGAGCAAGGCGCCGCCAGCATCGAGGAGCTCGGCGAGGCGGACTGGACGCTGGAGGACCGCATCGCCGCGGCGCTCGGGCGGGTCGGGCTGGAGGTCGGCGCCGAGATGCCACTGACCGACCTTTCCGGCGGGCAGCGCACGCGGGCGAGCCTGGCCGCGGTGGTCTTCGCCGAACCCGATTTCCTGCTGCTCGACGAACCGACCAACAATCTCGACCGGGAGGGGCGCGACGCGGTGATCGCCCTGCTCGCCGGCTGGCGCGCGGGCGCGATCGTCGTCAGCCATGACCGCGAATTGCTCGAGACGATGGACGCGATCGTCGAGATGACGACTTTGGGCGCGATCCGTTATGGCGGCAATTGGAGCCGCTATCGCGAGCGCAAGGCGATCGAGCTGGCGGCGGCCGAGCGCGACCTGGCCGAGGCGGCACGGCAAGTGACCGAGGTCGCAAGGGCTACGCAGGAGACGGCCGAGCGCAAGGCGCGCAAGGACGGCGCCGGCAAGCGCAAGGGTGCCAGGGGCGACATGCCGCGCATCCTGATCGGCGCGCGCAAGGACCGGGCCGAGGATAGCGGCGGCGAGAACCGGCGCCTCGCCGAGCGCCGCGGGACAGAAGCGGCGGACGCCGCCGCCGCGGCGCGCGAGCGGGTCGAGGTGCTGCAGCCCTTCGCGGTCGCGCTGGCGCCGACGGGCCTGCCGGCGAACCGGACGGTGCTGGAGCTGGACGGGGTGACCGCGGGCTATGAGCCGGGCCGGCCGGTGCTGTGCGATGTGTCGCTGACGATCAGTGGGCCGGAGCGAGTGGCGATCACCGGGCCGAACGGATCGGGCAAGACGACCCTGCTGGCGCTGGTCATGGGGCAATTGCAGCCCTGGGCCGGGAGGGTGCGGGTGACGGCCGATGTCGCCATGCTCGACCAGCGCGCGAGTCTGCTCGATCCGGGGACCTCGATCCGCGACAATTTCGTGAGGATCAACGGCGAGACGGACGAGAATGCCTGCCGCGCCGCGCTCGCCCGCTTCATGTTCCGCGCCGATGCCGCGCTGCAGATCGTCGGCACGCTGAGCGGCGGCCAGATGCTGCGCGCGGGGCTGGCCTGCGTGCTGGGCGGGCGCAAGCCGCCGTCGCTGCTGATCCTGGACGAGCCGACCAACCATCTCGACCTGGACTCGATCGAGGCGGTCGAGGCGGGGTTGCGGGCTTATGACGGGGCGCTGCTGGTGGTGAGCCATGATGCGGCGTTTCTGGAGACGATCGGGGTGGGGCGGCGGCTGGCGTTGGGGTGATGCCCCGACGACCGATTTCGGCCGATGCCGTAACCGCGGCTTCTTGCGCGGCGGCGAATGGAAACAGCCAAATGCTGCCAGGTTCGAAGAAATCATGCGCGCGATGCCAGCCGTGCCAGGCGTCAGCCCGACGACACCCCCCCCAAATTGGGTCACTCAGCCGCCGCTACTTAACATTTCTGTCATGTAATTTTTCCTACTCCATGATGGCACGTGAAGGCGTGGAGAGATGAAAGATCCTTTGATGGACGTTCTGAACGGCGAAGACTGGCGACATCTCGGCGAAGGCTCAGCTGAACAAGTTGTCACGCCGGCCAGCTCTCGCGTTCATCGAGCGAAAAACGGCAGTTCCTCCGCGCAGAAAGAGCAACCATGCTCCCCGAGCGACGAACGGCGGCGTGCTCAGGATATTGTTGCCGCGGCCAAGGAAGCTGTTGCGACGACGTTCCAGGAGGCCAGATTCGGACGCCGTATCAACGTAGCGGCACTTGAGCCGATCGTGGACGCCATTGCCGGATCCATTGCGCGCAGCCCGCTCGCCTTGCCGAGCGTCGTGCGACTCAAGGATCGGCACGAATATACCTATCTCCATTCGATTGCGGTTTGCGGCATGATGATCGGACTGGCGCAGGAGCTCGATCTAGATCCCTGCCTCATACGACGTTTGGGCCTGGCCGGCCTGATGCATGATGTCGGCAAGGCGCGGGTCCCGCTCAGTGTGCTCGACAAGCCGGGCCCGCTGGATCTCGAAGAATATGCCTTGATCCACCGCCACACGACCCGCGGGCACGAAATTCTCGTCGATGCCGGGATCGACTGCGCGATTACGCTCGATGTCTGCCTGAATCATCACGAGCGCCTTGATGGCCGTGGTTATCCGGCCGGGCTGTCGAGCGCGTCGATCAGCGTTTACGCCCGCATGGCAGCCGTTTGCGACGTCTATGATGCGACGACATCGGCCAGGTCGTACAAAGCGGGTTGGTCGCCGGGAGAAGCGCTGGAATGGATGATGGCCGCGGAAGGCCATTTCGACCCGCGGGTCCTGCGGGCATTTCGCCGGATGATCGGGATCTTTCCGCTGGGCTCGCTCGTCCGGCTGGCGAGCGATCGCCTTGCCGTCGTGCTGAGCGACGACGCCGGCTCGGCGACGCCCAAAGTGGGCGCGTTCCTGTGCGCGATCAGCAGAAAGGGGCTGACGCCCTGTGCAGTCGATACGGTTCATGACCCCATCGTAAGCCTCGAACTGCCGGGACGATGGGGATTGACGGACTGGGCGCTTCAGCGTGACCACATAATGAGCGCGTTCTGAACGGACCGGCACCTCCATCGCATCTACCACCCCACCCCCAACCCTGATATTTCGCGCCTCACCCCATCTTCCGGAGGCGCACCCATGAAATACGACATTTCCGGCACCGTCATGCAGACCCTCTCGATCGCGCTCGAT
>NZ_JAQGLC010000196.1 GCF_028293085.1 Sphingomonas bacterium
ATTTCGACATCGAGGGCCAGTCGACGGGCCTGTTCTCCAAGGCGATGACCGCCCCCGACGACAAGATCCGCATCCCGCTGAACGAAAGCCAGGACGAGCATTCGCAGATCGAGGAGTTCATCAAGGACTATAAGGGCGAGGGCATCCAGCATCTCGCGCTGGCGACCGACGATATCTTCGGCACGGTCGACAAGCTGCGTGCCAACGGCATCCGCTTTCAAGTGACGCCGCAGACCTATTTCGACCTGATCGACAAGCGCCTGCCCGGCCACAACCACGACGTCGAGGAGATGCGCAAGCGCGACATCCTGATCGACGGCGCGCCCGAGACGGGCGGCGGCCTGCTGCTGCAGATCTTCACCGAGAACATGGTCGGGCCGATCTTCTTCGAGATCATCCAGCGCAAGGGCAATGACGGCTTCGGCGAGGGCAATTTCAAGGCGCTGTTCGAGAGCATCGAGCTGGACCAGATCAGGCGCGGCGTGGTGCCGGGGGCGGTCGAGGCCTAAAAACCCTTCTCCCCCTGTGGGAGAAGGATAGGAAGACTTGCGAGCGAGGCGAGTTAGCCGAAATTGGATGAGGGGGAGCGAGGCTCGAAACAATCGAGTATCCCCCTCACCCCCCCACTACCTTCGGCGGCGGGCCCAGCATAGGGTGAACAGCGCCCTGCGCTGTTCAGGTCATGCCGGGGGCATGACCGACCCGACGCTCTCCCCCACAAGGGGAGAGGGGTAAGAGGAGCAACATTTTGTCCGACTACCAAACAGGCTTCGGCAACCACTTCGCGACAGAGGCGATCCCCGGGGCCCTCCCGCCAGGCCGCAATTCCCCGCAAAAGCCGCCTTTCGGCCTCTATACCGAGCAGCTCAGCGGCACGGCCTTCACCGCGCCGCGCCACGAGAATCGCCGCTCCTGGCTCTACCGCCTCCGCCCCTCGGCCGCGCACCCGGCCTTCACCCGCTACGCGGGCGCGAAACTCTTCGCCCCCGGCGTCAGCAAGGAACCGCTCGCCCCCAACCGCCTGCGCTGGGGTCCGCTCGACATCGACGACACCGACTGGCTCGACAGCCTGACGACGATGGTCGTCGCCGGCGACGGGCCCGCCTCCCAGACCGGCGTCGCGATGCATATCTATCGTGCGTCGAAGGACATGGTCGATCGCGCCTTCGTCTCGGCCGATGGCGAGCTGCTGATCCTGCCGGAGACGGGCGCCCTCACCCTCTTCACCGAACTCGGCCGGATCGACGTGAAGCCGGGCGAAATCGCGCTGATCCCGCGCGGCGTGCGCTTCCGCGTCGTGCTGCCCGAGGGCAAGGCGCGCGGATATGTCGCCGAGAATCACGGCATGCCCTTCCGGCTGCCCGATCTCGGCTCCATCGGCTCGAACGGCCTCGCCAATCCGCGCGATTTCGAGACGCCGGTCGCCTGGTATGAGGATCGCGAGGGCGATTTCGAGCTGGTCCAGAAATTCCTCGGCAAGCTCTGGACGACTCAGCTCGGCCGCTCGCCGATGGATGTCGTCGCCTGGCACGGCAATTACGCGCCATGGAAGTACGATCTCGCGCGCTTCAACACGATCGGCACGGTCAGCTTCGACCATCCCGACCCTTCGATCTTCACCGTCCTGACCTCGCCCAGCGATGTGCCCGGCACCGCGAATGTCGATTTCGTGATCTTCCCGCCGCGCTGGATGGTGGCTGAGGACACGTTCCGCCCACCCTGGTTCCACCGCAACGTGATGAGCGAATGCATGGGCCTGATCTCGGGTGCATACGACGCCAAGGCCGACGGCTTCAATCCCGGCGCGCTGTCGCTCCACAATCAGATGAGCGGCCACGGCCCCGATGTCGCGAGCTGGAAGGGCGCAAGCGAGGCCGCGCTGAAACCGCACAAGATCGACGGCAGCATGGCCTTCATGATCGAAAGCCGCTGGGTATTCCATGCGACAGCCCATGCGCTGGAGACCGGCGCGCTGGATGAGGATTACGATCAGGTCTGGTCGGGGTTCCCGAAAGCGGAACTGCCGAGATAGCCGCGCCGAATCCTCTCCCGCGAGGACGGGAGAGGTTAGATCAGTAAGCCCGCCCCACCAGCACACGCTCCACGGCCAGCTCGCCCGTGAACACGCACGCGCCGTCCACTGCTGCGGCGTCCATCGGCGCATTGCGGATCGTAAGCTTCAGCGCCTTCAACCGCTCGCTCACCGCGTCGAGCGCTGCGCCGGTTGGCCTGGACCATTGCACCTCGACCCAGCCCGGATTCTTCACGCTGTCCGCAAACGCCCGCTCGATACCGGCGAAATCGGTCACGTCGCGCGCAATGCCTGCCTCCAGCCGTGCTTTCGCCTCGGCGTACAGGCCGGACTGGATGCTCTCCAGCACGCCCGTCGCCTCGCCGAGAAACTCGCCCTGCGGCACGACCACGCTGTCGAGCTTGCCGTCCTCGCGATAAAGCCGGTCGCGCCGGATGACCGAAACATTGGCGCCCGCCATGTCGCGCCCGCCGACCTCGATGATGATCGGCGCGCCCTTCTTGACCCAGCCCCAGCGCTTGCCGGCGGCCTTGCCTGCCTTGAGATCGAGCAACGCACGGACCGGCTCGCCGAACACGGCAAGATAGGACAGCTCCTGCCGGAGCGTCCTGCAATAATCGACGATCGCGGCGTCCTCGTCATTGTCGCGCAACATCGGCACGATCACGATCTGCCACGGCGCGATGCGCGGCGGCACGCGCAGGCCGTCGTCGTCACCGTGAACCATGATCACGCCACCGATCATCCGCGTCGATACGCCCCAACTCGTCGTATTGGCGTACTCCAGTTC
>NZ_JAQGLC010000268.1 GCF_028293085.1 Sphingomonas bacterium
CCGGGGAGCGGACGATGGGTTATTTCTTTCTGCTGGTTTTCATATTCGCCATCGTCTTCGTCGGCATGGCGGTCACCGTCGTGCGCCAGGGCTATCAATATACGATCGAGCGGTTCGGCCGCTTCACGATGGTGGCGCGCCCCGGCTTCAACCTGCTGGTGCCCCTGGTCGACCGGGTGGGCCGCAAGGTCAACATGATGGAGCAGGTGCTCGACATTCCGGGGCAGGAGATCATCACCAAGGACAAAGCCATGGTCTAGGTCGACGGGGTGGTGTTCTTCCAGGTGCTCGACGACGCCAAGGCGGCCTATGAGGTGTCCGAGCTTCACGTCGCGATCATGCAGCTCGCGACGACCAATCTGCGCACCGTGATGGGATCGATGGACCTCGACGAGACCTTGTCGAAGCGCGACGAGATCAACACCCGGCTGCTGCAGGTGGTCGACCAGGCGACCGAGGCATGGGGCGTCAAGATCACCCGGGTCGAGCTGAAGGACATCCGCCCACCCGCCGATATCGTCAACGCGATGACCCGCCAGATGAAGGCCGAGCGCGAGAAGCGCGCCTCGATCCTCGAATCCGAGGGCGCGCGGCAGAACGACATCAACCGCGCCGAGGGCCAGAAACAGTCGCAGATCCTCGAGGCCGAGGGCCGCCGCGAAGCAGCCTTTCGCGACGCCGAGGCGCGCGAGCGCTCGGCCCAGGCCGAGGCGACCGCGACCAAGATGGTGTCGGACGCGATCGAGGGCGGCAGCGTTCAGGCGATCAACTATTTCATCGCGCAGAAATATGTCGAGGCGATCGGCCTGTTCGCCACCTCGCCCAATGCCAAGACGATCCTGTTCCCGGTCGAGGCGACTCAGCTGATGGGCACGCTGGGCGGGATCGGCGAGCTCGCGCGGGAGGCGATCAGCGGCAATGGGCCGTCATCGCCTCCCTCGCCGCCACGGGCCCCTGCCCCCGTCCGGCCGCGCGGGCCGTTCGAGGGAGGCCCGCAATGACCTTTCTCGGCCTGTGGTGGAGCGAGGGCGCGCTCTGGCTTGCCGCGGCGCTGGCGCTGGCGATCGCCGAACTGATCGCGCCCGGCTTCTTCATGATCTTCCTGGCCGTTGGCGCGGCGACGACCGGGTTCGCCGTGCTGATCGTGCCGGGCATGCCGTTGCTCGTCCAGGCGCTGCTGTTCGCCTTATTCACCGCGGGCGCGGTGGCGCTGGGCCGACGCTGGTACCGGCGCAGCGAAGTGCCGACCGAAGATCCGTTGCTCAACGACCGCACCTCGCGCCTGATCGGCACCATGGTTGAGGTGTGCGAGCCGATCGTTTCGGGCGAGGGCCGCGTGAAGGTGGGTGACGGCGCTTGGAAAGCACGCGGGCCGGATGCCGATGCCGGCGCGGTCGTCAGGATCGTCGGGGCATCGGGGAGCGTGCTGCTGGTGGAGCCGGCCTGAGGCCAATCGCCAAAAATCGTCACCCTGAGGGCAGCGGCGCAAGGTCAGGCGAAAGGAACCCGCGCCGCGCCGGGACCGAAAACAGCAGCTCGCGGCTGTAGAAACCCAGCGGCCATTCGCGTTTGCCCATCGGGCTGGCGAGAAGCGTGTTGACGGCGTCCACCAGCGCCTCGTCCGGCGCGCGCGCGCTCAGATGCAGCCGGATTCCCGCGATGAACGCGTGGGTGATCGTGTCGTGATAGCCCTGCGTATCGTCATTCACCCCGCCGACGCTTTCATTGTAACGCGAGATGATCTCAGCGATCCGCGCATCGACATCCACATCCGGCCGGTCGCGGATCAGCCAGAGCGTGGCGGCGAGATGCCCCTCATGTGTCCAGTCGGCGCGCGGCAGGGTGCGCGCGAGCAACCCTTCGCCGATCCGGCGGATCGCGGCGTCGTCGGCGAAGGGGCGGTAGGGAAGGTAGGTCATCGGTCGGGCTTTCTTCCTGCCCGATCGATGACCGGGCGCTTCAGGCGGTTTCGGCGGTCCTGGGCGCGGCTTGCCGCACGCCCTCGTCGACTTGATCCGCAAATTGGGCGAAATTCTCGACGAACAGGTCGACCAGCCTGGCGGCGGTCGCGTCATATTCGGCCTTGTTCGGCCAGGTTTCGCGCGGATCGAGGATCGCGCTGTCGACTCCCGGCACGCTGACCGGCACCTTGAAGCCGAAGTTCGGATCGGTGCGGAACTCGGCGTCGTTCAGGCTGCCGTCGAGCGCGGCGTTGAGCAACGCGCGAGTCGCCTTGATCGGCATGCGGCGGCCGATGCCGTATTTGCCGCCGGTCCAGCCGGTGTTGACCAGCCAGCAATCCACCCCGCCCTTGGCGATCCGGCTCTTGAGCAGATTGCCGTAGACTGAAGGGTGCCGCGCCATGAACGGCGCGCCGAAGCAGGTGGAGAAGGTCGCATCTGGCTCGGTCACACCGATCTCGGTGCCCGCGACGCGCGCGGTATAGCCCGAGAGGAAGTGATACATCGCCTGGTCCGGCGTGAGCTTCGAGATCGGCGGCAGGATGCCGTACGCGTCCGCCGTCAGCATGACGATGTTGCGCGGCACCGGCCCCATATTCTCTTCCGAGGCATTGGGGATGAAGTCGATCGGATAGGCGCCGCGGCTGTTCTCCGCGAGGCTGGCGTCGTCGAGATCGAGCTGGCGCGTGACCTGGTCCATCACGACATTTTCGAGCACCGTGCCGAAGCGCTTGGTCGTCGCGAAGATCTCGGGCTCGGCATCGGCCGAGAGGCGGATCATCTTGGCGTAGCAGCCGCCCTCGAAATTGAAGACTGCGGTGTCCGACCAGCCATGCTCGTCGTCGCCGATCAGCGTGCGCGACGCGTCGGCTGACAGCGTGGTCTTGCCGGTGCCCGAGAGGCCGAAGAAGACGGCGGTGTCGCCCTTGGGCCCGATATTGGCCGAGCAATGCATCGGCATCACGCCGGTCGGCGGCAGGAGATAGTTCAACAGGCTGAACACCGACTTCTTCATCTCGCCGGCATAGCGCGTGCCGCCGATCAGGATCAGCTTGTCGGTGAAATTTACCGCGATAACGGTCTCGCTGCGGCAGCCATGGCGCGCGGGATCTGCGCGGAAGCTCGGCAGGTCGATGATCGTATACTCGGCCTCGAAGCCGCGCAGCTCATGCTCCTCGGGGCGCACCAGCATCGTGCGGATGAAGCTGTTATGCCAGGCGAGCTCGGTCACGATGCGTACGCGGACGCGGTGCTCCGGCTGCGATCCGCCGAACAGGTCCTGGATGAACAGGTCTTCCTTGTCCTTCAGCGCAGCCAGGAAATCGGCCTTGAGCGCGGCGAAATGCGCGGGCGTCATCGCCTTGTTGCTCTTGCCCCACCACACGGTGTCCTCGGTCTCGCCATCGCGGACGATGAACTTGTCCTGCGCCGAGCGGCCGGTGTGCTGGCCGGTCTCGACGACGAGCGGGCCGTCAGCAGACAGCTTGCCCTCGCCGCGGGCCACTGCGGCCTCGATCAGCCGGGCCGTGACCAGATTCCAGTGAAGCGTGGCGCGTGTTTCAATGCCCTGGGCCTCAAGGCCTGCGTCGGGGATACGATCGCTCACGGTTGTTGCTCTCCTGAAATATTGGCGTGCAGCCGATGCTGCATACGAATGCGCGGATTCGAGTCGCGCATATCGCCACGGACGGGCAAATGTCCATACGAGACATTTTGTCAGACCACAGTGAGTTGAGCGGACGTGCGCTTTGGACTAACCCCGTACCCAACAACACAAAGGTTGCCCGCCGATGACGGCTTCAATCGCGCTCGTCGATGACGACCGCAACATCCTCACCTCAGTGTCGATCGCACTCCAGGCCGAGGGATTCGTGACACGAGTCTATTCCGATGGGGAGACGGCGTTGAAGGCGCTGATCGAGAATCCGCCCGATCTCGCCATCTTCGACATCAAGATGCCGCGAATGGACGGGCTGGAGCTGCTGCGGCGGCTGCGCGAGAAGAACATGACCCCGGTGATCTTCCTCACCTCGAAGGACGACGAGCTCGACGAGGCGCTCGGGCTGGCGATGGGCGCCGACGATTATATCTCCAAGCCCTTCTCGCAGCGGCTGCTGATCGCGCGCATCCGTGCGATCCTGCGCCGCGCCGAGCTTGCCCAGACCGGCACGGCCGGCGAGGAGGAAACCGCCGGCGGATCGCTGGTACGCGGGCGACTCGCGATGGATACCGCCCGGCACCGGGTGACCTGGAACGGCGCCGGCGTGACGCTGACCGTCACCGAGTTCCTGATCCTGGAGACGCTCGCGCAACGGCCGGGGATCGTGAAGACGCGCAACCAGCTGATGGACGCGGCCTATCACGACGATATCTATGTCGACGATCGCACCATCGACAGCCACATCAAACGCGTGCGCCGCAAGTTCAGGCAGATCGACCCCGAGTTCGATGCCATAGAGACCTTATATGGCGCGGGTTACCGATTCTCCGAGGAATGACGACCGCGAGCTGACGCTTCGCTGGTCCGGGCAGGTTTCGCTCACGCCGCGCATCCTCGCGGTGAACATCATCGCGCTCGCCATGCTCGCGGGCGGCTTCTTCTATCTCGACAGCTATCGCAGCCGGCTGGTCGACAGCCGGGTGGCGCAGGCCAGCCGCGAGGTGCGGCTGATCGCCGAGGCGATGGGCGCAGTGCCGCCGGAGCGACGCGACACTCTGGCGTTGAGACTGGCGCGCGATACCGGTGCTCGGATCAGGGTGTATGATGCCGCTGGCAAGCCGACCACCGACACGCGCGCGCTCGGCCTGCGCAATTTCATCCTGCAGGACCCCGACAAGCAGGATTGGCGTCAGAGCACCGCGCGGTTTCTCGACGCGGTGATCGACACCGTGGTCGGTGCACCGCGCGCGCCGCTCTACCGCGAGCGGCCCGACGGCCTGGAATGGCCCGACGTCCACACCGCGCGCACGACCGAAAGCGCGCCGGCCACCGTCTGGCGTGCGCCGGACCGGACACCGGTGATCACCGCAGCGGCGGCGCTGCCCGGCGGCGGGGTCGTGATGACCACGATGAACGCGCGCGACATCACCCAGATCGTGCGGGTCGAGCGCTTTCGATTGAGCGTCGTGCTGGCGATCGTGTCGATCGTCTCGATCCTGTTGTCGCTGTTCCTCGCCCGGACGATCGTGCGCCCCTTGCGACGCCTCGCGCGTGCCGCGGTGCGGGTGCGGCTCGGGCGCGCGCGAGAGGTGGTGGTGCCCCGCCTGCCTTCGCGGCGGGACGAGGTCGGTATGCTCGCCCGTGCGTTGTCCGATATGAGCCTCGCGCTCCGCGCCCGGATCGACGCGACCGAGGCCTTCGCGGCCGATGTGACGCACGAGATGAAGAACCCCCTCGCCTCGTTGCGGTCTGCGGTCGAGGGGCTGGCGACAGTCCGCGATCCGGAGCTGCAGGAGCGGCTGCTGATGATCGTGCGCGACGATGTGCATCGGCTCGACCGGCTGATCACCGACATCTCCGAAGCCTCGCGACTCGACGCGCAACTCAGCCGGGCCAAGTTCGAGGAGGTCGATGTCGGGGCGATGATCGGCGCGCTGCTCGACCAACGCGCCGAACGCGGTATCGAGCGTGGCATTCAGATCCGCTTCGATCATCGGATCGGCGAGCGGCTCGCCGCGATGGGCGAAGGCGGGCGGCTGGAGCGGGTGTTCGAGAATCTGATCGAGAATGCCGTGTCCTTTTCTCCCGATGACGGTCTGATCGTGGTCGCGGCGGTGCGCGACGGCGACGATCTGGTGATCCGGGTGGAGGATGAAGGCCCCGGCGTGCCGGAGGAAGCGCGCGAACAGGTGTTCAGCCGCTTCCAGTCGCTCCGACCCGAAAGCGAGGAGTTCGGCAAGCATAGCGGCCTGGGCCTCGCGATCGCGCGGACGATCGTCGAGGGGCATCAGGGATCGATCGCTGTCGAATCGCGCGAGGATCGGCTGAGCGGCGCGCGCTTCGTGGTGCGTCTGCCGGTGGCTGACCGGCGATGAGTGAGACGGTCCATGCCACGACCGTGACGATCGGCGGACGCGCGGTGCTGCTCGAGGGCCCATCGGGCGTGGGCAAGTCCGATCTGGCGCTGCGGCTGATCGATCGCGGCGCGGTGCTGGTGAGCGACGACTATACCGTGCTGACCGCATCGGATGACGTGCTGATCGCCAGCGCGCCCGCGACTATCGCCGGACGCCTGGAGATTCGCGGCATCGGGATCGTCCCGGTTACCCATGTTGAGCAGGCCCCGGTCGCGCTGCTGATCAGCTTGTCGGCAGGCGTGAAACGTATGCCGGAAGCCGAGTCGCGGTGGTTCGAGGGTGTGCCTGTCCCGACGATCGCGCTCGATCCGTTCGAGGCATCGGCACCGATCAAGGTGGAATTCGCGCTCAAGCACCTGCTAGACGCCGCGCCATGAAGCGCGATCCCAAAGACATATTGCTCGTCACCGGCATGTCGGGCGCCGGCAAGTCGACCGTGCTGAGGACGCTCGAGGATCTCGGCTGGGAGGTCGTCGACAATCTACCGCTGTTGCTGCTCGACCGGTTGCTCAGCGCGCCGCTGCCCGAAGGCGCCGAGCGGTCGTCGCAGCCGCTCGCGCTTGGCATCGGCGCCCGGACGCGCGACTTCGATCCCGACCGAATCGTCAAGCGCATCAAGAAGCTCCGCGAGGAGCATGGCCATGACATCGGCACCCTGTTCCTCGATTGCTCGGGCGGCGAGCTCGAGCGGCGCTATTCCGAAACCCGCCGGCGCCACCCGCTGGCGATGGACCGGCCTGCCTCGGACGGCATCGCCCGCGAGCGCGAGTTGCTCGCACCCCTGCGGCGCTGGGCGAACCGGCTGATCGACACGACCAACCTGAGCGGCAACGAGCTCGCGCAGCAGGTGCGGTCGACCTTTTCGGGCGAGGGTTTGGGCGAGCCGACGCTCGCGATCATGTCGTTCGGCTTCGCGCGCGGGCTGCCACGCAACGCGGACCTGGTGTTCGACATGCGTTTCCTGCGCAATCCGCACTGGCAGGAGAAATTGCGGCCCGGAACGGGACTCGACAAGGATGTCAGCGCCTATGTCGCGGCGGACCCCGCTTATGACGAGGCGATGGCGCAGATCGAATCGCTGCTGCTGTTCCTCCTCCCCCGCTACCGCGCCGAGGGGAAATCCTATGTCACCATCGCCTTCGGCTGCACCGGCGGGCGGCACCGTTCCGTGCACGTGGCGGAGCGTGTCGCGGCACGGTTGCGCGACGAAGGATTTTCGCCCACGGTCGCGCACCGCGATCTCGCCGCCGCCCCCCAGGACTCGCTGGAAGGTGTGGCCGAGAGCGCCCAAGGGGACGGTTCTTCAGTGATAGAGGCTGGGCAAACGAAAGAGTCGGGGCAATGATCGGCCTGGTTCTGGTGACACATGGACGCCTCGCCGAGGAGTTCGTGACCGCAATGGAGCATGTCGTCGGCAAGCAGGAGCGGATCGCGACCATCGCGATCGGCCCCGACGACGATATGGAGGCGCGCCGCGCCGATATCGCCAAGGCGATCGCCGCGGTCGACGCCGGGCGCGGGGTAATCGTGCTGACCGATCTGTTCGGCGGCACGCCCTCGAATCTCGCCATCTCGCTGATGGAGCGCGGGCGGATCGAGGTGATCGCGGGCATCAACCTGCCGATGCTGATTCGGCTCGAATCGGCACGCAAGTCGATGAAGGTGGTCGACGCCGTCGCCGCCGCGCGCGAGGCGGGGCGGAAATATATCTCCGTCGCCTCCGAAGTGCTTGGCGAGGCTGCTGCCTGATGGCCGTCAGTCGTACCGTCCTGATCACCAACAAACGTGGCCTCCACGCCCGCGCCAGCGCCAAGTTCGTGACCCTTGCCTCCACCCAGCCCGTCGAGGTTGCGGTCGAGAAGGACGGCGCCGGCAGCGTGACCGGCACCTCGATCATGGGATTGATGATGCTGGGCGCGGCGATGGGCGATTCGATCGTCATCAGCGCCGAGGGCGACGGGGCCGAACAGGCCGTGGGGGCGCTGTGCGAGCTGGTCGAGGCCAAGTTCGGGGAGGATTGAGCCTCCCATGCCCCGCGAGATCACTGCTTATTCGAACCCGCTGATCAAGCGCGTCCGGTTGTTGCGCGAGAAAAGGCACCGGCGCGAGGAAGGGCTGTTCCTCGCCGAGGGCCTGCGCATCCTGACCGAGGCGCGCGAGAGCGGGCGGCTGCCGGAATATCTGTTCTTTGCGCGCGACAGCGCCAGCCACCCGCTCGTCCGGGCGCTGGTTGCCGATGTCGAGGCGGCGGGCGGCGAGGCGATCGAGACGGTACCCGACATCCTCTCCAAGCTGTCGGGCAAGGACAATCCGCAAGCGGTGGTCGGCGTGTTCGTGGAATTCGCGACATCACTGGCGGAGCTCGACCGAAGCAGCGCTAGCATCTGGCTGGTTGTCGAGCGGCTGCGTGATCCGGGCAATCTCGGCACGATCCTGCGCACCGGCGATGCGGTGGGCGCGGGGGGGCTGATCCTGATCGGCGAGTGTGTCGACCCCTTTTCGGTCGAGGCGGTGCGCGCGAGCATGGGCGCGCTGTTCACCGTGCCGATCGTCCAGGCGGAATGGGCGAAATTCGTGCCTTGGCTGCGCAGCGGTCCGGGACAATTGGTCGGGCTCAGCCTCGACACCGATCAGGATTATCGCGCCGCCACTTATGAGACGCCAACCTTTCTGCTCACCGGCAATGAGGCCCAGGGCCTGCCTGCCGATTATGCCGCCGAGTGCGACCTGCTCGTGAAGATCCCGATGCTGGGCAAGGC
The DNA here is from genome assembly GCF_028293085.1 of Sphingomonas bacterium. Lineage (GTDB taxonomy): Bacteria > Pseudomonadota > Alphaproteobacteria > Sphingomonadales > Sphingomonadaceae > Sphingomonas. The sequence goes on from NZ_JAQGLC010000268.1 coordinate 8,798, forward strand.
CGACAGCCTCAATGCAGCGGTGGCGACGGCGGTGATGGCCTATGAGGTGCTGGCCCGGGCCAAGCCTTCGCGCGGCTGAACGGGCGCGTAACGATCGGTTCAGCCGGGCCTGCCTATCGGGTCTATCAAGGAGACCCGAGATGAAGTTCGCTTTTGCCCTGTGCCCTGCCCTGCTGATCGCCGGCACCGCCATCGCCGCGCCGCGCGAGGCGCCATACCGCGCGGTCGGTACCGAACCGGGCTGGGCGCTGACGATCGACAACGGCCTGATCCGCTATGTCGGCGATTACGGGCGGACGCGGGTGACGACGACCGCGCCGGTGCCGCGGCCCAGCTTCAACGGGTTGCGCTATGTCACCCCGCGAATCACGGTCGACGTCACACGCTCGCGGTGCAGCGATGGCATGAGCGATCGCGACTATCCCGACAGCGTAACGGTGACGATCGGCCGCAAGACGGTGCGCGGCTGTGGTGGCGATCCGATCGTCACGTTACCCCGCGCGCCAGTGATCGAGGGCAATTGGCAGATCGAAGCGGTTGGCGGCCGTGCGCTGCGTGGGGGCCGCCCGGCGACGATCGCGTTCGCCGGCAACCGGATCAGCGGCAATAGCGGCTGCAACGGTTTCGGCGGATCATTCCGCTTCGAGCGCCGCTTCGTGACGGCAGGGCCACTGATGTCGACCAAGATGGCGTGCATGGGCCCGGTGATGCTGCAGGAACAGGCG
>NZ_JAQGLC010000301.1 GCF_028293085.1 Sphingomonas bacterium
CGCTGACGGCGACATCGAGCTGACGGCCGGTATGCATTATCGCGCCGGGGCGGCGATCGGCATCGACCACTTCCTCCGACGCCGGCGTGCGCGTGTCGAAGCCGGAGCCCGACACGTTCAGCCGGTCGAACACCACCCGGTCGGCCCGAAAGCCGATCGTCGAGGCGTTCGCCATGTTGTTCGCGATCGCGGCTTGGGACGCCATGTGCGCCTTGAGCCCGCTTGCCGCGGTATAGACCAGTTTGTCCATTCAGATGCTCCGTTCAGCCGCGATCAGCTCTGGATGTTGAAGATGGTCTGCGAGATCTGGCTCGCGGTATCGAGCGCCTTGGCATTCGCCTGGAAATTGCGCTGCGCCGCGATCAGCGCGACCAGTTCCTCGGTGATGTCGACATTCGATCCCTCGACCGTGCCCGACATCAGCGAGCCATAGCCGCTCTCGTTCGCGCTCCCCATCGTCGCCTGGCCCGAGATGCCGCTCGCCGACCAATAGCTGTTGCCGATCTGGCGAAGGCCGGTCGGATTGGTGAAGCTGGCCAGCGCCACCTTGCCGAGGGCGAGGGTGTCGCCGTTCGAGAAATTGGCGGTGACCACGCCCGATTCGTCGACGGTGACGCCGGCGAGCTGGCCGACCGACTTGCCGTCCTGGCTGCGCGCGGCGACCGAGAAGGCGCTCGGGCGCTGGGTCGAGCCGGCGAGATCGAGCGAGAAGGATTGCGCGGTGGCGCTGTCGGACGGCGTGAAGCTGTCGAACGCGACCGGCGCCGCGGGCGCGGTGAGCGTCCCTGAGGCATTGAAATTCAGCGTGACCGGGCCGGCCGCGCCGCCCACCGTCATCTCCTGGTTGCCGACATAGCTGTAGACCGACCAGCTGTTCGCACCGCCGGCGCTCGCGGCGTCGTTGCGGACATAATAATTGGTCAGCGTCATCGCATTGCCGCTCGAATCATAGATCGTCGTCGCGGTGGAGTTGTTGTAGCTCGACGCGTTCATGCGGTCGAAGGCCGCGGTCGGCACGGACGCATTGGCGGACAGATTGACGTCGAGCCCGACCTTGGAGGTCGCGATCGGCGTGCCGCTGGTTTCCGGCAGCGTCAGATTGGTCATGCCGTCAGCGCCGGTGGCGGTGGCATTGCCCTCGGCATCGACCGGATAGACCTGCAGCGCGCTGCCCTGTGCGTCGACGACATTATGGCTGACCGGGTCGACCACGAAGGCGCCGTTGCGGGTATAGGCGGTGGCACCGTTGGCGCCGTTGGTCTTGACCGCGAAGAAGCCGTCGCCCGAAATGGCGAGATCGAGCGACGATCCCGTCGTCTGCAGATTGCCCTCGGTGAATTGCTGGCGGTTGCCCTTCACCACCGTGCCCGAACCGACCACCTTGGTCGGGTCCGCCGTCACGCTCGACGCGATCACGTCGGCGAAATCGGTCCGGCTCTTCTTGAAGCCGCTGGTCGAGACGTTGGCGAGGTTGTGCGAGATGGTCGACATCTCGGTCTGTGCTGCCTGCAGGCCGCTGAGCGAAGTATAGAAGGACATGGGGATCTACTCCGTGGGGGTAAGGGTCAGCCGATCTGGCGAACGGCGGAAATCGGAACCTGGCCGAGGCCGGGGATGGTGAGGACGGCCGGGCCGGTGGAGGGCATCGAGACCGCGGCGACCGGCGCCCAAACCAGGCTGCGGCTGGCGACACTGGTGCCGGCATTGGCGGCGGTCACGGAAACCTTGAACGGCCCGTCGCCGGCCGGCTGGCCGCCATCGGTCGTGCCGTCCCAGTCGTAATTGACCGTGCCCTTGGATTGGGCCCCGAGCTGCATCGTCTTCAGCACCTGGCCGTCGGCGGATTCGATCGTGACATTGACGTCGGTCGCATCGCCGTCGAGCTCGACCGCGCCCGCGATCCCGCCCGAGGTACGGCTATAGGCGGTGTCGCCCTCGGTCAGCACGGTGCGGCCGACATAAGCGAGCGCGTCGCTGGCGGTCGTGCCCGACAATTTGTCGGAGATCGCCTTCAGCGTCGAGTTCATGTCGGTGATGCCGGCCAGCGACGAGAATTGCGCCATCTGGGCGACCATCTGCGTGTTGTCGACCGGCGCGAACGGATCCTGGTTGTTGAGCTGGGCGGTCATCAGCTTCAGGAAATCGGCCTGGCCGAGCGTGGTCGACCCCGACGAGGCGACCGGGTTGCTGGTCGTCGTGCGGTTGATGCCGAGACTGTTGAGGGTGGTATCGAAGGCCGTGCTCATGATCAGCGTCCAAGCTTGAGGGTATCGAGGATCAGCGATTTCGCGGTCTGCATGACCTCGACATTGTTCTGATAGCTGCGGGCGGTCTCCATCATGTCGACCAGCTCCCGTGTCTCGTCGACGGCGCTGACGAAGACATTGCCGTCCTTGTCCGCCATCGGATGCGAAGGATCGTAAAGCTTGGTCGGCTCGCCCCCGGCGGTCACGATCTGCTCGACATTGACGGTCGCCAGGCCCGTCGCCTTGTCATATTCGGTGCGGAACACCGGTTTGATCGAGCGGTAGGCGGTATCCGCGCTGCCCGAGATCGCGCCGGCATTGGCGAGGTTCGACGCGGTGGTGTTCATCCGGATCAGCTGCGCGGACATGGCGCGGCCCGAAACCTGGAAGATGTTGAGGGAATTGTCGGCCATGACTTATTCTCCCTTCAGCGCGCGGGTGATCTGGCTGATCCGGCCGTTCAGGAACGACAGCGTCGTCTGATACTGGACGGCGTTCTCGGCGAAGGCGGTCTGCTCGGTGGACAGCTCGACCGTGTTGCCGTCGAGCGATGGCTGGCTCGGCACGCGATAGCGCACCGCGCTGCTGATGCTGTTCGTATCGGCGTCGCCCGACTGCTCGACCGCGTTGAGCGCGGTCTGGAAGTCGATGTCCTTGGCCTTGAAGCCCGGGGTCGACGCATTGGCGATGTTCGACGCAAGCAGGCCCATGCGCTGCGAACGCACCTGTAACGCCGCTGCATGGACTCCGAAAAGCGTGTTGTCGGCCACGGGCCTTCTCCTGCGCAAGATTGCGCGAGGGAACACAGCAAAGGCCGTGCCAAATGTTCTGCTGACGGTGGAAAGGGCCGGGCGGCGCCCTATCGGCAAGCCTTCCGGCAAGCGCTTGCCGGTGGGGCGGCAATCCTTGCCGGTTGCCGCGCTGCCGGCCGGCGGTTTCCCGGGGGATCGGCAATTGGCCCACCCCTTGCAACGCTCAGGCCGATGACGACAGCACCCGATATCGCCCAGCTGCTGGGCCCCTTCCTCGATCCCGTCGCGATCTCGATCGTCGGCGGGGGCACCCTCCTTGCCATCGTGCTGCGCACGCCGGCCCGCGATCTCGGGCGCGCCATCGCTGCGCTGCGCACGATCGGCCGCCGCCGGTTCGATGCCGGGCCGCTGCTCGATCAGGTCGCGGCGCTCGGCCGGATCGCCCGGCGGCACGGCGTGATGGCGCTCGATCGCTCGGTGATCGCCGACAAGGATGTCGCCGCCGCGATCGCCGCGATCGTCGACGGCCGCCCGGCCGGCGAGGTCGAGGCGCTGCTCCGGCATCTCCGCCGCGCGCGGATCGAACGCCATGTCGGCGCCGCCGACGCCTGGGCCGCCATGGCCGAGGTCGCGCCCGCCATGGGCATGGTCGGCACGCTGATCGGCATGGTCGGCATGTTCGTGAAGATGGACGATCCCGCCGCGATCGGCGGATCGATGGCGATCGCCCTGCTCGCGACGCTCTATGGCGCCTTGCTCGCCAATCTCGTCGCGATGCCGGTGGCCGCGCGCCTGCGCCGCCACGCGCGCGGCGAAGCGGTCGAGCGGTTGCGGCTCGAGGCCCCGCTCGTCGCGCTCGCGATCCGCGAACAGCCGCGTGGTCCATCGCTGGTGCGCGACCTGCCCGTGCCGATGGCCGACGTCGCGTGACCGACGAGTTTCCCGAAACCCTGCCCGGCCGCCCGATCTGGCTGATGACGCTCGCCGATCTGGCGCTGCTGCTCGTCGGCTTCTTCGTGCTGATCCAGTCCACCCAGCATCTCGATCGCAAGGCGCTCGCGCGTGGCTTGCGCCAGGGGTTCGGCGTCTCGACCAGCCCGGCCGCCACGCCCGATCCGATCCCCGTCGCCGCGGCGGCGATCATGAATTTCGCCCCCGGCTCCGCCATATTGCCCTCGGCGCCGGCAGGCCTGGTCGCCTGGGCGCGCGAGGCCGTCCGCGATCCGCGCGTGACGCTGAAAATCAGCGGCAGCGTCGACGGCTCGGCAAGCGATATCGATCCGGCCACCGGCAGCGGTGCCGTGCTCGCCGCCGACCGCGCCCGCAATGTCGCCGCCGCGCTCGCGTCGGCGCATGTCGTGCCGGCGGGCCGCATCACCATCGTCAACGCGCCCGACCATCCGGGCCGCGCCAGCCGCAACGTGATCGTGACCATGGGCTTTGCCGGAGAGCGGCAATGATCTGCCGCTCCGGCAACCCGAACCTGCCGCCCCATCCTGTCGTCCGGGAGAATATGATGCGCCTTCTGATTGTGCCGCTGGCCTTGCTCGCCACCCCGGCGCTCGCCGCCGGTCCTTTCCAGGACACGGCATCGCTCGATCGTGCCGTCGCCGCCTTTACCGGTCGGGCGATCGGCGATGACGGCGGTGCCCGCAGCGTCGTCGATTCGCGGCTGAAGCTCGCCTCCTGCCCGATGGTGTCCCTGTCGTGGCGCGCCGGCAATCACGACGCCGTCGTGGTGACCTGCACCGGCCCGGAATGGCGGATCTTCGTTCCCGTTCGCGCGACCTCGATGGCCGCGTCGCCCCCGGCCGCGGCGGCGCCCACCGCCATCGCCCCGATCAAGCTGGCCGCCGTCATCAAGCGCGGCGATCCGGTCACGATCGCGGCGGGGTCGCCCGGCTTCTCGATCACCCGCGAAGGCGTGGCGATGGCCGATGCCGCCCCCGGCAGCCGCTTCCTCGTCAAGGTCGACGGCACACGCAATCCGGTCCAGGCGGTCGCCATCGAATCCGGCCGCGCGACGCTGCCCGGCTGGCTGGAATAATTCCTTAAGTTGTCGCTGAAACGGTCGTTCCTCCTTCTGTCAGCGTAACCTCAAAGGTGCAGACGTGGTGGATTCGATCAGCTCAAAGCCAGTCTCGGGACGCGATCTGCAGCTCGTGCCGGTCGCGCGCGCGGCGCCTGCGGCCAAAGCGGCGGATCAGGACGGGGTGGCGGCGCAACAGTTGAAGCTGTCGGCCATTGCCTTCGGCTTCGACGAGAAACCGCCGGTCGATCTCGAACGGGTCTCGCGCATCCGCAACGCAATCCGCACCGGCACCTTCCCGATCTACCCCGCGACGATCGCCGACCGGCTCATCGCGCTCAAGCTCGAATGGAATCCGCATGACGCCAAATAGGACAAGGCGTGACGCGCTGATCGGCGTGATCGAATCGCTCCATGCCGAGATCGCCGCGCTGAAGGCGAATGATGTCGAGGCGCTCGAGCGCGCGACGCAGGAGAAGCTCGCCGGCATCAACGCGATCGCCGATTTCGGCATCGCCCCGGCCGGCCCCGAGCTGCGCGAGCTCGCCGAGGAGGCCAACCGTCTCAACGAGACCTGCCGCATCTATGTGAACCTGATGGCGGCAAATGTTCGCCGCCGCCTGCAAAGTCTGACCGGCGATGCCGGTGCCGGCTATCGCCCCGGCATGGGCGTCGCCGCCTACGCCTGAGGGATCCGTGCGCCGAGGCGCCTCCTGAAATATCTGGCACGCTCCTTGCTGCTGTCGCCCTGAATAGGGGCAGACAGCCGGGGATCGATGACCTTTAATCCGATTGCCATTCTTGCAGGGACCAAAGCGACCGGCTCGGTGCAGTCGGCGATCGCGGCCGCGAGCCAGAAGACCGGCATCGACTTCAATTATCTGATGGGTCAGGCGCAGCTCGAAAGCGGGATGCGCGCCGATGCGCGCGCCGGCACCTCGAGCGCTTCCGGCCTCTACCAGTTCATCGAGCAGAGCTGGCTTCACGTGGTGAAGCAGCACGGCGCCGAGCACGGCATCGGCTGGGCCGCGGACAGCATCTCCACCACCAGCTCGGGCCGGATGACGGTGAGCGATCCCGGCATGCGCCGTGCGATCCTGGCATTGCGCAACGATCCGCAGACCGCTTCGCTCATGGCCGCCGAGCATGCCTCGGACAACAAGGACGCGATCGAAAGCTCGCTCGGCCGCAGCGCGACCGGCACTGACCTTTATATGGCGCATTTCCTCGGGCTCGGCGGCGCGCGCTCGTTCCTCGGCGCGATGCAGGACAGCCCGAACCGCAGCGGCGCCGCGATGTTCCCCGCTGCCGCCCGCGCCAACCGCAACATCTTCTACGCCTCGAACGGCCAGGCACGCACGCTCGGCGAAATCTACAGCCGCTTCGCCGCCAGGCTCGACGATGGCGCGGCGAAGGTCGGCGCGGTCGCTCCAGTCGGCCTTGCCTCGACCACGCTCGGCGAATCCGGCGCGACCGTCATTCCCGGCAATGGCGAGACCAGCACCAGCGATGCGGCGGTCTGGGCCCAGGCGACACTCGATCAGATCAATGGAGGAACGGCACGCGTGCAGACGGCCAATTTGATGCGTCCGACACCCGATACCGCAAGGCTTGCCTATATGATGCTCGCGAGCCTGGGGGCTTAACCGATGGCTGTTGCTCCCAAGCGCGGCGGCCTCGGGCCGCTCGTCCGCTCCGCCGCGCTGCCGGTCGCGATCCTGATGCTCGTCGTGTTGATGGTCGTCCCGATCCCGCCGGCGATGCTCGATCTGTTCTTCATCATGAACATCACGATCAGCCTGGCCGTGCTGATGGTCTCCCTGAACGCGCAGAAGCCGCTCGACTTTTCCGCCTTCCCGACCGTGCTGCTGTTCGCGACGCTGTTCCGCCTCAGCCTCAACGTCGCCTCGACGCGCGTCGTGCTCGTCCATGGCCATGAAGGCGAGGCTGCGGCCGGCCATGTCATCGAAGCGTTCGGCACCTTCCTGATCGGCGGCGATTACGTCGTCGGCCTGTTCGTCTTCGCCATCCTCGTCATCATCAACATGATCGTGGTGACCAAAGGCGCGGGCCGCGTCTCCGAAGTCTCCGCGCGGTTCACCCTGGATGCCCTGCCCGGCAAGCAGATGGCGATCGATGCCGATCTCAACGCCGGCCTGATCACGCCCGACGAGGCCAAGGCGCGCCGCATCGAAGTCGCGACCGAGGCGGATTTCTACGGCTCGATGGACGGCTCGTCCAAGTTCGTGAAGGGCGACGCGGTCGCCGGCCTGCTGATCCTGTTCGCCAACATCATCGGCGGCCTGATCCTCGGACCCGTCAGCCACGGCATGACGATCAGCGCGGCCGCGCACAATTACGTCCTGCTCGCAATCGGTGACGCCCTGGTCGCGCAGATCCCGTCGCTGATGCTCTCGATCGCCGCCGCGGCGATCGTCACCCGCGTCACCTCCAGCCTGGATCTCGCCGGCCAGATCGGCAGCCAGTTCGGCTCCGCCCGCACCTGGACCCCGGTCGCGATCATCCTCGCCTTGCTCGGCGTGATGCCCGGCATGCCGCATCTCGTGATCCTGCCCGCCGCCGCCGCCGCCGGCTTCGCCGCGTGGAAGCTGCGCGAGATCGCCCGCCGCCCGGCCTATGTCGAGCCGGTCGTGGCCGAGCCGGTCGACCAGTCGAAGATCGGCTGGGAAGAGGTCACCGACGCCATGCAGGTCAATCTCGACATCGGCTACGGCCTGGTGCCTTTGGTCGACGAGCGCCGCGGCAGCCCGCTGATGAGCCGGATCACCGGGGTGCGCCGCCAGCTCTCGAAGGAACTGGGCTTCGTCGTGCCGCAGGTGCGCGTGCGCGACGACATCAACCTCGCGCCCTTCGCCTATCGCATCGTCGTGGGCGGCGTCACCGTCGGCGAGGACAGCGTCTCGCCCGACGAGATGCTCGCGCTCGATACCGGCCAGGCGTTCGGCCAGCTCCACGGCAAGAAGGCCAAGGACCCGACCTTCGGGCTGGATGCCGTGTGGATCGCCGCCGGCGATGCCGATGCCGCCACCGGGGCGGGCTATCTGGTGGTCGATCCCGGCACCGTGGTCGCGACTCATCTCAATCATCAGCTCGGGACGCATGCGGCCGAGCTGCTCGGCCCGGACGAGGTCCAGAGCCTGCTCGACGGCCTCAAGGATCGCGCCGCGAACCTCGTTGCCTCGCTCTCGCCCAATCCGCTGCCGCTGACCACGCTCACCCAGGTGCTGCGCGGGCTGCTGGCGGAGAATGTGCCGCTCAAGGAATTCCGCCGCATCGCCGCCGCCATCGCGGTCGCGGCGCAGCGCACGCTCGACGCCGACGAGATCATCGAGGCGATCCGGCCCGAGCTTGGCGGCCTGATCATCCAGAAGCTGTGCGGCGTGCGCGAGCCGCTGCGTGTGATGACGCTGGAGGGTCAGCTCGAAGGGCTGCTCGGCCAGGCCGTCCGCTCCGATCCGTCGCGCCGCCACACCATCGAGCCCGATCTCGGCCGCCGCATCGTCGACGCGCTGCAGCATGCCGCGCAGCCGCTGGTCAATGAGGCCAAGCCCTTTGCGCTCGTCGTCCAGCCCGCGATCCGCGTCGCGATCCGCAAACTCGTCCGTACCATCTTGCCGGATACCCCTGTCATGAGTTTCTTCGAAGTACCCGAGGACAAATCGGTCGAGGTCGTCGCCGTGATCGGCGCGCCCGGGGCGCTGCCGGCATGACCACGCAGCCGCATTCGGCAGCGTTTTCGGACGCGATGCCCCTGGTCTATGGCCGCATCGCGCCCGCGCCCGACATGGCGCTGCTCGCGAAAAAGCACATGCCGCTGATCCGCCGACTCGCCTGGCATGTCCATGGCAGCATGAGCAGCGCGGTCGAGGTCGAGGATTTGATCCAGATCGGCCTGGTGGCTCTGGTCGAGGCCGCCGGCAGCTTCGAGGATCGCGGCCAAGTGAGTTTCGAGCAATATCTCGTCACCCGCGTGCGCGGATCGATGATCGACGCGCTGCGGCGCCAGGCCACCCTCACCCGCGGCGCGATGCGCCGCCGGCGCGCCTATAACAATGCCACCGCCGCGCTGATGACCGAGCTCGGCTATCCGCCGACCGAGGCTGCCATCGCCGAAAAGCTCGGCGTGACCATCGAAAAGCTCCGGCTGGAATATGCGACGGCGGAGCCGGTGCGCTTCGAGTCGATCGACGAGGTCTATGCGGACGACAAGCCCTGGTTCGCCAGCGACGATCCCGACGCCTTCGAGCAACTCGCCGAGGCCGATCTGCGCGAGGCGCTGATCGCGGCGATTACGGCCCTGCCCGAACGCGAGGCGCAGGTGATCCAGCTTTATTATGTCGAGGAGCTCAATCTCGAGGAGATCGGCCTCGTCCTCGGCGTCGGCGCCGCGCGGATCTGCCAGATCAAGAAATCGGCGCACGACCGCTTGAAGAAGGCGCTCGCCCGGCAGCGTTGAACGCCGCGCGGCTGTCGTCGGGCGCTTGCGCGCGATCCGTCATGCCGTAATCCCGCTCGACCGCGGCGATGCGCAGGCGATACCCCTCGAACACGCCATCGCGCCCCAGTTGCTGGGTCGCGCGGTGCGCCGGCCGGTTGCGCCACGCCGTGACGGCTGCCTCGTCGCGGAAGAAGGACAGCGACAGCAACTTGCCCGGCTCGGTCAGGCTCTCGAAGCGCTCGATCGACAGGAAGCCGTCGATCGCCTCCAGCTCGGGCCGCAGCGCCGCGGCGAGATCGAGATACCGCGCCGTCTGCCCCTCGGCAGGCCGGACCTCGAAAATCACCGCGATCATGCCGGGACCTTGCGCAGGAACAGCCGGTCCTCGCGCCGGATGAACCGCTCGGCCCTGGCGAAGGCGTAATTCTCGTGCCCGAGCGGATCGTCCTTCAGCCTGGCGCGATAGGCCTCATAGGCGGCGAGGTCGGCGATCGAATAGACACCGTACGCCGTGGTCGCCGATCCCTCGTGCGGCGCGAAATAGCCGATCAGCTCGGCGCCGCAGCGCGGGATCGCCGCGTTCCAGGTCCGGGCATATTGCTCGAACGCCGGCACGTTGAAGGGATCGATCTCGTAACGGATGAAACAGGTGATCATGGTTTGGCTCCGTGGTTGCGCGGGCTCCCTACCACTTGATTTGTCGGTAATGGTTCGGTTACGAACGAACTATGAAGGACGGACCCAGCATCGCCGCCATCGCCGCGCTGATCGGCGATCCCGCCCGCGCCAACATGCTCACCGCGCTGATGGACGGCCGCGCGCTGACGGTCAGCGAGCTGGCGCAGGCCGCCGGCATCGGCCTGCCGACGGCGAGCGGCCATCTGGCGAAGCTCGACGCCGCCGGCCTGCTCGTCGCCCGCCGCCAGGGCCGGCACCGCTATTTCCATCTCTCGGGCCCCGATGTCGGCGACGCGCTCGAAAGCCTGATGAGCCTCGCCGCGCGGACCGGCGCGCTGCGCGTCCGCACCGGCCCCAACGACGCAGCGCTCCGCCAGGCCCGCATCTGCTACGATCATCTCGCCGGCGAACGCGCGGTCGAGATGATGCGGTCCTTCGCCCGCCGTGGCCTGATCACCGAAGAAGCGGCCCCGGCCATGACCCCCGCAGGTGCCCATTTCTTCGTGAAGCTCGGTATCGATCTGGACGGGCTGGGCAACTCGCGGCGCCCGCTGTGCCGCGCCTGCCTCGACTGGAGCGAGCGGCGGAGCCATCCCGGTGGCGCGCTCGGCGCGGCGATTCTGGATCATATCATCGCCGCGGGCTGGGCCAGCCGGGCGGATGGCCGCGCGATTCGCTTCGGCCCGGCCGGCGCCGCCGCCTTCGATGCGGCGATGCTGGCCTGCTGATCACGGCAAGAACCCCGGCGGTCTTTCGACCACCGGGGTTCCTGTTCGCCCCGCCCTTTCGGGAAGAGCCCGGTCGGCCCCGACACCCATATTGGGGGGCGGTGCCAGGGCCGTTCTCGGTATTAGCGCAGGAGCGAGAGAACGCCCTGCTGGCTCTGGTTCGCCTGGGCGAGCAGGGCCGTCGATGCCTGGCTCAGGATCTGGGCCTTGGCGAGGTTGGTCGTCTCGGTCGAGAAGTCGACGTCCTCGATGCGGCTGCGCGCATCGGTGAGGTTGGCGACGTTGTTGGTCAGGTTGTTGACCACCGACTCGAGGCGGCTCTCGCCGGCGCCGATCGAAGAGCGGGTCGTGTTGACCGCCTTCAGGGCGTCGTCGAGCGTGTCCAGGGCGTCGGTCGCGTCGTCGGCATCCGAGATGTCGATGTCGCCGACATCGCTCAGGTCGAGGCCGGTGATGGTCAGGTCGACCTTGTCGGCGGAACCCGAACCGGTCTGGATGCTGACGGTGACGTCCGAGGTGCCGAACAGCGTGACGTTGTTGAAGTTGGTGTTGTCCGTGATGTCGCTGAGCTGGCCCTGCAGCTCGGTGACTTCGGTCTGCAGGTTGGTGCGGTCGTCATCGCTGTACGTGCCCGATGCCGACTGGACCGACAGCTCGCGGATGCGCTGCAGGATGTTGGTAACTTCGCTCAGCGCGCCGTCGGCGGTCTGGGCGAGCGAGATGCCGTCGTTCGCGTTGCGGATCGCCTGGCTCTGGCCCTTGATCTGCGACGTCAGCGAAGCGGCGATGGCGGAGCCCGCCGCGTCGTCCTTCGCGCTGTTGATGCGCTTGCCGGTCGACAGGCGCTCGATGCTCGTCTGCAGCGCCTTCGACGCCGCGTTCGATGCGTTGGTCGCGCGCAGCGCGGCAACGTTGGTTCCGATAACAGTCATGTTCGATCTCCGTTCTGACCTGACGATCCCCGCCGCCCCCAAGCGGAGGGCCGAGCCGTCACAGGAGGTAACGACCGCCTGCGCCGCACATTAAGTAGTTTTGCGAATCGAGCCCAGAACCACGCTTTACTGCGAGTCCGGGGGGGCGGATTTCTGCCGCCCGGAAATATTTTGCCGCAGCGGCAACATACTTAACTGCTCGTTTACCATCCGTGCCGCATCTCCCAGCTCTCGAAGGGGGAATTCAATGCGTGCCATCGTCCCATCCGCCGCAGTACTGCGGCAGAAATATACGCTCGTGTCGTCTCTCCGCGCTCAGGGGTTCGCCGTGCGCTCGTTCGAGGATGGCCGGCCGCAGCCGAGCGACATCTATCTCGTCGCCGAGGGCGAGACGCCCCCCGCACCTGCCCGCACCGTCGTGATCGGCGACGAGGGCCGCTATATCATCCCCGCGCGCGACGGCAGCCCGGCTCGGATCGCGTTTGGCGCGGAAGATGCCGGTGTCGGCCACGGCTTTGTCCGCGCGCTGGTCGCCGAGCCCGAGGCGCCGACTGCCGCCGATCCCGAGAGCCTAGCGCTCTATGCCCTCGCCGAGCGCGTCGCTGCCGCGGACATCACCGTCCTGATCAACGGCCCGACCGGCACCGGCAAGGAAGTGCTCGCCCGCTCGATCCATCTCAGCTCGAGCCGTCGCGACGGCCCGTTTATCGCGATCAATTGTGCCGCATTGCCCGAATCGATGCTCGAGGCTTTGCTGTTCGGCCATCAGAAGGGCGCCTTCACCGGCGCCTCGGCGGGGAGCGAAGGCTTTTTCCGTGCGGCGCACGGCGGCACGCTGCTGCTCGACGAGATCGCCGAGATGCCGCTCCAGCTTCAGTCAAAGCTGCTCCGCGTGCTGCAGGAGCGCGAGGTCGTGCCGCTCGGCGCCTCCGCACCCGTGGCCGTCGATGTTCGAATCATCGCCTGCGCCAACCGCGACCTGCAGGCCGAAGTCGCCGCTGGCCGCTTCCGCGCCGACCTTTATTACCGCCTGTCGGTCTTTCCGTTGACCACCAAGCCGCTCGCCGAGCGCCGCCAGGACATCCCCGCGCTCGTCGCGACCTTGATCCTGCGCCATGCCGGCAATCGCACGATCACCCCCTGGCCCGATGTCTCGGCGGTGGATGCGCTGATGCGTCATGATTGGCCCGGCAATGTCCGCGAGCTCGAAAACGTCGTCCAGCGCGCCTTGCTGTTCGCGGCGGGCGACACGATCCAGGCCGAGCATATCGTGTTCGATCGTCCGTCGACGCCGGTCGTTCTGCCTGCCGTGCAGGCCGCGAACGACCAGCCCGCTACGCAGCCGGCGACTTTGGGCAACATCGTTCAGATGAGCGAATTCGCCGCGATCCGCGAGACGCTCGCCGCCTGTGGCGGCAGCCGGATCGAGACCGCACGGCGCCTCGGTATCTCCGAACGGACGTTGCGCTATCGCCTCGCCAAGGCCCGCGAACAGGGTGACGACATTACCCGGGCGGTGTCGGCATGAGCGGCGTCAGCGGAATCGGGGGCGCCGCGATGGGCGTCGACCGGGTGATGCAGCTTCGTGCGCAGATCCTCGAACGCAACCAGGCGCTCTCGCGCGCCAACAGCGCGGCCGGCGCGGCTGCCCCCACATCGACGCAGCCGACCAGCTTTGCCGCGACGATGGAAGAGGCGCTGAAGGGCGTCAACGAGGGCCAGAACAAGGCCGGCGAACTCTCCGCCGCGTACGAGCGCGGCGAGAATATCGACATCGCCAAGGTGATGCTCGCCCGCCAGCAGGCCTCGGTCGGCTTCGAAGCGACGCTGCAAGTCCGCAACAAACTCCTGTCCGCCTATAAGGACATCATGAGCATGCCGGTCTAAACCATGAGCAACGCCCTCACCCCATCGCCCGCGCCCATGCTTCCGGAGCGCTTCGCCAACCCCTTGCGGCAGATCACCGATCTGCTTGCCCAGCCCGCGGTCCGCCGCAGCCTGCCGATGGCCTTGATGGTCGGCCTGATCGCCGCCGCAGCGCTTGCGTGGATGACGCTGTCGACGCCGACGCAGAAGGTGCTGTTCTCGGGTCTCAGCGATGCCGACAAGGGATCGGTCACCCAGGCGCTCGACCAGGCCAAGATCACGGCGCGGATCGACAATGGGAGCGGTGCCCTGACGGTTGACGAGGACGATTATTCCCGCGCGCGCATTCTGCTCGCCGGACAGGGGCTGCCCAAGGGCGCGCCCGGCGGTTATCAGATCCTCGACAACCTCCCGATGGGCGTCAGCCGCGCAGTCGAGGGCGAACGCCTTCGCCAGGCGCGCGAGACCGAGCTTGCCCGCTCGATCCAGGAGATCGACGCGGTTGCCGAGGCGCGGGTCCATCTCGCCACGCCCGAGGCCTCGGTCTTCGTCCGCGACAACGCCGCACCTTCGGCGTCGGTGATCGTCAAGCTCCAGGCAGGGCGGTCGCTCGGCGATTCTCAGGTCAGCTCGATCGTCAATCTCGTCGCCTCGTCGGTTCCCGGCATGAAGCCCGAATCCGTCACGATCGTCGACCAGATGGGCGGCCTTCTCACCAAATCGGCCGATCAGAGCGCGCTCGGCATCGCCAGCGATGAGCGAATCGCCTTCCAGCGCCGCATCGAGGAAAAGAACCGCACGCAGGTTGTCCAACTGCTGACGCCACTGATCGGTGCCGGCAATTTCACTGTCGAAGTCCAGGCCGATGTCGATCTCGACGAGACCCAGGCGACGCGCGAAAGCTACGACAAGCAGGGCGCGCTACGCGCGGAGCAGGGCAATTGGGTCGGCAACCAGAAGGACGGCGCCGCGGCACAGCCCGGCGGCATTCCTGGTGCCCTTTCGAACACGCCGCCCCCCGCTTCGACGCTGACCGCGCCGCAGCCCCAGCCGACGCCCGCTCCGGGCGCGACGCCTGCGGCTCCCGGTGCACCGTCCGCGGCAGGCGCCGTGGTCGGCGCGGTGGCCGACGCGATGAAACAGAGCGACCAATATAGCCGCGCCTATGATCTGGGTAAGGAAGTCTCGGTCACCCGGGCCGCTCCGGGCGCGATCAAGCGCCTGTCGGTTGCGGTGCTGTTGCGCGATCCGGAAACCGGCAAGCCGCGCAGCCAGCTCGAGATCCAGCAGATCACCCAGCTCGTGCAGACCGCGGTCGGCTATAATGCGAGCCGCAGCGACCAGGTCACGGTGATCAGCCGCAAGTTCGCCGGCGCTGCCGCGCTCGACGACAAGCAACCCTGGTACGAGGCCGGCTGGCTGCCGGTGGTGGCCCGCAACGTCACTGCGATCGTGATCGCGCTGCTCGTCCTGTTCCTCGGCGTCCGGCCGCTTGCCAAGGCGGTGCTGAAGAAGCGCGACGACACGGCCCCGCGCCTGGCGCTCGGCCGCGACTTTGGCGGCGCGATGGGCGGCGGCGGAGACCATATGGCCGGCGGCCATTCCGCGCCGGTCAGCATCGACGCGCTCGAGGGCGCCCGCAACTATGACGACCGGATCGGCATGGTCCGTGGCTTCACCCGGGACAATCCCGCGCGTGCCGCGCTTGCGGTGCGTGACATGATCAAGGCGGACGCCAAGCAATGACCGCACCTTTCCGCAACTATACCGGCGTCGAGCGCGCCGCCGTGCTGATGATGCTGGTCGGCGAGGAGGAGGCCGCGGCGATCCTGCAGAAACTCGATCCCGAGGAAGTCCGCCAGCTCGGCAAGGCGATGTTCGCGGTCGCCGATGTCAGCGAGACCGAGGTCGAATTCGTGCTCGACGATTTCGTCGGCAAGGCACGTGAACGTACCGGCATCACCTTCGATCCACGTCCGCAGATCGAAACCATGATGACCCGCGCGCTCGGCCAGGAAAAGGCCGACAGCGTGCTGGCGCGGATCATTCCGCCAGAGGACGCCTGCCAGATCGACCTGCTCGACTGGCTCGACGCCGGCGAGATCGCCGGGCTGATCGAAAAGGAACATCCCCAGATCGCCGCGGTCCTGATCGCGAATCTCGATCCGGTGATCGCGGCGCAGGTTCTCGAATTGCTGCCCGATGCGGTGCAGCCCGACATCCTCCACCGCGTCGCGCGGCTCGGCCCGATCACGCCCGAGGCGGTCGAGACCCTGAAGACCGTGCTCGCCGGCCGCGTCGGCACCAGCAAGCAGCCCGCCGGCGTCACGCTTGGCGGGACGCGGGATGCCGCGAAGATCCTGTCGAGCGGCCGCAAGGCGACCGAGCTCCGCGTCATGCCCAAGCTGTTCAAGATCGACCGCGACGTCGCCAAGGCGATCGAGGAGGCGATGTTCGTCTTCGACAATCTGCTCGAGCTCGACGACAAGAATCTCGGCACGCTTATCCGCAACATCGATGGCGACATCCTCACGCGCGCTCTCAAGGGCGTCGACGAGGCGATGCGCGCGCGGTTCCTGGGCTGCATGTCGAGCCGCGCGGCCGACGGCATTCGCGACGAAATGGAAGCGCGCGGGCCGATGAAGCTGTCCGAAGTGCTCGATGCGCAGAAGGTGATCATCCAGATCGCGCGTAATCTCGCCAAGGACGGCACGATCCAGATGGGCGGGGGCGAGGACGATTATGTCTGATTTCACCGCGGGCTTCGTCAACCGTCACGAGGCGGTGGCGCAGGCATTGCAACAGGCGTTCGATGTTCCGCCCGAGGCCTTCGCGCCCGCCGACCTGAAGGCGTGGGCGGTGGGCCGCAACGGCCCGGTGTCCTTTTCGCCGCAATCCGACGGACCGCGTCATTTCCACCCGGCGGATCCGGCAACCAACCCGACCGAGGGCTGGGACCCATTCGCCGCGGCGGACGCGGCCCCGGCCGCATCCTTCGTCGATCCGATCGCGACAGCCCACGCCGCCGGCTTTGCCGAGGGCATGGCCACCGCGATCGCGGAGATCGGCGAAACCGGCGATCGTGATCGCGCATTGCTCGCCGAACTCGGCGAGGCGTTGCGCAGCGACGGACGGCTGGATCGCGAGCGGATGGCGCGCCAGTTGCGCCAGACCGTGATGTTCCTCGTCTCCCGCCTGATCGGGGAGGTCGGCATTGCGCCAGACATTCTCGCCCGCCGGATCGAATCCGCCGCCGAGATGCTTGCCGACAGCGCTGAATCGGCGCTGCTGCGGGTTCATCCCGACGATGTCGCGTTGCTCGATGGCAAGCTTCCCAAGACCGTCTTCGCAGTCGGCGACGCCAGTGTTGCGCGGGGCAGCTTCGTGCTCGAATCGGCCTCAACCATCGTCGAGGACGGCCCGGAACTATGGCTCGAGCAACTCGCCCAGGCGATCGACCGCGTCGCCGTGCCGAATGGGTGACTGACCGCATGTTGAACCGTTTCACGAGCGATTATCTCGAATCGCTGGGCATTCCGGATTTCACGCCGAGTCCGAAGATCTCCGGCCGCCTGGCTTCGTTCGACGGCCTGCTGATGGAGGCGGTCGGTCTCACGCTGCCGGTCGGCACCGTCTGTCAGGTCGGCAGCAAGGGCGCGGGTGTCGAGGCCGAGGTGATCGGTTTCCGCAACGGCCGCACCCTGCTGATGAATCTGGGTGGCCCTGCGCCGCTCCTCCCGCAAATGCCGGTGCGTCCGCTTGGGCCTCCGGGCGAGGCGGAAGTCGGTGCGGCGTTGCTCGGCCGCGTCGTCGATGGCGCCGGCAAGCCGATCGACGGGCTCGGCCCGATTCGCGGTGCCGATCACTGGCCGATTTCCGGCAAGCTGCAGAGCCCGCTCGATCGTGGCCGCGTGCTGAAGCCGCTCGATGTCGGCGTGCGCGCGATCAACGGCCTGCTCACCGTCGGCCAGGGCCAGCGAATCGGCATCATGGCCGGCTCCGGCGTCGGCAAGTCGGTGCTGCTGGGCATGATCGTGCGCGCCGCCGAAGCGGACGTGATCGTGATCGGGCTGATCGGCGAGCGCAGCCGCGAGGTCGCGGACTTTCTCGAGACCAAGGTCGCGGGCGAGGCGCGCCAGCGCGCCGTTGTGGTCGCTGTCCCCGCCAATCATTCGCCGGTGCTCCGTATCCGCGGTGCGTTGCGTACCCATGCCATCGCCGAGGCCTTTCGCGCGCAAGGCAAGAAGGTGCTGTTGATCATGGACAGCCTGACGCGCGTCGCCCATGCCGGCCGCGAGATCGGCCTTGCGCTGGGCGAGCCGGCCAGCGCGCGGGGGTATCCGCCATCGGCCATCGCCATGCTGCCCAACCTTATCGAGCGCGCGGGCACAGACGTCGTCTCGGGCGGCTCGATCACCGCGATCTACACCGTGCTCGCTGACGGCGACGACGGCAACGACCCGGTCGTCGACAGCGCCCGCTCGATCCTCGACGGCCATATCGTGCTGTCGCGCGCGCTTGCCGAGCACGGCGTCTATCCCGCGATCGACATCGGTCCCTCGGTCAGCCGAGTCATGACCGACATCACCGACAAGGCGCATCAGAAGGCCGCACGCGTGCTGCGCCGCCATCTCGCCACCTATGAGGAGAATCGCGATCTGGTGCTGATGGGTGCCTATCGCGCCGGCGCCGATCCCGCGATCGACGCCGCGATTGCCTGCCATCCGGCGGTGATGGAATATATCAAGCAGGATCCGGACGAGGTGGTGTCGCTCGCCGACGCCGTCGCGGAGCTGACCGGCGTGTTCGGCGATGGCTAAACCGGCCAAGCTCGACCGCCTGCTCCGCGTCCGCACGCTGCAACTGGGCCTGGTCCGCGCCGAAGAGGTGCGGGCGCAGGACCGTTTCCGCAGCGAGACGGCGCTCAAGAGCCGGATCGCGCAACTCGCCGAGGGTGTTGCACCCTCTTCCGCGCAGACCGCGGGCTTTTCCTTCATCGCCGCCGCGCATTTCCGCGATCGCCTCCAGCAATCCGCCGAGGCTGCCGAGGGGCGGCTGCGCGCGGCCGAGCAGGTGGTCGAACGCGCCGCCGAGGCGACCCGCGAGGCGAGGCGTGACCAGAGCGCGATCGAGAAGCTGATCGCCCGTGCCGATGCCGATGCCGTGCTGAAGGCGATCCGCGCGCTCGAAGCCGCACCGCCCACGCGAAAGATTCGGCACGATCCTTGCTGAAACCCCTGGTGGCGGATTGTGCCGAACGGGATGCACGAATGATCGAGCTTTCTACCCAGCTAACGCAGTCGACCTCTCCGGTTTCCGTACCGGCCGCGCCGGGGGGCGCGGCCGGCGGATTCGTGCAGGTTCTTGCCGCGTTTCTGGACGCGAATGCGGGTGCGGCGCCCGATGCGCCGGCCGATCCCGGCTTGCCGGCCGACCGGCAGGGCCTTGCCGATGACGGCAAGACCTTGCCCGACGATGTTGCCGATGACGACGATGGCGACGATGCGGCGCTGGTCTGGCTGCCCGCCGGCATGGCGGTGCCGCTTCCGATCGTGCAGCCGATCCGCCTTCCCGCCGGCATGAGCCTGAGTGGGGCGCGGTTGCCCGAACTCGCCGGCGAAACTGCGCTGAAAGGCTCTCAGGCGACTATGGGCGTTCAGCTCAACGGAACCCAGGATCTCACCGGAGATCAGGCCGCCACGGCTATGCCGGCGGTGGCGGGCGATTCGGCCGGCATCGACACCCCACCGGTTACCGCCCTCTCCACGACTCCGGTCAAGGATTCGTCCCGGGTCAAGCCGGCACAAGGCCTGGAGCAGCCGCCTGCCGCAATCGCGCCGACGGCCCAGCCCGCCGGCCAAGCTTTCGCAGCCGCCATCGCCGCCGCCTCCGCCAACCATGAGCGGCCGGGCCGTGACGACGATCGCCCCGATTCGCAGAACCCGTCCAACCCGCTTGTCGCGGCTCAGGCGGAAACCGCCAGCAAGCCCATCGTCCAGGCGGTCGCCGACGCGAAGCACGCCCCGCTCGACCTGCGCGACGATCGCGGCTTGCAGGGCATGATCGACCGGATCGAGACGTTGCGGGACGACGCCAATGCGCGCGACACCCGAATCCGGCTGGTTCCCGACGCGCTCGGCGGCGTCGATGTCGCGGTCCGCAAGGACGGCGACATCGTCCATGTCCATTTCACCGCCGATACCCAGGCGACGCGGACGCTGCTCAGCGACGCGCAGCCGCGCCTGGCCGAGCTGGCCGAGGCCCGCGGCGTGAAGCTGGGGCAGACCAGCGTCGATGCCGGTACCGGCGGCACGAACCAGCAGCCGCGGCCGGAAGCGCCGCGCGCGCAGGCGCCCGTATCAGCGCTGATTCCGGACGAAGACCTTTCCATCGATCAACGACTCGCCTGAACTGAAGGAGCCTTAAGATGAGTGACCTCGAAGACGTGCAGACCCCCAAGAAAAAGAAGAAGGGCGGCAAAGGCAAATTTATCGTTCTGACGCTGGGCCTGCTCGTGCTCGGCGGCGGCGCGGGTGGCGGTTTTTACGCCTGGAGCAGCGGCATGGTCGGCGGCGGCGGCGCGCATGCGGCCGAAGCCTCCGGCCCCAGGCTCGTCCCCAAGAGCGAGCAGAAACGGATGAGCGGCTCCGGCGAGGGCGAGCATGGCGAAGGCGCGCCTGCCGGCACCAAGCCGCCAAGCGGAGCGGGCGGCGAGAAATACGCCTCCAACTATTATGCCATGGACAAGGAGTTCACCTCCAACCTCCAGGACAGCGTCCATTTCATCCAGGTCGGGATCGCCGTCTCGACGCCCTATGACGACACGGTCATCGACAATATCAAGACCAACGAGATCGCGGTCCGCTCCGCGATCCTGATGGCGCTCGGCGACACGACCGAGGAGCAGGTGTTCACCAGCGACGGCAAGAAGCTGCTCGAACGCCGTCTGGCCAAGGCAATCAACGACACGCTGAAGGAAAAGGAAGGATTCGGCGGGATTGGTAACGTCTACTTTACCAATTTTGTTGTTCAGTGATGAGGCATGGTTAACGCGGCTTCACCACAATCGGACGAACGGCGGGATCGGTCCCGGCACGCGGCGGAACACGTCACGCTGGGGACCGCTAATCTCAACCCGTTCGGCGATCTGCACACGTTGCAGCACCTCTCGGCGCGGCTGGCGCGAGGGATGCGCGGCGTGTTCGAGCCGTTGCTGCGCAAGGAAATCCGCACCTGGGCGGAGCCTTTGGTCGTCCAGCGCTTCGCCGATTACCGCGCCGAGCGTCCCGAGGGGCTGACCGCCTGGCTGCCGCTGGCGATGGCACCGTCGACCGGCCAGGCGATGGTCGTGCTCGACGGGCGCTTCGTGATGGAGCTGCTCGATCTGTTCTTCGGCGGCACCGGTGCGGTCGCGCATGACATGCCGGCCGAATTCTCGCCCGCGGCGGAGGCAATGATCGGCCGGCTGGGCATGATGCTCGCCGTGCCGCTCAAGGCTGCTTGGGAGCCACTTGCCCGAATCGATTTCCGCCCCGGCCATGTCGAGGTGAATCCTGCCCTGCTCGCCGGCCTGGACGGCGACGACGCGATGGTGATCACTCGTTTCGGCATCGGCGTGGGCACGGCCAAGCCGGTTTTTGTCGACATCGCCTATCCGGTTGCCGCACTGAAGCCTCACGCGCCGTCGCTGACCGGCAAGGTCCATAGCAAGACCGCCGAACCGGATCCCGCCTGGCGCAACAGCCTGACCCGTGCGGTCATGGGCGTCCGCTTCCCGATCCGCTCTGTGCTCGCCGAGCCGATGGTGTCGCTCAGCATGCTGATGGATCTCAAGCCCGGCGATGTCATCCCGATCAGCCTCGGTGCCGATGTGCCGGTGATGGTCGGCGGCGACCGGCTCGGCGCCGGCACCGTCGGCACCTCGAACGGCCATGCGGCCATTCGTCTCAACTCGATCACGCGCGACAAGAATGAGGAAGTCCAATGAACGACATGACCGGCGGATTCCCGGTCGACGCTTCGCTCGCGGCCAATTTCCGGCTGCTGCAGGACGTCGACGTCAAGCTGACCGTCGAGATCGGATCTACCTCGCTCACCTTGCGCGAATTGCTCGCGCTGGGTGAATCGAGCGTGATCGAGCTCGATCGCCAGGCCAATGAGCTGCTCGACGTGCTGGTCAACGGCACGCTGATCGGCCGCGGCGAGGTGGTGATGGTCGGCGACCGCTTCGGCGTCCGCATGACCGAGCTCGTCTCCCCCGAAAAGCGGGCCTGAACCGCGATGATGTGGTCCTATGTCCTCAAGCTGGTCGTGTTGCTGCCGCTCGTTTGCGGCCTGATGATCGGCTGCCTCTATCTCTGGCGCCGGCTTGAATCGCGGCTGCCTGGCCAGCCCGCCAACCGCATGATGGCGGTCAAGGAAACCATGATGATCTCGCCGGGCCTGCGCCTCGCGGTGCTCGAGTTCGAGGGGCGCAAGCTGCTGATCTCGGTCGGCCGTGGCGGCGTGACCCTGATCGATCGGGGCGACAAATGACCAAGGTCCGTCGGTTGAGCCAATCCGGTCCGAGCTTGTTCGGGGAGGCCCCCGCGCCACGTGCGCGTCTGCCCTGGGGCAAGATCGCGCTGCTGATGCTCGGTATCGTCTTCGCGGTGATCGTCGCGCATCCTGCCTTCGCCCAGGCCGCTCCTGCGGTGACGCCGCCCGCTACGCCGGGCACCGGCGACGCGGTCGACCGGGCGCTGGGCGATCTCGGCGGCGGCAATGCGCCGCTGTCGCTGTCGCTGCAGGTCCTCATCATCATGGGGCTGCTGACGATCCTGCCGGGCATCCTGCTGATGATGACCAGCTTCACGCGGATCGTCATCGTGCTCGCGATCCTGCGCCAGGCGCTGGGTCTCCAGCAGACCCCGCCCAACCAGGTGCTGATCGGCCTGTCGTTGTTCCTGTCCTTCTTCGTGATGGCGCCGGTGGTCAACCAGATCAACGTGACCGCGATCCAGCCTTATGCCGAGAGCAAGATCGGCGCGACCGAGATGATCAAGAACGCCTCGGTGCCGCTGCATGCCTTCATGACCAAGCAGACGCGGGTGAAGGACATCACGATGTTCGCCGGCATCGCCAAGTCCGGCCCCTATGCCAATTCGGAGCAGGTTCCCTTCTCGGTCCTGCTGCCCGCCTTCGTGACGAGCGAGCTCAAGACCGCCTTCCAGATCGGCTTCCTCGTCTTCCTGCCTTTCATCGTCATCGATCTCGTCGTCGCGACCGTGCTGATGTCGCTGGGCATGATGATGATGTCGCCGACGATGATCTCAATGCCGTTCAAGCTGCTGTTGTTCGTCCTGGTCGACGGCTGGGCGCTGACCATGGGCAGCCTCGCCAACAGTTTTGTGAGTTAGCGGCGATGGACGCAGATTATTTCCTCACCATCGCCAACCAGACGATGTGGGTGCTGGCGCTCGCCGCCGCGCCGATCCTGATCCCGGCTCTGTTCGCCGGCCTCATCACCGGCATGATCCAGGCGGCGACCTCGATCAACGAGCAGACTTTGTCGTTCGTGCCGAAGCTGATCGTCGTGGCGGTCTCGATCATGATCTTCGGCGGCCTGATCCTCGGGCTGCTGAGCGATTTCACGATCGGCATCTTCGAGCGGATTCCCGATCTCGTCCGATGAGCGTGCTCGGCTTCGGCCTCTCGATCGAGCCGAAGCTCTGGGCGCTGATCTTCGTGATGGTGCGCATCGGCGCCGCGTTCATCGCGGCGCCCGTGTTCAGCGCCGTCTCGATCCCGGTCACGGTGCGCGTCACCTTGTCGGGCGCGATCGGCGTACTGGTGCTTGCCGCACACCCGATCACCCCGCCCGCGCAGATCTTCGCCTTCGCGACCTTCCTTGCCATCGCGGCGGAGGCGCTGGTGGGTTTCGCGATGGGCTTCATCCTTCAGATCGCTTTCGCCGCACCGCTGATCGCCAGCGAAGTGATCGGCACCTCGATGGGCATCGGTTTCGCCTCGTCGATCGATCCACAGAATGGCCGCTCGACGCCGGCGCTGGGCCAGTTCTTCTCGATGATGCTGACCCTGCTGTTCCTGTCGATGAACGGCCATCTGATGCTCGTCGAGATGATCGTGAAAAGCTATGACGTGCTCCCGGTCGGCGATGCCTGGATGACGGCAGGGCAACTCAAGGACATCGCGTTCTTCGGCGGCTACACTTTCATGGCCGGGTTGCTGCTCGCCTTGCCGGTCGGCTTCCTGTTGCTCTGCCTCAACCTCATCGTCGGGATGCTGTCGCGTTCCGCGCCCGCGCTCAACCTGTTCGCGATCGGCCTGCCGACCAGCCTGGCGGTCGGTGTCGTCGCGCTTGCGCTCTCCTTCCCGGCGATGGGCGATTACATGATGGTCATCGTCACCCAAGGCCTCGCCGCCGCCCAGAGCCTGGTGCTCGGCTGATGGCGGACGAATTCGGCGAAAAGACAGAAGCCCCAACACCCAAGCGCAAGCGCGAGGCCGCCGAGCAGGGCGATGTCCTCCGCTCCAGGGAGTTCGCGACCGCGCTGGTGGTGATGGCCGGCTGCGCCTGGCTCGCGCTCGCGGGTCCGTCGCTGGTCGCCGCGTTCAAGGCGGTGATGGCGTCGAGCTTCCAGTTCGGCCGCGCCGATATCGAGGATTTTTCGCCCTTCCGCCCCTTGCTCGATTCGGGCTGGAAGCTGGCGCCGTCGATCGGGTCGCTGTTCGCGGTGACGCTCGTCGCGGCGGTGTTGAGCCAGGCCGGCCTGGGTTCGCTGAGCTTCAACGGCACGCTGCTCGCACCCAAGGCGTCGCGGATCGATCCCGCTGCGGGGCTGAAGCGCATCCTCGGGCCGCAGGGCTGGATCGAGCTCGCCAAGTCATTGCTCAAGGTCGCGTTGCTCGGTTCGATCGGCGTCTACCTGCTGTTGTCGATCTCGAAGACCTCGATCGGGCTGCTCTCCTCGGACGTCGAGAGCGCGGTCGGCTCGCTCGGCGGCACGCTGATGGGGGTCATGTTCACCATGGCGGGCGGGCTGCTGATCATCGCCGGCGTGGACGTGCCGATCCAGATCATCCGGCTGCTGGGCAAGCTGCGCATGACGAAGCAGGCGATCCGCGACGAGAACAAGGAAAGCGAAGGCTCGCCCGAAGCCAAGGGCGCGATCCGCGCGCGCCAGCGCGAAGTGATGAAGCGCGGCATGCGCCAGGCGGTGGCCGAGGCCCATGTCGTCCTGACCAACCCGACCCATTTCGCGGTCGCGCTGCGCTACGACCGGGCGAACGATCAGGTGCCGGTGGTGGTGGCGAAGGGCCGCGGCGTGATGGCGCTGGCGATCCGCGAGCTCGCCGCCGAATCCAAGGTGCCGATCCTCGAATATCCGTCGGTCGCCCGCGCCATCTACTACACCAGCCGCGAGGGACAGGAGGTCCGCGACGATCTCTATCTCGCGATCGCGACGATCCTCGCCTTCGTCTTCGGCATCAACGTCCGGGCGGGCGGCAGCCCGCCGCCGGTCGCGGTGCCGCCGACCGCGCGGTTCGACGAAAACGGGGTGAAACAAAGCTAAAGATTCGGGCCCGACGGCCGATAACATTGGTGAAGCTTCAAGGGTAGGAATGCATCGTGACTACGGCCGTATCGAGCACGCCCACACCGACCCCCTCGATCTCGAACACGCTCGGGGCAGGTTCCGGCGTGGATTTCACGGCGCTCGCCAGCCAGCTCGTCGATGCCCAGTTCGCGCCCAAGCTTCAGGCGCTCACGGCCAACAACAACAAGCTCACCGCGCAGATCTCGGGCGTCAGCCAGATCAAGAGCGGCATCACCAATTTCTCGAGCAGCCTGACCACCCTGGTCAAGGGCGGGTCGCTCTCGACCCAGCCGACCAGCTCGAACACCTCGATCCTGACGACGACCGCCCTGGCCGGCGCCAAGCTCAACGGCTTTTCGGCCTCGGTCGAGGTGCGTCAGCTCGCCACCGCCCAATCGGTCTCGACAGGAATCATTACCGACAAGACCGCCTCGGTCGGCACTGGCATGCTCACCCTGACGCTCGGCACCGCGACCGTCGCGGACGGCGCGATGACCGGCTTCGCCGCCGGCAGCGCCAGCCCGATCAACATCGCGATCACCTCGACCAATTCGAGCCTGACCGGCATCGCCGCCGCGATCAACGCGCGCAATGCCGGCGTCACCGCGACCGTGGTCACCGACGTCGACGGGTCGCGCCTGTTGCTGAAGGGGCCTACCGGCGCAAGCCAGGCCTTCACCATGACGGCGACCGAAAATCCGGGTTTCGAGGGCCTGTCGTCGCTGAACGTCGGTGTCGGGGCGACCGGCACGACGATCGGCAGTTCCGCCAAGGACGCGATCGTCGCCATTGACGGGGTCGCGCTCAAGCGCCCGACCAACTCGATCAACGACCTGATCTCGGGCGTCCAGCTCGATCTCGTCGGTGCCGCGGTCGGCACGACGGTGACCCTGGGAACCGCATCGCCGAGCGCGAACATCTCGCAATCGGTCAGCGACTTCGTCGACACCTATAATCAGCTGCTCGCCGTGATGAAGCAGGAGACCGATCCGGCGAGCGGCTCGCTCTACACCGATCCGGCGGCGAAATCGCTCACCCGCGCGCTCGCCCAGCTGACTCTGACCAAGCTTTCGACGGCGACCGTGACCGGCGCGCCGACCACGCTGGCCGATATCGGTGTCGCGACCAATCGTGACGGCACCCTCTCGGTCAATGCGGATCGGCTGTCGGCGGCGCTGACCAAATATCCCGCCGCGGTCGAGGCGATGTTCGCGGACGGTGGCACCGCGGCGAGCGGCAACGGCCTGGGGGCGGCGCTTGCCGCGATCTCGACCGCTGCGACCAGCACAACCTATGGCCTCGGCGCGAGCGCCGCGCGCTACACCAAGCTGCAATCGTCGATCGCCGACGATCAGGCCAAGATCACCGATCAGGAGGACAAGCTCCGCACCCGCCTGACCGCGCAGTTTGCCGCGACCGATGCGCGCGTTGCCTCGTACAAGGCCACCCAGGACTATCTCAAGCAACAGGTGGATGCCTGGAACTCGAGCAAGGGCTGATGGGAAGCTATGCCAGCATCCTGCGCGATCCGGATGCTACCTATCGCCAGATCGACCTTGTCGGCCGCACCACGGAGGCGGACGGCGCCGCGCTTATCCAGCTCCTCTACGAGGAAGCTGTCCACGCGCTGCGCGCCGCGGCCTGGGCGACCGAGCACCAGCAGCCCAAGACCAAGGTCGACAAGGTGACCCGCGCCACCGCCATCCTGTTCGCGCTCGAGGCGGGACTCGACCACGAAGCGGGCGGCGAGGTCGCGCAGACGCTTGCCCGGCTCTATGCCGGTGCGCGGCGGACGATCGTCGAAGCGAGCGTCGGCCAGGATCCGGCGCCCTTCCGCGATGTCGCGGCGATGCTCGACGAGATCGGCCAGGCCTGGCGCACCGTCCGCACCTCTTAGGTTGCGGCGCGGTTAACCAAATCGTGACCCGGCGGGCGTTAGAATGTCCCTGCCAATATCATGGGACCTTGCCTGATGGAGCTTTTCGGCAATCTGGAATCGGCCTCGATCCGCCGCGGGCCGGTGCGTACGATCCTTGCCGTCGATGACAGCCGGACCAACCTCAACGTGCTCGGACGGCGCCTCGCTCATCTCGGCTACCTCACCGCGCTCAGCGACAATGGCGTCGAGGCGCTCGACCTGATCGCCGCGCGGGGTTTCGACCTCGTCCTGCTCGACATGGTGATGCCGCGCATGTCCGGCGTCCATGTTCTCACCGAAATCCGCGGCAGCCGCGACACCGCCGATCTGCCCGTCATCATGCTCACCGGGCGCAGCGATCCCGCCGCCGCGGTCGAGGCGCTGGCCGCGGGCGCCGACGACCATGTCGCCAAGCCCTTTGCCTTCGAGGTGCTCGCTGCGCGAATCGAGCGGGTGCTGGAACGCGCGCGCCGGATCGCCGACCTGAAGCGCTCCAACGCCACGCTGGATGCGCGCATCGCCGCTCGCGCCATGGAGCTGGGCGAAGCGAAGACGGCGCTCGCCGCCACCCGCGCCGACCGTCAGCGGCTGATCGCCTCGATCCAGGCGCTCAACGACGAGGTCGAGCGGCTCACCGCCCAAACCAGTGGCGGCGCACAAAATAGATGACGATCACGACCGAGATCACCGTGCAGACCGCGGTGATCGCGTCGAATGCCCAGGGTTCCTCCGCATAAGGCAGGCCTTTGACGTTCATCCCGTACAGGCCGGTGAGGAAGGTCAGAGGCAGGAAGATCATCGCCGCGATCGAGATGATCAGCGCGCGGCTGTCGATCTGCTCGGCGCGCAGGTCGGTCAGTGCTTCGTGCATCAGCGCGGCGCGCTCGCGGATGCTCTCCAGTTCCTCCGCCATGCGCGCGGCACGATCGGCGGCGGCGTTGAGGTGGAGGCGGTCGTCGTCCTGCAGCCATGCGCACGGCAGCGCCGCCAGCTTTTCGAGCGCGGCGCGCTGCGGCGCAAGGAAGCGGCGATAGCCGATCGCGGCGACGCGCACCTTGGTGACATGGCGGCGCAACTCGAACACCTTGTCGGCATCGAGATCGGCCTCGCAATCGTCGAGCGTGTCGCCGAGATCGGCGACGTCGGGATCGAGGTTGGCGGTGATCGCGGTGGCGAATTCGGCGATCAGGTCGCCGGGGTCGCGGATCTCGCCGCCCTCGATCGCCTCGACGACATCGTCCACGGCGATCAGGGCGCGCCGTGTGACCGAGATCACCCGCCCGGCCGTCGCCCAGATCCTGACCGAGGCGAGTGGATCGGAGGAGGTCGTCTCCTCGCTCGAGCGGCCGCGCATGTTGAGGAACGCACCCTCGCCCAGCGCATCGCAGCGCGGGCGCGTCTCGGTCGCGGTCAGCGCGTCGACGATATAATCGGGCGCCTTGGCTTCGTCGGTCAGCCACGCCTGGGCATGCTCGTTATTGGTGGTCAGATGGACCCAGATCAGGTCGGCCTCACTGGCCAATGCCTGCTTGATCTCGACCCGCTCGGCCTTGCCGCCCTGCACCCGATACGCAAAACCGCTCATGCCATCTCCATATAGATTGCTAGTCCCGGACCAGGCTCAACCGGCGATTCGGTGCAAATGATCCGTACGGCATCGGCGCGCGCGCGGTCGAGGATCGCGGCCGGCACGTCATGGCGATGGTAGAGGCGGTCGGCGAGCCCAAGCAGACGCGCCTCACGGATCGTCAGGTCGTCGGGGTCGGCAGAGCGCGGGCGGATCGTGACGGCGCGGTCGCGCGGGGCGGCCTCCGCTTCGGCCAGCCAATCGTCCACCGCACCCGATGTCGCGGTCAGCGGATCGAGCGCGCCACCAGCCGCGAGGGCCGCGCCCAACGCGCGCCGGCGATTGTCGCTCTCGGGAAACTTCTCCCGCAACGCAGCCCGGGCGGCACGCAAGGCGTTCGCCAGGCCTCCCAGTCCGGCGGGCACGATCGCTTCGAGTCGCTGGCGGAGCGCGGCTGCCAGCC
This sequence comes from Sphingomonas bacterium, assembly GCF_028293085.1. Taxonomy (GTDB): domain Bacteria; phylum Pseudomonadota; class Alphaproteobacteria; order Sphingomonadales; family Sphingomonadaceae; genus Sphingomonas. The sequence goes on from NZ_JAQGLC010000301.1 coordinate 29,239, forward strand.
CCGCCGACGCGCCGCCCGTGCCGATCGCGATCAGCACCGGATCGCGGTCGATGATCGCCGGGAGGGTGAAGTCGCACCAATCCGGCCGATCGACCGCGTTGACGAGGACGCCCCGCGCCTTGAGTCGTGCGACCGCCTCGCCGGCAAGTCGCTCGTCGGCGATCGCCACTACCGCCAGCACGGCATCGGCGCCCTCGTCGCCGATCACGGCACCGGCGCGCTCCAGCAGGCGCCGCTTGGCATCCGCCGCCTCGCCGTCGCCCAGCAGAATCACCGGCCGGCCCGCCAGCCGCACGAACAGCGGCAGGCTGTGCAGGGTCACGCGGTCAGCCACTCCGGCAACCGCTCGGCGGCGATGATCGTCTCGGGCTCGATCCGGTCGGCGACGACGGCATATCTGTCGCCGTCGACCATCACCTCGGGGATCAGAGCGCGGCTGTTATAGGTGCTGGCCATGGTCGCGCCATAGGCGCCGGCGGTGCGGAAGATCGCGAGGTCGCCCGATTTCACCGCGTCGATCTCGCGCGCCATGGCGAAGGTGTCGCCGCTCTCGCACACGGGTCCCGCGATATTGGCGATCATCCTTTCGCCGGTCGGCCGGACGGCGGCGAAATCATGCCACGCGTCGTAGAGCGCAGGGCGCATGAGATCGTTCATCGCCGCGTCGACGATCACATAAGGGTTCGCAACGCCGGGCTTCACCCAGATCACCCTGGTGAGCAGCACGCCGGCATTGCCCGCGATCACGCGGCCGGGCTCGAACATCAGCGTGACGTTCCACCCTCTGGTCACCCGCGCGACCATCGCGCCATAATCGGCCGGGCTCGGCGGATTGTCGCCAGCCTTGTAGGGGACGCCGAGACCGCCGCCGAGATCGACCCGTTCGATCGGGTGGCTGGCGGCGCGCAGTTGCGCGACCAGCTCGCCGACACGGGCGTAGGCCGCTTCGAGCGGGGCAAGATCGAAGAGCTGGCTGCCGATATGGATGGCGATCCCGCGCATCGCGAGTCCGGGCAGCGCGGCGAGGCGGGCATAGATCGCCGGGGCCTGGTCGATCGGCACGCCGAACTTGTTCTCGCGCTTGCCGGTCGAGATCTTGGCATGAGTGCCGGCATCGACATCGGGGTTCACCCGCAAGGTTGCATTGGCGCGGATGCCCATTGCGGCGGCAAGGCCGGACAGCGCCTCGCCCTCCTCCTCCAGCTCGAGATTGAACTGGCCGAGCCCGGCATCGAGCGCGCGCTGGAGCTCGGCGCGGGTCTTGCCGACGCCCGAGAAGACCACGTCCTCGGCTTTCATCCCCGCGGCCAACGCGCGTGCGAGCTCGCCGCCCGAGACGACGTCGGCGCCATAGCCCTCGTCCGCCAGCACTTTCAGCACCGCGAGATTGGGGTTGGCCTTGATCGCATAGGCGAAATGGGCGCGCTCGACGCCGGCCAGGCCGTCGCGGAACACGCGGGCATGCCGGGTCAGCGTCGCCCGCGAATAGACATAGACAGGGGTGCCGACATTGGCCGCGATCAGGTCGAGCGGAACGCCCTCGGCGTGCATCGCGCCGTCGATTAGACTGAAATGATCCATGGGTTCAGCTTGGTGGGAGGTCGAAATCGTCGCTGCGGCGGTCCTCGGAATTCCTGAGAAGCTCGTCGCTGCGGGCGGGGCGCGCCTGGTTGCTCGGTTTCAGCAACTGTTCGGCGGTCGGCGCCGTCTTCGCGCCATAGGGCGCGGGCGGCAGCGCTTCGCCTTTCTGCGGCTGCAGGCCTTTCGACGCACCACAGCCCGACAGCACCAGCGCGGCACCCAGCAAAATGGCGATCCTCATGGCTCGTTTCCCTTCTTCGCCGCAGCGATTGCGGCGCGTACCCGTGCCGGCGCGGTGCCGCCGAAACTCGTCCGGCTCGCGACCGACGCGTCGACGCTCAGCACGTCATAGACGCGTTCGTCGATCCGCGCATCGATTGCCTGCAGATCGGCGATCGAAACTTTGTCGAGCGCCACCCCGAGCTCCTCCGCGCGCTTCACCGCGCGGCCGGTGATATGATGCGCCTCGCGGAACGGCACCCCGGCCTCGCGCACCAGCCAGTCGGCCAGATCGGTCGCGGTGGAAAAGCCGGCTTCAGCCAGCCCGCGCATCCGATCGGTGCGGAAGGTCGCGCTCTCCACCATGCCGGTCATCGCCGCGATCGACAGCGCGAGCAGGTCGTGCGCCTCGAACACCGGCGGCTTGTCGTCCTGCATGTCCTTCGAATAGGCCAGCGGCAGGCCCTTCATCGTGATCATCAGCGCGGTCAGGCAGCCGATGATCCGCCCGGAATGGCCGCGCACCAGCTCGGCGGCGTCGGGGTTGCGCTTCTGCGGCATGATCGATGAGCCGGTCGACCATTGATCCGACAGCGAGACGAAGCCGAACGGTTGCGACGCCCAGAGGATGAATTCCTCGGCGAGCCGCGACAGATGCAGCGCGCATTGGGCGGCGGCGGTCAGATATTCGATCGCGAAATCACGGTCGGAGACGCCGTCGAGCGAATTGCGCGTCGGGCCGTCGAAGCCGAGGGCGGTCGCCGTCATGTCGCGGTCGATCGGAAAGCCGGTGCCGGCCAGCGCGGTGGAGCCGAGCGGGCACAGGTTCATCCGTGCGCGCGCGTCGGTGAAACGGCTGCGGTCGCGCGCGATCATCTCGTGATAGGCCATCAGGTGATGGCCGAGCGTCACCGGCTGGGCGCTCTGGAGATGGGTGAAGCCGGGCATCACGCTCGCGGCATGTTCCTCGGCACGGGCGAGCAGTGCCTGCTGGAAATGGAACAGCCCGTCATCGACCGCGTCGATCGCGTCGCGCACCCAGAGCTTGAAGTCGGTCGCGACCTGGTCGTTGCGCGAGCGCGCGGTGTGAAGCCGCCCCGCGACCGGGCCGATCGCCTCGGCCAACCGCGCCTCGGACTGCATATGGATGTCCTCGAGCGTCAGGTCCTCGGCGACGCCGTTTGCCTCATAGCCGGCCGCAACCATGTCGAGCCCGGCCGAGATCGCCGCGGCATCCTCTGTGGAGATGATGCCCTGCGCGCCGAGCATCGCGGCGTGCGCCTTCGAGCCCGCGACGTCCTGCCGCCAGAGACGCTTGTCGAACGGGATCGAGGCATTTATCTCGCGCATCACCGCCGCCGGCCCTTCGGCGAAGCGGCCGCCCCACATGGCATTGGATGCGTCTATGTCCTTCCGCTCGACGATCGTGCCGCTCCTGATGCTGGGCCTGTTGGCGGGCTGCGATAGGCAAGTCTCCGCGCCGGAGCAAGCAAAGGCCTCGCCGGCCGTACCGGCAACGCCCGCGCCGCCGCCAGGCCCGAAGGAAGGCGAGAAGGTGATCGTCGACACGATCGGCACGCTCGACCGCACCCACAAGGGTGAGGCGGCACCGGCGATACCCTTCAAGGGGCCCGACGGCCACCCGACCTCGGTCGCCGCCTTCCATGGCAAGCCGGTGCTGCTCAATCTCTGGGCGACCTGGTGCGCGCCCTGCGTCGCCGAGATGCCGACGCTCGACGGCTTGGCGAAGGACATGACGGTGGTGGCGGTGAGCCAGGATCTGGGTTCGGGCGGGGCGCAAAAGGTGGCATCCTTCTTCGGCACCAGGGGCTTCACGCGGCTGAAGCCCTATCTCGATCCCGATGTGGGCCTGAGCGTCGGCTATAATGCCGAGCTGCCGACCAGCATCCTGTACGATTCGACCGGCCATGAAGTATGGCGGATGACCGGCGGGATGGACTGGTCGACTCCATCGGCCCGCGAGTTGCTCGCCGAAGCGAAATAGCGACCAAGGTCGTCGCGCTTTTCCCTGTTCCGGGCCGATAACAGGGAAGGCCTGTCCAGGAACAGGGACGGAGGCGTCGACGCGACCGTCATGGGAAAGAGCACGCGGGTTTATGGAGACCCGCGAGTCGCACGATGCGGCAATTCGGACCGCGGTTGAATCAACCCGCCGCTGAACAGCCTTTCGGCCACGCCCGAGAGAACCCCCTTTCGTGGCATTTTTGCATCATGCCCGGCGATCTCCGGCCGAAGCGGACCCACACCGGCGTGCAACGGCTTGACGCCTGCGGATCGCGCCCGTAGGAATGCCTCGATTCCCGATCCTATATGATATCAAATCACAAATAAGATCGGATCGGGAGTTGAGAGGATAAACCAGTCTGAAAGGGGGAACGGGGATGCGATTCTCGTCCAAAATCAAATTGAGTGGCTCCGTGATTGCTCTGTCGGCGGCACTAACGCTGCTGCCCGGCACCGCATTCGCGCAAAGCACGTCGTCAACCACACAGAAGTCCGCCGCGACCGATACGCTGCCCGCCCAGGAAACCCTGACGGACGGCTCGGAAGTCGACAGCAGCAAGGACATCATCGTCACCGGCACCAGCATCAAGGGTGTCGCGCCGATCGGGTCGAACCTCGTCTCCGTCGGCCAGGCGACGATCGAAAAGACCGCACCGGTTAACGTCTCGGAACTGGTCAACACCGTCCCGGCAATCACCACCAATGGCTCGCTCGCCCAGGGCGAAAGCGCCTATTCCTATTATTCGCCGCAGATTCACAGCCTTGCCGGCTCGTCCTCGAACACCACCCTGGTGATCATGGACGGCATGCGCCTGCCGGGTGGCGGCACCCAGTTCGCGCAGACTGATCCGAACATCATCCCGACCAGCGCGATCGAGCGCGTCGAGGTTCTCGCCGACGGCGCGTCCTCGGTTTACGGTTCGGACGCGGTCGCAGGCGTGGTCAACTTCATCACGCGCAAGACCTTCGACGGCCTCGAAGCGAACGTCCGCTACGGCATCGCCGATCATTACAACACGTTCGACTTCAACTTCATCTGGGGCAAGAAGTGGGACACGGGCGGTGTCTACATCGCCGGCCAGTTCACCAAATCCAGCCCGCTCTACAACCGCGATCGCGATTTCTCGAGCATGGGCGATTATCGTCCCATCGGCGGCAGCAACACCAACAGCTTCGCCTGCAACCCGGCAACGATCCAGGTTACCGGCCGTCCCGGCGGCGCGGCCAATCCCTCGGGCATCTATTTGTCGCCGAGCGCGACCAGCACGGTCGCCAACACCGCGCCCAACGCGCCCTGCAACAACTCGGTCTACTCCGTGCTGACCTCGGGCCAGTACCGCGCGAACACCATCTTCAAGGTGTATAACGAGTTCTCCGATCGGTTCCGCGTCACCGCGATGCTGAACTACAACAACCAGAAGACGACCCAGAAGAACGGCCCGGGCACGCTCACCAACGCGACGGCGTTCGGCGCCTATACCAATGGCGGCACTACCACGAGCGCCGGCGCCTGCACCGTCGCCAACCCTGGTGGGACCACCGGCTGCACCTATCCGCAGGTGAATCCCTTCTTCGTGGCGCCCGCCGGCACGCCCGATGCCACCAAGGAAACGATCAACTTCCTGGCGACCCGGGCCGACGGTCAATATGGCCGCGGTGAGTCCGAAGAGGATTCGATCTACGCCTATGCCATGGCGGAATATGACATCACCGACGATTGGAGCGTGAAGCTCAGCGACGCCTTCGGCAAGAACCGTTCGGCGCTCAACACCATCGACGGCTTCTGCACTTCCTGCGCCCTGCTCGCCCTGAACGGCACCGGCCAGACCACCGGCAGCACGACGGCTTCCGATGTCGCCGGCCAGAACGTGATCGCGCTGAATCTGCCGCTCACCGCGGCCAACGCCCTCGACGTGTGGCACGTCGGTGGCGTCGATCGTACCTCCACCGCGGTCCTGAAATCGCTCTATGGCGCGGATACGCAGAACACGAACTACAACACGTTCAACCAGATCAAGCTCGACTTCCAGGGCGGTCTGTTCAAGCTGCCAGCGGGCGATGTGAAGCTGGCGTTCGGCGGCGAATATTACTGGGCCGAGGAAACCCAGAAGATCAACGGCGCCAACGGCACCGGCCCGACGGTGACGGGCTCGACCTTCCGGCAATATTACTACCATCGCACGGTCAAGTCGGCCTATGCGGAAATCGTCGTGCCGGTGATCTCGTCCGACATGGAAATTCCCTTCTTCCGCAAGGTCGATCTCGACATTTCGGGCCGTTGGGACAGCTATGACGATGTCGGCGAGACGACCAATCCGAAGTTCGCCGCGAACTGGGAACTGTTCGAGGGCGTCAAGCTGCGCGGCAACTATGCGACTGCCTTCGTGGCACCGCCGATCGCCGTCATCGGCGATCCGAGCCAGGGGTATCTCTATGCCTCGGGCAGCGTCGGCCAGCAGGGTTCGCTGGTCGTGCCGGTCGCCAATTATCCGACCGTCGTGAATGTCCCGAACGCGGTGGTGACCAACACCAGCACCCCGTGCACCGCAGCAGCGGTGACCTGCACCATTGGCGGCAACAACAATCTCGGCCTCCGTCGCCAGCTTGGCGGTGGTTTTTCGAACATGGTGCCGCAAAAGGGCGAGAGCTATTCGTTCGGCCTCGATCTGGCCCCGCGCTTCCTGCCGGGTTTCGTCTTCGCCGCGACGTGGTTCCACAACAAGTTCATCGGTGGTGTGAGCTCGCCCAGCCCGACCGCGATCGTGAACTCGGCGGGTCTGCGTAATCTGCTGCAGATCTACCCGACCGGCGCCACCCAGGCGCAGATCGACGCCTTCGCGAACATCGCGAACGGCGGCACGATTTCCGGCGCGGTGCCGGCGACAGTGTACTTCACACTGGATCAGAGCTCACGCAATGCGCTCAACCTGACGGTGGAGGGTATCGACGCATCGTGGACCTATCGGGCCCCGATCGGCGATCTGGGCACCTTCACGATCGGTGCCAGCGGGACCTATTTCACGAAGTTCACGCAGAATTTCGGCGGCGGTTCCGAATTCAGCATCCTGAATACCTCGGGCTACAACACCACCTTCCCATCGGTCCAGTTCAAGAGCCGGGCCCAACTCGGCTGGGAGATGGGTGGCTTCACGGCCGACTTCTTCTGGAATCATACGGGTGGATACCAGAACTGGATCAACTCCTCGGTCGTCCCGATCACGGTCGATGCGGTGGGC